>JAAYVN010000050.1 GCA_012517155.1 Ignavibacteriales bacterium | reverse complement strand
TTCATTTTATCTTCTCTCATATTATTATTTTTTAAGCTGAATCTTTTATTAATCTTTTTTGCATAGCCTCAAGGTATCTCTGTGTTATATGGTACTTACCCAGATTCTGCTCATCATTTCTTTTCCCGCCGTGGAAATCTGAACCTCCGCTTGCAAGCAGAAAATAAGCATTCGCAATCTGTTGGTAATGCTTGGTTAATGTCTCATTGTGTGATGGATGTACTACTTCTATTCCATCAGCACCTGCTTCTATTAGATACTTAAGAATATCTTGCTGCATGTTCCCTGGATGGGCTATTATTGCAAGTCCTCCGGCTTCATTTATTATTTTATAGGCACTGACTGGGGAAATGTGGACTTTCTTTTCGTATGCTGGACCATTGTTCTTAAGGTATTTATTAAATGCATCATAATATGATGAAACCAGCCCTTTATTGTACATAGCTTGTGCTATATGGGGTCTTCCTACGGCTACATAGCTGGGAAGATCATTTATAACATCCTCTACTGTGATTTCCAATCCTAAGTTATTTAACTTTTTAATTATTTTTCCGACTCTTCTCAATCTCTCATCCCTGAAAAAACGAAGGTACTCTATAAGCTCGGAATTATTTATGTCAATATAATACCCAAGTATATGAACTTCATTATTCATCATCTCTGAACTAAGCTCAACTCCTGGTATTACTTCAATGTTTTGCTCCTTTGCATGTTCCCTTACATGCGGAATTGCATCAATTGAATCATGATCGGTTATGCTTATTTTGTTAAGCCCGGCTTCAGTACATCGCCTTACTATCTCTTCGGGACTATATGCTCCATCTGAGAAACTTGTGTGTATATGTAGGTCAATTTTGTCATGCATGACTAGCTATAAAGATCCTTGAATTTTGAGTAATCAAGTATTCTTAATTTATTTCCATCTAATTCAATTAACTCCTTTTTTACAAATGAGTGTAAGGCTCTGGAAATTGTTTCTCTCGATGTTCCTGCCATATTAGCAAGATCTTGCTGGAAGGGTAGTTTTTCAATTTCTACAACCCCCTGTTTAATTTTTCCAATGTCGTCAGCTAATTGGAGTATTACCGTAGCTACTTTTCCTTCTGCATCTTTCAAAGATAGCGACTTTATCTTCATATCTGCCGCTCTTAGTCTCTTCGTCATCTCCTGAAGCAAGGCAATTGATACTTCGGGATGCGTATATAGAAGATCCAGGAAATCCTTTCTTTCTATCACAAAAAGCTCCGAATCCTCTATGGCACTTACATTTGCCGATCTGTTCAAACCGTCAATGATCGCCATTTCACCAAAGAAATCCGTCTCTGATAGTATTGTCAGAATTACTTCTTTCCCTTCCTCACTTTCTCTGAAAACTTTTACTTTCCCGGAGATTATTATAAAAAATGCCGATCCCGATTCATGCTCCATTAGTATAACTTGATCCTTTGTATAGGTACGCCTCTGTACCAAACAGGATATTTTTTCTAATGTTTCCGTCGTTAATTCGGAAAAAATCGGGACTAATTGAAGAAATTTAATGTCATCGCTCATTTATATACCATTTTATTTCAATATCTAATATATGATGGATTACTCATTTGTGCAAATAGTTTTTTTATACCTTGGCAACCCCCACCAGGGGGTTGTTGGTGATTCGTGATGCTCATAATGATATCCAAAATAGTAACACGATAAAAAACCTAAAACTAAATTCCCTTTTTGCGTCCGTGCCTTGTGTGGCATCATCTCCTCCGTGTGAGGCACTTTATGGGGCACATATGTCCCAAAATAGAATAATTGAAATGTCCCTAAAAATGCAGGAATTACCCAGAAGACAATCAGACTAATATCACTAAAAAGGAACTTCAATAAATTAAAAGTAATTGCCATTATAACTAGTTGAGTTATTGTAACGTATCTCTTCATAAATAATAAAAACCAGTAAAAAAAGTTCTGAGATTTAGTCGAATAATCAGGATCTTCCTCACTCGCAGGATACTTGTGATGTAATTTGTGGTTCTTGAGCAGACGATTAAAGGAAAGTCCCGCAAATAGAAAACAAGTTAGATAACCGAAAAATTTGTTCATCTTAATCCCTCGGGCTACTGTTTTATGCATAGCGTCATGCCCCGTAATAAATAATCCTGTATATAGAAATCCTTGAATAAGTACATGTAGATAAACATATGAATTTCCGGGCTCAATAATTACCGAATTTAATGAGTAAAATAAGTGAAATCCCCATACAAGTATTATCGTAATAGCTATTGTAATTCCCATTTTATAAAAATAAATTTAATGTTAAAAAAAATATAAACTGAACAAATAAATAAAAACTTGCAAGTTTATTATTGACTTTCTCTACCGTATTAAAGTATGAAATTGATGAAAAAAACGCAATTGAAAACCACGCAACATAGTTTTGAATTGGTACATTATTGTTTTCCCATTGCCAGTAGCTTAGCTTTATTGCTATGGGTTCAAGAAGAAAATCGAAAGATAATGCTATTAACGCAGCAATTAAACTCGCTGCAATTCCCCTTTTTGTAATCATTCCCGCTATTATTACCGATCCCAGAATTATAATAGCCCAATTAAAACCAATTATTAGAGGAACACTAAAAATCGAAAATCCTAAAATGGTTGTATATTCGTATTTTCCGAAAATCAATCCTGTTTTTACTCCAATAACTTCAAGAAAAAAAGTACACACAAAAACGGTCATAAACCATATAATAAGATCTCTCCGGAGTTCATTTCGATAATTATATAAAACGGTTATTCCTGTTAATAAAAGCGTGTAAGGTGTTAAAGTTATCATCAAAGAATACAACGGGCTAATTAGATGTCCCGCTATTCCCACACTAAACATTATCGCTAAAAAAATATGTGGTAAATGATCCTTAATCAAATCTTTCGCCCCTTCCATTCTATCTTTCCGGCTTTGAATTTAATTACTGAATTTATTCCAACCACAAAAAGTAGCACCATCTGTATCGGATGTAATACTAAATTTAATAAAAAATTCTGTCCTGAAATAAACGAAACAAATGTTCGGTTAAGAATTATTAGTAAAATTAGTCCAAGAAATTTAACATTAAATAAAAATCCTGAAATCGGTAACAAAAAACCTATTTCGATGACACTTAGCATTAAAATAAAAGCAAATGCACTGGTATTGAATCCGGAAAAAAAGTTTTTCGAAAAACCGTTATATGCACTTCTAAAACCATCATACATTTTACAGTAAATACTGTCTCCCCCAACTGCGGTTACAAGTTTCTTTCCGTTACACTTGATTAATCTTCCGATTTCCATATCTTCTACAACTTTATTCTTTACCGCTTCATGCCCTCCAATGTAATCATAACTTTTTCGTTCAATAAAGATCAACTGACCGTTTGCTGCAATAAAGGATTTATTCTTTTTTGTGAACACATATCTGAGTGGTAAAAAAGATAGAAGTATCCAGTTCATTAACGGAACAAGCAACTTCTCTCCCAAACTTCGGTATATCTGTGTCGGGAAAACAGAGAGCATCGCAAAGTCCTTAAATTTTTTCCTAAAGTAAACAATGCTGTTAATAGATGATTCAACAAGCTTAACATCGGCATCAATGAATAAAAAATACTCTCCGTTTGCTGCCTTTGAAAGCTGATAACATGCCCAGTTCTTTCCTAACCAACCATTAGGAAGTTTTTCGCCCTCAATAAGTTTTACTCTTTTATCTTTATTGATGAAATCACTCACAATATCAGGAGTTTTATCCGTTGAGTGGTCATCAAGGACCAAAATTTCCAAATCTGTGTATTCTTGTTTACAGACTAACTCTAGGATATCACCTATATTCTTTTCTTCGTTCCTTGCTGGAATGAGTACGGAAATCTTGCCGATGTACTCATCAGATACATTCTTCCTTCTTACGGTTGGGCCTGTAATCAGATTGTACATTGTAACAGTTGTTGCTGGCAAAAGAATTATTAGAGATACAATGAAAATATAGTCGCTCATTTCAAATCAAATCTTTTAGGGGTTTGGTAATTAAACATTCTTGTTTTAGCAATGCAAGGTTATGTCTGAATTCCGACTCAAATCCATCGAAATCTCTTTCAATCTCCTTGGGATAAAATATCCTTCCGGATCGTACGTATATTTTTGGTAGTTTTTCTTCACCTGACTTGAAATCAAATGCGATAGGAACGATTTTTAGCTTATCATCAAGTCCATTGACTATCTTTATTAATCCTCTTTTAAGTTTTATTTTTTCCGGGTCAACTTGTTGATACTCTCCCTGAGGATAAATGGCGATGAATGCTTCTTCGCCTCTGATTATCGCTTTTGTATATTTTATAGTATCTATAATGCTTCTGGGATTGGTCTGATTAATAGAATATGCTCCAAGCTTACCAAAAAACCAGAGTTTTTTTAACTGTTCTTCTAGCATCATAATATAAAATTTCTTTTTCCTGTAAAAGCTTCTGTAAATCCTGTCAATCAAAAATCCGTCCCACCAGGAAAAATGATTTGGACAGAAAATCACAGTCTCTCCATCTTTTACATCTGGAACTTCATTGAGCATATAAAAATGTGAAAAGTGTCCTCTAAGTTGTTTCTCGATATATACGTTAAAAATATATCTGGCCCATCTTTTATGATCTGCCTTAATCATAGTCTTTCCTTATTAGATCACATGCAATTTTGCCTGAAAGCAGCACTAAAGGTATTCCGCCTCCTGGATGTGCACTTCCTCCGCAGAAGTAAAGGTTTTTGAAATAGCCCGATCTGTTTCCCTGTCTTAAAAAAGCCGCATTTCTGTTATTGGAAGAGATTCCATACAAACTTCCTAAGTGACTGTTTGTTTGCGCTTCAATTATCGGGGGAGTCAAAACCTCTGAAAACCGAATGTGTTGTTCAATATTGATCCCTAAGGTTTTTGATATTTTTTTCTTTATAACTTCTTCTTGGATCTTTATCTCATTTAACCAGTCTTGCCCTTCTGAATATGGCGCATTAGTCATAACAAACCAGTTTTCTCCTCCCTCCGGTGCATCACCTTGTACGGTTTTGGAAGAAATGTAAACATATACTGTGGGATCTCTTGGAGTCCTTTTTTCTTTGAATATATCATCAAACTCCGCTTTGTAATTGTCCGAAAAGAAAATGTTGTGAGTTGAGAGGGGAGAAGTGTAATTCTTGACACCCCAATAAAAAACAACTGCTGATGAAGAAGGTGTTAGTTTTTTGTATTTTCTCGACTCCTTTATCTCTAAATTATCAAATAGGTTTATATATGTGTAGTTTACGTCACTGCCTGCTACAACTATATCATATTTTTCCTCAATACCATTTACTCGAACTCCTTTTACTACTTTCTCTTTATGTGTAATTTTTTCAACATTGCAATTATATTGAATTGAAACTCCTAGATCTTCGGCAACTTTTGTTAATGCCTCGGTGATTGAATAAATCCCCTTCTCGGGTAGATAAGCTCCGAGCGAGCATTCAACATGAGGGATAATATTCAATGTCGCAGGTGCTTCAAATGGATTACTCCCGTTGTATGTCGCATATCGGTTAAAAAGTTGTATTGTTTTAGTGTCCCTGAAAAAAGACTGATTGGCCTCGTTTATTGTTCTGAAAGCATCAATACTTCTCAAATTTAGGAGTGTCTTCAGTGCCCTTAAATTCATAAATGTAGAGGGCTCCTTAAAACTTTTATACAGAAATAATTCTGCTGTTAAATCATAAATTCTTTTCGAGTATCTTAAATACTTCTTAATGCTTTCGGCTTTATCAGATGTTTTTGCTTCAATTTCCCCGGCAAATTTCTCTCTGTCTGCATATGCATTTATTAGTGTTCCATCGGGATAATGATACTTGCATAAAGTGGATAGGGAAGTGAATTTGATATAATCGTCTGTATTAATTCTTGCAGATTCAAATAATTCCTCAAGAACAAATTTCATTGTAAGTAATGATGGTCCGGTGTCAAACCTGAATCCCTCTTTCCTCAATTCGTTCGCTTTTCCACCCGTTGTCGTATTCTTCTCAAATAATGTTACTTTATTTCCGGAACTGATTAAACGTATCGCAGCAGATAATCCTGCTATTCCACCTCCGATAATTGCAACTTTCTTTTTCATTTTATTACATATATAAAAAACCCCTTTACTGAATAAAGGGGTTTTTTTTAATATCCTGTGTTTCCTTACCTTCCAAGACTGTCTAGATGCTCTTTCTTCGCCAGCAATGTAGCCTCGTCTTCTACATGATTTGGATCTGGAACGCAGCAATCAACTGGACAAACTGCAGCGCACTGCGGTTCATCATGAAATCCCTTGCACTCCGTGCATTTATCAGGTACTATATAGTAATAATCACTGCTGAAAAATCCGGTTGCGCCTGAGGGTGCCGTGTCTGAATTTCCATGATTTGTCCCACCTAATTCCCAATCTGCTCCACCCTCATATATCGCCGTATTTGGGCATTCTGGTTCACAGGCTCCGCAGTTGATGCATTCATCTGTTATTCTGATAGCCATGTTTTACTCCTATTTTGTTAAATAATACTAATTTGTCTGAAAAAAAATAATTATATACCTAATATTATAAAAGTTTCATGAAATTACAAGTGCAAAATCCTCTGACTTTCTGTTTGGAAGAATACGAAATTCCTCACGTTTACCAGCTCCCGGAAGCTCCTCCTCCGCCAAAACTTCCTCCACCCCCCGAAAATCCACCAAAACCTCCACCTCGCCCCGAAAACCCGCCAAAACTCCCTCCCCGGAATCCTCCTCCTGCCATTTGTCCTAATACACTCCCTATTAAAATCCCTTTTCCACTTCCTCTGCCACCAAATATGCTAAGTAATATTATTATAATGAAAATAATTACAGGAAATGGGATTTTTCCCCCGGAGTCTTCCTCTTCTTTTACTTTCTTGTATTCTCCTGCTGTTACCGCAATAATTGCATTTAAACCCCCATTTATCCCTTCAAAATACTCTCCATTCTTAAAAAATGGAATTATTTCATTCCTTATTATATAGCTTGAAGTCGCATCTGTCAGCACTCCCTCAAGACCGTAACCTACTTCAATTCTGAGCTTTCTGTCTTCTTTCGCTATTAATAGTAGTACCCCATTGTTGTTTTCCTTGGTACCAATCTTATTTGTTGCCGCTACTTGATAAGAATATTCTTCAATTGCTCCTCCGTCTAGCGTAGAAATCATTAAAAATACAAGCTGTGTAGATGTGGAATCATGAAATGTTACGAGCTTTCTTTCTAGTGCATTAAGTTCAGCTCTTGATAAAGTCCCTGTTAGATCGGTCGCATACATTTTAAGAACAGGATAACTGCTGGAGGGAAATCCCTCAGAAAGAAGTATCAGAAAAACTACTAAGTACTTAACCCACGACATCTGATTTCAACTGTTTCTTAAAACTCAACTTTAGGTGCTACATCTGCTCCGGCTAATGCTGTGAAATATGGTCTTTCTCTGAAGCCGAAAAAATTTGCAATTATTGCTTTGGGAAACTGTTTTATTGCAGTATTGTACAACTTCGCAGTTTCATTAAATTTCATCCTTTCAACCGATATCCGGTTTTCCGTACCTTCTAATTGCGACTGTAACTGCAGGAAATTTTCATTTGCTTTTAATTGTGGGTAATTTTCTACTGTTACCATTAATCTCGACAGTGCTCCGCTTAATTCACCCTGCACTTGTTGGAATTTCTGGAACGCTTGTGGATCATTCAATACCTCCGGAGTAATATTAAACTGCGTTGCTCTCGCACGGGCATTGATTACGTCGGTTAACGTTTTTTGCTCAAAGTTGGCGTATCCTTTTACAGTGTTTACCAGATTGGGAATTAGATCCATTCTTCTTTGATATAGATTCTCAACCTGACTCCATGCTTTCTTCACTTCTTCATCCATCGATACAAAATTATTGTAACCTCCTACAATCCATGAATAAAGCACTATTAATAGTATAACTACTACACCTACTATCGATAATCCGATTACTAAACCTTTTTTCATAGCTAAACCTCCGAAATATAACTGTAAATCATTTCTGAATATGAAATTTAATTAATAAACGTTAAAATAGCAAAGATTAATTTACCCATCTCTGTTTCTTTGTTTTCGCTTTAATCCAATTTCGTTGGGATTCTTAAATATATTAATTTGTCAAACTTCTCATTGGTGCTGGGATTCTTCCCCCTCTTTTAACGAAATCTGTCGATGAAAGACGCCTTACGGTCATTATTGGAGCTTTCCCGAGTAGACCTCCGTAATCAACAAAATCTCCCACTCCTTTCCCATAAGCAGGGATTATTCTTACTGCTGTTGTTTTGTCGTTTATTACTCCTATTGCCGCTTCATCTGCTATTATTCCGGCTAATGTATCTGTTGGAGTATCCCCAGGCACCGCAACCATGTCCAGTCCAACCGAACATACCGAAGTCATTGCTTCTAGCTTTTCTAATGATAAGTTTCCTTTTTGTGCTGCCCTTATCATTCCTTGGTCCTCACTTACGGGGATAAAAGCCCCGCTCATTCCACCAACCGAAGTACTTGCCATTAATCCGGCTTTTTTCACGCAATCATTTAACATGGCAAGCGCTGCAGTTGTCCCCGGAGCTCCTACGTCTTCAATTCCCATGGCTATTAAAATATCTGCTATGCTGTCCCCCTCAGCTGGAGTTGGTGCCAGTGATATATCAACTATGCCAAAAGGAATACCATGCTTTTCTGCCACTTTTCGGCCTATTAATTCTCCGGCTCTTGTTATCTTAAAAATGGTTTTCTTTATAACTTCGGCTAATGATTGAAAATCAACCATTCCTGCAGATTTTATCGCTTTCAGTACGACACCGGGCCCGCTTATTCCTACATTCAATACCACTTCCGGTTCAGTCACTCCGTGAAATGCCCCTGCAACAAAAGGATTGTCTTCTACTGCATTACAAAAAACTACAAGCTTTGCACAGCCTATGGAGTCTTTCTCGCGTGTCAGATATGCTGTTTCCTTAATTACATCCGCCATCATATTAATCGCATCCATATTTATTCCGGCTTTTGTCGATGCTATGTTTACACTTGAACAAACCTTCTTTGTTAATGATAAGGCTGAGGGAATTGACTTAATTAAATTCAAATCTCCGTTAGTGAATCCCTTTTGTACTAATGCAGAATAACCCGCTAAATAATCAATACCTATTTCTCCGGCAGCTTTATCTAATGTTTCGGCAATTTTTACGAATTCATCAATTCCAAAAGCATCTCCCGCAATGGCAATAGGTGTTACCGATACCCTCTTGTTGGCAATCGATATTCCATATTTTCTCTCTACTTCTTGCGCAAGTGATACATGTGCCTGACCATATCTTGTTATCTTCTCATATATCTTTTGTGTTGTTACGGCAATATTTCTGTCCGAACAGTCTCTTAAACTTATCCCTAAGGTCACTGTCCTTATATCAAAATGCTCTATTTCAGTCATTTTGATTGTTTCGAGTATTTCTTCGAATTCGTATGGCATTTTCTTCTAAACTTAATTACTGAATATCAAATTCTATGCATAAATCTGAATACATCCTCATGCTGCAGATATATCTTTATTTTTAGCTGAGTTGCTATTGTGTTCATTAGATCCTGCAATTCCTTGAGGTCTTTTGTCATATTGGATATATCTACAATCATTATCAGTGTATAGAATTCCTGCATTATCTTTTGGGAAATATCTAACAGATCACATCCGGTATCACTTAAAATTTTTGTAATCGCACTGACGATCCCGGTGTTATTAACTCCAAATGATGTTAGTATTACTCTGTTGCTTGTTCCGGTGGAATTATTACTCCTTATCCCGTTATCCGCGTTTGCTAACTCTCTTTCAATATATTCCTTTACCAATGTCGGAGTTGCTTTAGCTCCCAAATCATGAATTGCTTTAAGTGTAAGCTCTCTGATTTTCTCCTCAGTTAATGTCACGGTTTAAGTCCTTTGTAGTTTAATTGTAAATAGTTTAATGCTGAATTATATAACTCTGAATTCTTTTCCTTTGCAAATTTTTCTGCGTTACTTATGTTTCCCGAATAGAACCTCAGCCATAGTAATGACAGTATTGCAGCCCCATCAAATACCCTTTCCTCTTTGAATGCCTCGACACTTAAATATCCCGAAGCGATGTTCCAGCCTAAAGATAGGATTCCGTTTATATATTCACCCGAATAAACCTGCCCGGAACCGGGTAAAAAATATGAAATTGCTTTAGCAAATGTAACGGAATATTTTTTATTATCAATATCTTCGCAGAATTTTTTAAGGTATTCACAAGTGTCAATTAATGCAAACATATTCGCTGCATCTCCCCACCTGTCGGCAAACATATATATCCATCCTTTCCAGTAGTGTGATTCAGCTTCCCTCTCTGTGTACGCTAATTTTAATTCCTCAGCCTGTCGAAGTGCAATACTTGTTGATCTGTTTAGTATGTGAATTCTTATTGATTCGATCTTGTTAGTAATCTTTTCTTCCTCGTTACTCACGTATTTCGAGGCAATTCCCAGGAAAATCAATGCTTCCCGGAATTTACCTCCTTGTTTGTAGCAGTCAGCTATTAAACTGTTGGCTCCGAAACTGTATTCCTTAAGGGAGTCAAAAAATATTAATCTTTGTGCCTCTGTAACTGCATCAAAATATTTTTCTTCTGCATGGAGTTGCTTGCAATAAATGTATTGTTCGGTTAGTATGGAGTCGGGTAATCTTTCCTTGGCAAATATCGTGGCTGAATAAATTACACATAAACAAAAGAATAATTGCATAAACTACCTTACCATTTCTAAAAGAGAAGTGGGGGAGTAATAGTCTCTTGCTTGAAGAAAAGTCTCCACAATATTATTTATGCCGATTTTTACCCCTAGGTTGTATTGTTCTGTTGCTTTAACCGTGCCATAAATATTACTTACATAGAACATGGCTGATAATCCGCCAAAAAACCAGCCCCTGAAAAGATGCTTTGCTTCAAAGTTCGTGTAAGATATGTAGACACACGTAGCTGTTAATATCAGACTTATTATTCCTTCCTCTGGTCTGTCCGCATAAACCTTCCCAAGTCCTGGAATTATTGAGGATAACCCCCCGGCAATTAACGGACTCTTTAAAGGGGGGTCTAGGTTCATTATCAATAGGGTGTTTATTGTGTCTCTTTCTTCTGGAGTGAAAATATTTATTCTTTCGAGTAAATCTTTCCTTGGGAAATTCGCTAATTCTCGGAAAAAGTCCAGTCTGTTAAAGGACTCCTGCACATCCGGACTCCACAAATTCATATTAACACTGGTTCTGTCCCACTTATATTCATTATTGTAAGATTGCTTAGTATGATTAATTCTTAAAAAATTATTTCTAAGACTCAAAAAATCTGTGATTCCCGTATAACGCAAACTCTTGGACATGATAGATATTATTTTATCCGCTTCATTATAATGCCCCATTTTTATCTCTGCAAAAGATATGCGAACTAATAGTGTATCACTGCTTAAATAATTCTCAAGTTTCTTGTATTCCTCAATGCTCCTTAAGTAGTCCTCTTGTTTGTATAAATGATCGGCAAATTTTCGGATGTTTGCAGGGCTTAATAACTCATATGATTGAGCGGTTATTTGTTGAAACAGCGAAATAAAAATGCAGATTATAAAATAAATTCTACTTGACAATTCTCTCTAATCCCTGCCAATTTTGACATAATTTCCAATCGGATCATAAAACCTTCCTGATTTAACAATTCTATAATACTTCCGCCGGTTGAATGGGTTGGTATCTCGTGCAAATCTGTCAAAAAAAAGAAGTGCTCCTTCAATTAAATTTGTTGTTTTAACTGCATCGATAAAAAATGCCGAACAACTTGGCTCAAATGGACAGTTATCTCCGTCTATATCCGAAAAAAAAGTCCAATAACTTATTAAAGCTCCTTTCAGAATTGTTTCTGTTACACCTAATCCGTCAAAACTGTAATCCCTTGATTTTGAAAAACTTTCTTTTCTGTAGTCAATTTCCTTTTTCCCCCACCTTTCCCAGTCAACCTGCGGGTGTGCAATTGTCTGAATTAAAACAATTAGTAGAATGATTCTCATTTCTTATTGAACCAATAAGGAACGGGCAATTACTAATCTTTGAATTTCTGATGTTCCCTCATAAATCTCAGTTATTTTTGCATCTCTTAAGTATCTCTCAACCAGATATTCCCTTACATATCCATATCCACCGTGTATCTGTATTGCTTCAAGCGCACAGTGCACCGCTGCTTTGGATGCTGCTAATTTTGCCATGGCAGACTCTTTTGTGTAATCAAGATGATTATCTTTCAAACTCGCTGCCCTGAATGTAAGTAGTTTAGCTGACTCAAGTTCCATCGCCATATCTGCTAACTTAAATTGAATCGCCTGGTGATTTGCAATCTCCGTTCCAAAAGCTTTCCTTGTTTTGGCATATTTAATTGCAGCTTCTAATGATGCCTCTGCAATTCCTAATGCTTGTGCCGCAATTCCGATTCTTCCTCCATTCAGGGTTTTCATTGCAAAATTAAATCCCTTTCCTTCTTCCCAGATTAAGTTCTCTGCTGGTACCTTACAGTTGTTAAATGTTAATGAACATGTGTCGGAACTCCTGATTCCTAATTTATCCTCTTTTTTTGCTTGCTCAAATCCCTCTGTCCCTTTTTCTACCAATAATGCCGAAATTCCTTTGTGTCTTTTAACTTTGTCTGTTTGTGCCATTACAATGTAATAGTCAGCCATTTTCCCGTTTGTTATCCAGTTTTTTATACCGTTAACTATGTAATAATCCCCCTCTTTTTCTGCCATAGTATTCTGATTAGTTGCATCGCTCCCTGCTTCTGGTTCTGATAAAGCAAAAGCTCCAAGTTTTAATCCCTGTGCTAATGGAACTAGATACTTATCCTTTAAATGATCTGAGCCGAATTGTTCTAATCCCCACGTCACTAATGAGTTGTTTACCGACATTATAACTCCAACACTCGCATCAACTTTAGAAATTTCAATCATGGCAAGCACATAACTTAATGTGTCCATTCCTGCACCGCCGTACTCAGGTGAAACCATCATTCCCATAAACCCTAATTCCCCAAGTTTTTTAACTATTTCAACCGGAAATTCACCATTAATATCCCTTTCTGTAGCTGATGGGGCTATTTCTGCTTCGGCGAAATCCTTGGCTGTTTGTCGTATCATCTCTTGTTCTTCGGTAAACTGAAAATTCATAATTCACTCCTTATAGATTAATTATTGCTTATTAAAGCCTCCAATTTGCTTCTCAAAATACTGCTCCATACTCCGTAAGCTTTTGGAGTAAGGTGTAAACCATCATCAGTAAAATCATCTTTTAGATTTCCTGTTTCATCCGCAAATTGTGAATATAGATCAAAAATCTTGACCTTTTCTTCTTCGGCTAAAATGCTCAAACGCTCATTCATCAGCCGAATTGCTGAATTTGGTCTGTTTTCAATATTTTTAGTTGGAAGCAGTTTCGTTATATATATTTTCTCTCCGGCTAAGAAATCCTTTGCCTTCTTTACGATTTCTCTATAGCTTACTTCAATATTCTCAATACTCCTGCCCAGTGCGAAATCATTTATTCCAATTAGAATGAATAAAAAATCTGGTTTGTGCTCAATTATATCTTTACCTATCCGGTTTTTTATTCCCTCTGAATTGTCTCCGTATATTCCTTTGTTTATTATATTAAATTCACTTAACAGCACACCAGTATTAAACCCGTGTGTTAAAGAATCACCCGTCAGCATAATTCTCATCTTTTTCCCGGTTTTCCTCACATTATTTTGGTTTTTACTTCCTCAATATAGCAAACATCGGAATTAAAATAAAGAGTTAATCTTGGATTGAAAAAATATTTGTACTTAGCCAAAATATGCTTATATTTACAAGTTAATTTATAATAATTTTGACAATATTAGGTAGAAAGAAAAATGGCTCATCATAAATCGGCTAAAAAAAGAATTTTGACAAATGCAAAAAAACGTGAAGCTAATAAAAGTGCGATTTCTAAACTCAAAACTCTCACTAAAAAAGCTTTAACGACAGATGATAAAGACTTAAACGAAAAAATATTTACTGAGGCTGCATCCTTTACCGATAAATTGGCTTCTAAAGGCAAAATTCACAAAAATACTGCCGCTAGAAGAAAATCAGCTTTAGCTAAGCGATTAAAAGGTTTGACTGCACCCAAAACTGAGCCTGTTAAAAAATCTTAAATTAAAAACGGTGTTTTAAATTAAAAGGCTTTTACTAGGGTAGAAGCCTTTTTTTATAGTTTTGTCATGGAAAAGGTAACATTTACAAAAATTAACGGCGCAGGAAACGACTTTATCTTTATTGATAAAGATTCCTATCCTTCTCTTCAGATTTCTCCGGTTCTTGTTAGAAAACTATGTCACCGAAGATTCGGGATCGGAGGCGACGGTTTGATTACTATCGCCAAAACTGATGGCGTCGATTTTGAAATGACTTACTACAATGCCGATGGATCTCTTGGGTCTCTGTGTGGGAATGGAGCTCGGTCATCTATCCTTTTTGCATCTCTCTTTGGAAAAGCTGGCGCTGACGAAATGAAATTTCGTGTCAATAACGAAATATTTTCTGGTAAAATTATTTCTAAAGACATGATTAAATTCTATCTGAACCAGCCTCGGGACCTTAAAAAAAACCTCATAGTTGCTTCCTCCCTCGGAAATATTAACTGTCAATTCCTTAACACTGGTTCTCCCCACGTTATAATTAACATTAAAGACATTCCTGGATTTAATAAACCCATCTCCGAGCTTGATGTTATTGCATTTGGTAAGGAACTCAGATATTCTCCTCTCTTTGCTCCGGGTGGGGCTAATATTAATTTTATTGAGTTGGCTGATGGAAAAGTTTTCATCAGAACTTATGAAAGGGGAGTCGAGGACGAAACGCTTGCATGCGGTACGGGTTCTACAGCTGCTGGTATTATCGCAAAAATTGTTTATAACCTGAATCCTCCTGTCGCTTTGATAACTGCTGGTGGGGATTCTTTAATTGTCGACTTTAACTTAAATGGTGATGTTTTTGAAAAACTTTCCCTTACTGGACCGGCTAACGTCAGTTTTAAGGGGGAAATATACATTTAATAATCTTTGCCCTCGGGCAATAACTTTTATAATATGGAGAAAAAATGAGTAAAGTGGTTTTTACAATGCAGTACGAAATTCAACCTGATTACAGAGAAGAATATTTGCGTAGTGTTAAGGAACTTAAAATGCTTCAAAAAGGCGAGGGCATTGAGTCCTACTCCGTTTATGAAGTTAAAGGGAAACTGAACACCTTCGGGGAAATTATCATTTTCTCCGATGAGAACATGTTTGACAACTTCGAGGATGAAGCTAATGAAAGGATAGAGCTGCTGAACTCAAAAATTGAGGAAATGAAAGTCCCTAAAACTACTAAATATAATACTCTGATAGAGTTAAATTAATAACCTGAAAAGATATTAACATGAAATTTAAGTTCTCACCCCTGGTTTTTTATTCCGGCTTTATTATGGTTGCAGTAGCCGCATTAATTATTTACTTTTCGGTTAGTGGTTCAAACAATGCTAATCCCGATCACTCCACTATGAATCAGATGCCGGATGATGATCTTCACCGAAGTTTTAAAAATCCCGATATGCACGGTAAGGATGGTATGAAACTCCTTCCCGATGTCATGGCAAAACTTAATGAACTTAAAGCAGGTATTGAAAAAAATCCTAATGATACTCTGAAAATGAGGGAACTTGCAGATTTCTATTTTCAAAGTCATAAACCTGATGAAGCTTTAATGTATTATAACATGATTCTTGATAAGAATCCCAAACGAACCGATATCTTACATAATATTACTAACCTTTACTACGTTCAGAAAGATTTGGAAAAAGCTGAACAGGTTACTCGTCAGATTATTTCCATTGATAAGGATGATGTCTATGCTCATTACAATCTGGGAGCTATCTTCGCTACTGTCGGTAAAAAGGATGAAGCAAGAAAAATTTGGTTGGAAATTCTTAATAAATACCCCAATAATCCTTTAAAAAACCTGATTTCAGAGTCATTGAACCAGATTAAATAAAAAAAATGCATTTTTTTTAAAAAAATTCGTTTTGTTGTTTCTATATGTTAAAATAAATTTATATTTTTGTCTGAACAATAATTATTAATTTATAATAAACTAAAGGTATTAATATGGCAGCTGCAAAACCAATGACAAAAGGTCAGATTCTTGATCACATGGCTAAAAAAACTGGTGTTACTAAAAAATTAGCCGGTCAGTTCATGGATGAATTCATTTCTCTTGCTTATAAAGAAGCTAAGAAATCTTTCGTTATTCCTGGATTAGGAAAGTTAGTTGTCTCCAACCGCAAAAAAAGAATGGGACGCAATCCTAAAACCGGAGAAACTATGGTTATCCCGGCTAAAAAAGTGCTGAAATTCAGAATCGCTAAACAAGCAAAAGATTCTGTTTTCGGTAAATAAGTTTTTTCAAAGCCTGGGAATTCCTGGGCTTTTTCTTTTTAATTAATTCAATTAACAGAATAACGTTCCTGCTAAGGAACTCTATTCTTCTGTTTTATAACATTTTTGGAGGTCAATATGAAATACAAATTACTCCTTCTTTCTTTTATTCTATCATCCTCTTTGTTGTTTTCTCAAATTACTGCTATAGATGATTTTGAGGATGGTCTTCCCGGTCATTTCCCCCTTGCAACAACTTACTCTGGCTCAACTGTAGGTCTTCTTCCTTTTATACCGGTTGTTGATTCATCGACGGCTCTTATGGGCACTAAATCCTTGATGGTTAAGTTGATCGATAACCCCGCTATATTTGGTCCCTATTTTTGCCGTCTTCTATCTGGTATGGGTACTCCCGCTAACAATGTCGTCCTTAGCCAGAATGGATACGTTGGTTATTGGTTGAAAGCCGATCGCCCTTATCTTGGATGTGGCCTTATTCTGGACGACCTTAATGCAAATGGCACTGGCGTCGGTACTAATGAGAGATCAATAGATCTCCCGGTTATTGCCGATGGTAGTTGGCATCTTTATCAGTGGGATTGTGCTGATTCTAATCAGTGGAATGCATTCATTGCTTCTGGTAATGGATTAATCCAGGACCCTGTTACTATCGATGCAATCACATTTACGAGCCTTGATACCACGAGTATTGCTGGCGATACAGCTACAGTGTTTATTGACTTTGTTTGTTTCAATCCCATTGGCGTTGTTCCGGTTGAATTTGCTTCCTTCATAGCCTCGGCTTCTGGTAATGTTGTTGACTTGAGATGGGTTACTGCTACAGAAACTAATAATAAGGGCTTCGAAATTGAAAGGAAATTCGAAAACTCAAATTATCAGAAAATCGCCTTTGTCGATGGTAAGGGTACCACCACTCAACCTCAGGGTTACACTTTCTCCGATCAAACTGATAAAGCAGGAAAATATTCCTATAGACTGAAACAAATTGATTTCGACGGAAGTTATGCTTATTCTAATGTAGTTGAAGTTGAAGTTCTTACTGTTCCGGGACAATATACACTTGCTCAGAACTATCCAAATCCTTTTAACCCTACAACTAATATTAGATTTTCTCTTCCACAGGCAGGAATGGTCTCCCTTGCAGTCTATAATCTTGTTGGAGAAAAAGTTGCTGACTTGGTTAATGGTCTGAAAGAAGCTGGCGAATATAACGTTAATCTTGATGCTTCTAAACTCTCAAGCGGTACTTATATCTATACTCTCTCGATTAATGGAAATGTTATCAGCAAGAAAATGACCTTACTGAAATAGCAACTCTCTTAATAATTTCATAAAAAAACCCCGGTTGATCCGGGGTTTTTTATTCTCTGATTTACTATTTCTTCTTTCTTAAATTTTCTTTTCTGATATTGAATTTATCAATTACTTCATCGTACAGTTTTTTATCAACCTTGCTTAATATTAAACTCTCAAGTGTCCTGGCATCGTTGATTTTATGAAAGAATCCAACTGTTATTCCTTCCCCTGTATTATGCACTTTCATTAGTCCTGTCCCCTTACCATCAAATATACCGCCTGATAATTTGTCAATCTCTTTATAACTTAAAGTGATTGATTTATTATCGAATAAAAATTCTGAGAATATCATTTTCTCATCATCTGCTTCAATTCTATACGGCATTATCCTGTATAAATTCAGATAATATTTGTTGAAAAAAAACATGATTAACATTAAAAATGCTATGTATGCAATTTGAAATATTTTCCCCTCGAATGCCATTATAGCCGGGATTAGATAAATTATTATTAGTATGTTTATTATCAGACTTCCGAAACTGTAGATTAACCTGTATCCCAAACGGTACTCAAAAATATATTTCATAACAGTTTTTTATTCTTTATTCTCTTCTTATTTTTATTTTTAATTATATTAAATTTTCATGATCACGGTTAAATACTAATGTCAAATTTGATTTCAGATGAGTTCCTGGACTATATTATTAGTCAGAAAAGCGATATCCTGCCCGATGGAAGTCCTGGTGTAAATCTTGCATTTGATGAGATTTACGATTTCCTGTGTGGTTTCTATAACACCTTCCCCGCTAAAAGTGAACGCTTGTTGCTCTCTGCTTATATCGGCGTCTGTAAAAAACTTCCTCTTTCTTGGAACAATTATGAGGCTTTAGCTTTTTGCCTTAATTCCCTTTACCCGAACACTGACTTGCTTGAGATTTCTGACGAAGAAGTGATTCAAAAAGTTATTGCTCTCCTTAATTTTACTGAGGCAAATGTCCCTCCTCCGGATGATATTGCAACAGCCATTATCACCATTTGGGTCGATATATACTACAACTGGGAATTGTAATTATTTGACCTCAACAGGTCTTAACACAATTATTCCCGTATGCTTTTTCACTTTTGCCAGATATTCTGGTAAGGGGTTCTCCGATATCTGAACCTTTGCACCCACTAACGGTGCATGCATAAAATGGATCCTTCCGCTTTTCTCCTTTACGGCAATTCCTACATGCCCGATGTCAAGTCCCTTTAAATTCGTCGTAATCGCAATCAAATCACCATTTTGTATCTTATTCTCTATATCCTTCACTTCATCATTCGGGATATAATAATAAGTTCTGCTGTTAATTTCTTCTTCGCTCTTCTTTATAGCTGGTATAAATTCCGGATTTTCATTTAGTTGTTTGTATTTATCCGGATTTTGTGACATAAAAAATACATTGAACTTAATCTCTTTTCCGCCTATCTCTTTTGTTATGTCTTTTACTATTCCTTTTGACGTGTTGTTCGCAATCCAGTCAGAAAAATAATGTAGTCTGCTTGGATATCTCTCCAGTATTCCGTCTCTGTATCGTATATAGGTTAGTTCCTTCACGTAATCATTGAACTCTGTTTTCCCCGCTTTTATAAGTCTTCCGAACGTGAAGCAGTTTTCAAGAAAAGTAGTACAATCTAAACCCGTTAAATTGATTACTAGGTTTTCCTCCCCCTCTTTTTCAAGTGTGTGGGCTACATACTCCACTCCGATAAAACTTCTCCCTATAAATGCTATTAAATCTCCCAAAGGAGCATCCACCATATTCTTATCTACTGCCAACTGGAATTTGGATTTGCATATCTCCACATCTTTTTCGCTGAATGTTTGTGAATTAATAGGGGAGATAAAAATAAATGCTATAATTATAACAATTAAAGTTTTCATATTACATCTTCCTCATCTGCTATTTGTATGCTTGGGGGTTCTTCCATTGTTCGGAATAATTCCCTGTTTTCAAATCGGCTGTATTCTTTTACAAATGTTAACTTGGCTTCTCCGGTCGGTCCGTTCCTGTGTTTTGCGATAATGATTTCTGCCAGTCCCTCTGTTGAATTTCCATCTAATTCCTTAATTCCGTAGTACTCTGGTCTGTTTATAAACATAACTACATCCGCATCCTGCTCTATAGACCCCGACTCTCTTAAATCCGATAACTGTGGTCGCTTATCAGTTCTCCCTTCTACCGCACGGTTTAGCTGCGCCATTGCAATTACCGGTAGGTCAAGCTCTTTGGCCAATGCTTTCAATGATCTTGAAATCGCAGAAATTTCTCTCTCTCTGCTTTCCGATTTCGGCGGACCAACCATTAACTGTAAATAATCAATTACTATTAAACCTATATTTCTCTCTGCTTTTAATCTCCTTGCTTTTGCCCTTATTTCTAGAATTGTCTGGGCCGGAGCATCATCAATATATATCGGAGCTTCATTCAGTTTCGACGCAACTCTCCATAGCCTCTGTGCGTCTGATTTGGGAAGTTTCCCGGTTCTCAGTAACTGTGCATTAAGCTTTCCCTCAGCAGATATCAAGCGGAATATTAACTGTATAGTCGCCATTTCAAGCGAAAAAACCGCTACCGGAATTTTATACAATACTGCTGCATTCCTCGCAAAACATAAACCCAATGCCGTTTTCCCCATCGATGGTCTGGCGGCAAGTATAATTAAATCCTTCTTCTGAAATCCCCCTAGTTTGTCATCCAGATCAAGAAATCCTGTAGGAACGGCAAAGTTCTTATATTCCTGTACTTGCATAGCATCAAAATATTCCAGCGCATCCCGGACTGCTCTTTTCATGTCCGCATATGACCGCTTCATATGCGATTCCATTATTTGGAAAATCTGATTCTCCGCCTTGTCTAATAGTTCAAATGCATCCTCTGTCCCGTCATACGCGGCTTTGACAATTTCATTTGATGTGGAAATAAGTTTGCTCAATACCGACTTCTCCACAAGTATTTTTGCATGATATTCTACATTTGCGGAACTCGATAAATTCTGAGATAATCGCGATATGTATACAGGTCCCCCTGCTGAATCTATATTCCCTTGTTTGCTTAATTCCTGGTATAATGTTACCGTGTCAATCGGTTCATTTGACTCAAATAACTTCACCATTGTCTTGAAAATAATTCTGTGCTCTTTTAGATAAAAATCATTTTCATTCAGCAGTTCAAAAACTTTTGGTACACACTCCCGGTCTATCAGCATCGCTCCAAGAACCGACATTTCTACATCCGGTGCCGATGGCGGTTTAATGCTTGCTGGTAACAGCCTCATTAAATTTATGTTCTCTTCATTTTTCTTGGACATCTTGCTGGTTTATTCTTTTACTAAATTGTCGTATAATTTCCTGAATGCTTGCACATCCTCCCAGCACCCTTTCTTCCAGTTCGGATTCCTTAGTAGTGCTGCCGGATGGTATGTAACCATAACTTTTATATTATTATGTGCAAAAACCTTTCCCCTAAAATTAGTTAAAGTATCCCTCTTTTCCAAAAGAGCCTGCGCTGCCGTTAATCCTAAACAAAGTATCGCTTTTGGCTTTATTAGTTCAATTTGTTTTCTCAAATAGGGGAGACATGATTCCATCTCTTGCGGTAGGGGAGTCCTGTTCCCCGGGGGTCTGCATTTTACAATATTTGCAATAAAAACTTCCTCACGCGTAAAATTGATTGCTTCCAGTATTTTCGTAAGTAATACCCCTGCTCTTCCTACAAATGGCTCCCCTTGCTCATCCTCGTCCGCTCCGGGTCCTTCTCCTATGCACATTACACCCGCTTCTGGATTACCTTTCCCGAATACAAATTTATTTCTTGTCTTATGTAGGTTGCAAAACTGGCATTTGCAGATCATTTCGTTCAATTCATCCAGCGTCGTTGCTCTCTCCCATTCTGCGGGGAATAACTCTGGCTCAGTCATTTTTGCACTTGCGGCTGTCTTTATGCTAGGAGGTTCGGGTTTGATGGGTTTTATATCAAGCTTCTGATAAAGGATATCGCCGAAGATTTCCTTCTGTGCTTTTAGCGATTCTATTATTTCCTTTTTCTTCACGCTTCTTTCTTTATAAGCTCTGCCGCTTCTGTTAATATAACATTTGCAACCTGGAACTTGCTCATAAGAGGAAATTCCTTCGTTTTATCTCTGTCAATTATTTTGATCTTGTTAGTATCATATTCAAATCCGCTCTTCTCGTCCCTTAGTGAGTTTAATACTATTAGATCAAGTCCTTTCCCCTTTAATTTCTTAATTGCATTCTTCTCTTCATTTTCTGTTTCTAATGCAAAACCGACTTTTACTGTCTCTCCTGACTTGGCTTTAGTCTTCAAACCTGTTAAGATATCCTCTGTCTTTTCCAGTCTTATGCTTTCAGGATTTTCTTCTTTCTTAATCTTGTTTTCGCTTTTTTTCGAGGGCTTGAAATCTGCTACCGCAGCTGCCATAATCAGAATATCTGAATTTTTTACACTCTTATCAACAACTGTTTTCATCTCCGCAGCGCTTCTTACTCTTATAATCGGTATTTCTTGATATGCTCTCTCGCTGGTGGGCCCGGATATCAGTAACACCTCCGCCCCTCTCAAATATGCTGCTTTTGCAAGTTCGAAGCCCATCTTTCCCGAAGACCTGTTCCCCAAATACCTCACCGGATCAATATCTTCATATGTTGGTCCTGCAGTTACTAATACTCGCTTCCCGGAAAGGTCCTCTTTATAACCGGAAAGTATTTGCTCTGTCTTATCTGTAATTTTACTTGTTTCCGGTAAACGTCCTTTTCCTGTCAATCCGCTTGCAAGTTCTCCCGCTTCTGCATCTAAAATATGAAATCCATACCCTCTCAGTTTTTCTATATTTTCTTGCGTTACTCTTGCCTGATACATATCAACATCAGCAGTAGGACAAACTAAAAGGGGACACCTTAAAGCTGTCACGAGTGTCGTTAATGGATTGTCACAAATCCCGTGAGCAATTTTTGCTATGCTGTTTACAGATGCCGGCGCTATTATCATTATATCTGCCCATATGCCTAAATCAATATGCCAGGTTGTTGTCTTCGCTTCACTGTCTGTCCCCTTTGGGAACATTGACACAACAACGTCATTCCTGGATAAAGTGGCTAATGTTAGCGGAGTAATAAACTCAAGTGCGGATTTCGTAGCAACAACCTTTACTTCTGCACCTCGCTTAACCAGCTCTCGGATTAAAAAACAACTTTTATATGCTGATATACATCCTGTAATTCCGAGTACTATCTTCTTCCCACTTAGGGCATCGCCGGATTTCAACTATTTATTCCTTGGCTTTATACTCGTACTGAACTTCATCTTCCAATAAAAGATTCATTGCTTGTAAATGCGGTTTTGGTCTCCTCTCAAACTCGAGCGAAAGCTTCAACTGTGCTGGATTGTCAAAATCCTCTCCGTCTTCATCAGTATTCGTTGGTGGAACGGTCTCCAATAAACTGTTAAATTCTAACTTCTGCTCTTCATTTATCATTCTCGCTTTTTTACCCGAAATGATAATCGCTTCATAAATATTCGCAGTTTTTTTCTCTATTTCTCTTAAATCAACAGGTCCTATACCCATCTTTACTCTACTCCTATTTGGTTACTTTACTAATTATAACTTTTAATTCCTTTAATGCTAAATCCAAATTATCATTAACTACAAGATAATCAAATTTGTCCTTTAGACTCAATTCCATTTTTGCCCTCTCAATCCGCTTCCTAAACTCTTCCTCACTTTCAGTCTTTCTGTTTCTCAGCCTTGTTATTAATGCATCAATACTTGGCGGGTCTATAAAAATCAGTATGGATTCGGGGTAATTCGTTTTTATCTTCAATGCTCCCTTTACATCAATTTCCAGTAATATATGCTTCCCTCCGTTTATCGTCTCCTCCAATTGCTTCCGGTAGGTCCCGTAATAATGATCATAAAACCTTTCCCATTCAGCAAATTCATCCGACTCGATTTTCCTTGCAAATTCTTCTTCACTAATAAAGAAATAATCCTTTCCATTCCTTTCATTCGCTCTTTGAGTTCGGGTGGTCGCCGATGTCGAAAATATTATATCCGGAAATCCCGCAATTATCTCTTTGGTCAAGGTTGTCTTTCCTGCTCCGCTTGGGGCGGAAATAACAAGGATCTTTCCTTTCTTTACATTCGCATTATCACTGGTCATCTCTGTTCATTTCTTTCAGGTTACTCAATATTTTGGATCTGCTCTCTTATTCTCTCGATTTCTTCCCTTATAGAAACAGAAGCGTGTATAATGTCCGAATTTATAGACTTCGATGCAATCGTGTTTGCCTCTCTGTGCATCTCCTGACAAATAAAATTCAGCTTTCTTCCAACCTCCTCTCCGGACTTCAGTGTATCGGTAAAAAACCTTAAATGGCTTTTTAATCTTACACACTCTTCCGTGATATCGGCTTTATCAGCTAATATTGCCAGCTCAGTATCTAGTCTGTCGTTATATTTCGTTACATCTTCAAGAATATGTTTTAGTCTTACCCTTAATTTCTCAAAATGCTGAGTAATTGTTCCGCTGAATTCCTCTTCTATAAAATTTACCGAATCTCTGATTAGGTTTACTCTGTTGTTCAGATCTTCATGCAGATTTTTACCCTCTGTCTGCCGCATAACTATTAGTGAATCCAGTGCAGTATTCAAAGTTTCCTTTATTACCTCAAAATGCTCCTCGTCAAATTCAAACTGCTCTGGTGTAAACAAATCCTTGAATGAAAGAAAATGCTCTATTCTGATTTTCTCCTTCGATTTAATGAATTTTCTCACCCTCTTCATCGCCTCTAAAGCTTCCTCAAGCTTCTCCTCATTAACAGGGATAGTATTCACCCCTTCCCCCGGCTTAACCGTTATAGAGAGTTGGATCTTTCCTCTCTTTAACTTGTTCCTCACCAGTTCCTTAATTTCAAACTCTTTTGTCTGCAAAGAATTGGGAATCCTTAACGAAATTTCTAAAAATCTGTTATTAAAGCTTTTAACTTCTGCCTCGATTGTAAATCCCTCAAGACTCGAAGAAGCTTTCCCATAACCTGTCATACTTGTAATCATAATAATAACCCGAATAAAGACTACAAATTTATCACTTTATTCATAGTTTAGCAAATTATAAAATCAATTTAACTCGCTTTTTGAAAAACCCGGTATCCCAAAAAGGTATCCCCCATTTATATAAAGCCGTGGTAAAGCCGTACTAAAGCCGTGGTAAACCCGTGGTAAAGCCGTGGTAAAGCCATCCTTATTACCTTCTCGCTTTTCTTCAAAATCCCCCCCTGATCTATTCAGATTCACTTAAATTTTCCCTCTTTTTCCATACAATAAATGAAGTTTACCTGCTTGCTTAATTTGTAAAATAATACTGGAATTCTTATCTTTGTAGTTCAATTTTTAGGAGAAAAATATGAAAAGAACATTTCAGCCGAGTAACAGAAAAAGAAAGAATAAACACGGCTTTAGAGAAAGAATGAAAACTGCTAACGGTAGGAAAGTACTTGCTCGCAGAAGAGCACGCGGTCGTCATAAATTAACTGTTAGCGACGAATAGTCTCTTTTTTAGTAAACTATTTAATAAAGCATCAGATTCAACTGATTGAAACAAAATACACTTTCTAAAAGTGAGCGGTTAAAAAGTAAAAAAGATATTGAAGAGATCTTTTCTGATAATAAATCGTTTGTTTCTTCAGATAAAAAAATACTGCTCCTCTACAAAATCGTTAAGCAGGAGGGGATTAAACCGGAATTAAAATTTGCCGTCACTGTTCCGAAAAAATCGGGCAGTGCTGTTTGGCGAAATCGGATAAAAAGGTTAATTCGGGAGGCTTATAGAACTAATAAGTTCATTCTTCTCTCTGATATGACCTCTGCTGGGGCGGTCCTTAAACTCGTTTTTATCCCTTTTCAGCTTAACCAAAAAAAAAATAAAAAAGTATCGCTGGATCAGGTTCTCCCGGGTGTACTCGAACTTTTAATGAAAATTAAAGAAAAAGTTCTTTTAATTTGAAAACTCTACTTGTTTTTTGTGGAAACAGGCTTGTAAGTATCTATTTCGACTCTGTTTTTGTTTCATTTGCCAAGAAATTCTAATGAGAAATCTTTTTATTTGGCTTATCAGGGTTTATCAGAAATTTATTTCCCCCTTGTTTCCCCCATCCTGCAGGTTCTACCCGACCTGTAGCGAGTACGCAGTACAGGCGCTGTCCAAATACGGCGTCTTCAAAGGTAGTTTGAAAGCAATCTGGCGCATTCTTAGATGCAACCCATTTAACAAAGGCGGGCTCGACCCCCTCAAATAATTTAGGATATTTATGGATAGACAAACAACTTTAGCTTTTGTACTCATCGGCCTGATTTTAATCGTCTGGTTGTACCTCACCACTCCTACAGTAACTCCTCCGAAAAATACTAAAAAAACTCAGGATACTACTCACGTTCAACCTAAGGTCGAAACTCCAAAAGCTCCTGAATCGCTTCCCCCGGTAACTCAAACTCCTACTCCCGATAGTGCTTCACTGGGCATTTTTTATACCAACCTTAAACCCGCTAATCAGTATATAACTATCGAAACCGATCTTGCGATTATTCGCATTAATTCTGCCGGTGCAAAAATTGATAAATACTTCCTAAAAAAATATAATAACTGGTATCATTCCAAGCTTCCCGCTGGCTCTCCTGAAATAGACAAATATGTACAACTTATTAACTACAGCCTTGGTGGCAGTTTTGACATTGCTTTTATCTCAAACGAAGGTAAAGCTGTCTCAACTTCAAACCTTGCTTTTACACCAAACTCTCCGCAGTCTCAGTACAGACTTTCAGGTAAGGACTCTCTTAAACTTTCTTTTACCTTCCTGACAAAGGATAGCAATGCAATAATTAAAAACTATACTTTCTTCGGCGATCGCTACGATTCTCGTTTCCAATTGGAACTCGATAAAATGAATAATCTCATAAGCAATAGCATTTATGATGTCGTCTGGACTGGAGGTCTTCATTTCGTCGAGGAAAATTCTGCCGATGAGGCAAACTATTCAAATGCTAGCGCCTATTATGGAGATGAACAGGTTATTTTTGATGCTCCCCATTCAGATGGTGAATTCCTTAAAGAGGAAAAAACCGGACGAGTTGATTGGATCACGGTCAGAAATAAATACTTCGCTGGTATTATTGTCCCGGAAGATCCTTCTCAAACAGAGGGGGTTTACGTTAAAGGATATAGCAAGAGTTTCCCAAAAGGCGGTATCAGGGAATACTATGATATCCGCCTAAAAGTCCCTGTCGGAAACCAGCCGATAATTAAACATGATTACATGGTTTACCTTGGTCCGGTTAATTACGATATTCTGGATGCTTATGGAAAAAATCTTGATGCAATTGTTGACTTCGGAAGTTTCTTCGGGCTTAAATTTATTGTTCGCCCTATCGCCGAGTATCTGCTGCTTCCTTTGTTCAATTTCCTCCATAGCTTTATCTCTAACTTTGGTTTGGTAATTATCCTCTTCTCGATCATCATAAAATTATTGATGTGGCCTCTTACCAAACAAAGTATGCAGTCAATGAAAAAGATGCAATCCTTGCAGCCCAAGATCACTGAAATTAAAGAAAAATTCAAGGACGATCAGGCAAAAGTCCAAAAAGAAACTATGCGCCTCTACTCAACCTACGGAATAAATCCCGCGGGTGGTTGTCTTCCGCTTCTTCTTCAGATGCCTATATTTATTGCTCTCTGGGGTCTCTTTCAATCCGCTATTGAGCTTAGGCAGCAGCCATTTATATGGTGGATAAACGATCTTTCTAAACCCGATGTTATTTTTAATCTTGGCTTCAAACTCCCTCTCTTTGGTGTTGAGCAAATTAGCGGTCTTGCACTTCTTATGGGTATTACAACATATCTCCAGCAGAAACAGACCGTTAAGGATCCGCAGCAGCAAATGCTCGTATACATTATGCCGGTTATGCTTACAATCCTTTTTATGAGTTTCCCGTCTGGACTTAATTTATACTATTTCCTCTTCAACTTGTTCTCAATTACTCACCAGCATATCATGAATAAGTACGGTAAGCCGGTTGAACTTCAACCCGTAAAAAATGGAGGAAAGAAAAAAGGATTTATGCAGAAAATGATGGAGGCTGCCGAAGAAAAAGCAAAACATCAACAGAAAAGAAAAAAATAACCTACTCGGCTGTTTTTATGAGCAAGCTCTTTTGTTTGTTTTTTGCATTTGTTTTTATTTTTCCTTCTTTTGCTCAGGAAGATATCGAAAAAATTACTCTCGATTATCAAACCGAAAAATCAGTTTTCGGCCTGGAACTCAAAACCCCGGTTGCTAAACCAAAACTTGGACTGGCTCTTAGCGGCGGGGGCTCAAGAGGACTTGCTCAGATAGGTGTCCTCAAAGCCTTAGTGGAAAACGGTATCGACATTGATATTATTGCCGGAACTAGTATGGGGTCTATTGTTGGTGGAATATTCTCGCTGGGATATACAATTGATGAAATGGACTCAATCGCTAAAAATACAGATTGGATAAACTTAGTCTCAATTCAGAATAAAACGGATCGCCGCCAACTCTTTATTGACCGCAAAATCACAAGTGATAAAGCAATAATAACTTTTCGCCTGAATAATCTGCGCCCTGTTATTCCAACAGCCGTTAACGATGGCATAGCTCTTTCTAATTACCTTAGCCTTCTTGCACTTCAGGCACCTTTAAAAAATATTCGTAATTTTGATAGTCTCGAAACTGTCTTTGGTGCAGTGTGCGCTGACCTCGAAACAGGTAATCTCGTTTTGCTTAGAGAAGGTTCTCTCGGTTTGGCTCTCCGGGCTAGTTCTAGTGTTTCTTTCCTCCTCACTCCCGTTAAACTCGATACTTTAACTCTCGTCGATGGAGGTCTCGTCGCCAATATTCCTGTCAAAGTAGCAAAATCTTTGGGCTCTGATATTGTCCTCGCAGTTAATACCACCAGTTCTTTGTATTCTGCAGAAGCACTCGAAGCCCCGTGGATTGTTGCCGATCAGGTACTTAGTATCCCTATGAAACTATTAAATGAAGAACAGTTAAAACATGCCGACTTTACTATTTCCCCAGATCTGACAGGTCTTATTTCCTCTGATTTTAATAACATTGATACAATGATTAATATTGGATATAATAGTGCTGTTCCCGCTATTATTCCCCTGAAACAGAAATCAGATTCTTTATTTTACACTAACCTTCACTCTTTGGATAACAGGTATATTAGCAATATTGATGTTGACTTGTCAAAAGGAATAGGACTTGATATACTCGGGAAATATCACAGCCTCGATTCATTGCCTGTAGCTCAGATCAGATTTGACCTGTATGAACTTAATAATAACCCTCTGTACTCTGAAGTACATGCTTTGATAAAGAAAAAAAACGGAAAAAATATTATAAGCTTCGAAGCTGTTTATAATCCGATCATCAGATCAGTGGAAATTATTAGCGAAGAAGGTCTCGATACTGTCTCCCTGAACGGTTCGGTTACTCAGTTGGAAGAAACTCCTTTTGATAATCTCCGCATTATTAACGCAGTTAAAGAAATTCTTTCTGTTTATAGAAAAAAAGGTCTCTCCCTCACTGAAATCCAATCGATCAACTTTAATGATGGGAAACTTGTATTAAAATTTACAAAAGGATTCGTTTCTAAAATAAATATTATTGGAAACGACATTACAAATGAAACTGTGATCCTTCGTGAATTCCCCATAAAAGAAGGGGACATTTTTTCAACAGCAGCTGTACAGGAAGGCTTGACAAATTTAAGAAATACTAATCTTTTTGAAAGTGTAATTCTGGAAGTTGAGCAAAATGAAAACGGAAACATTCTCAACCTTATCGTAAATGAAAAACACCCTTCCTTACTTAGGGTTGGACTTCGTGTTGATAATGAAAACAAAGGTCAAATCAGCCTTGACCTTCGTAACGAAAATCTATTTGGTAGCGGAACTGAAATCGGCCTAATGCTCCAATTTTCCGAGATGATAAAGAGTTATCGCATTGAGCATAAATCGGTTAGAGTCTGGAATACTTACTTTACATATAATATCAATGCATTCTACCGCATTCTCGATGCCCTTAGTTACATGAATGATGTTAAAACTTCCGATCGCTACTTTTCTCGCTCTGTTGATGGTGAATATAGACAGATTTATTATGGCCTCTCTCTCGCTGCTGGTACTCAGATTAGCCGCTTTGGTAATTTTATTCTATCCGCAATTTATGGAAAAGATGAAGTTAAAAACCTTCGCGAAAGCCCCGTAGTCCCTTTCCGTACTAACATACTTTCTCTCAGAGCCTCTTTAACCATTGATACTCAGGATAAATATCCTTATCCAAATGATGGGATTAAATTTACTTCTTACTACGAAACTGCACAGTCTATCTTGGGTGCGGAACTTGGATATACTGACCTGAATTTTGATTTTATTGGTTATGCCAGTCTCAATGACCACCATACTTTTTCCGCAAGTTTCAGACTCGGCTTTGCAGATAAAACCCTTCCGCTTTCACGCCAGTATTCTCTCGGTGGGCAGTACTCCTTCTTTGGAATGCGTGAAAATGAAATGCGTGGCAGGCAGGTCTTTAAAACCTCATTTGAGTATCGGGTACTTCTTCCGGTTAAGATTTTTTTCAATACCTATTTCCAGCTTCGCTATGATCTTGGCTCAATGTGGGCTAACCAGGAAGAAATTAGATTTGCTGACCTGCGACATGGCATCGGTATGACTCTTTCCCTCGATTCTCCTATCGGACCTGCTGACTTCTCTGTCGGAAGAAGTTTTATCCTGAATGAAAACATTGCTCATAATCCGGTTAGCTTTGGACCTCTTCAGTTCTACTTTTCAATAGGATACTACTTTTGAAAAAAAGGATCTTAATAGTCCGGACTGATCGTGTCGGTGATGTCGTTATGATAACTCCGATGATTCGGGAGTTGCGACAAACTTTTCCTCATGCCTTTATAGCAACCCTCACGCGCCCCTCTAATCTGGCGATAATGGAGAATAATCCTCATCTTGATGTTTGTCTTACTGATGATCTCGAAAAAAACACTTTTTGGAAAGTGGTTAAAGAAATTAGGAAGTACAAGTTTACTGATGCTTTACTCGTTCTTCCAACCGAAAGAGCAGCTTATCAACTCTTCCTTGCCGGAATACCCCATAGGATTGGCGTTGGCAGAAAAATATATGAAGTGATTACTTTTATGCAATCCGTCTCAAGAAATAATTATATACCTCTGCGCCATGAGGCAGATTACTGCATGGATCTGGCTCGTCGCCTTGGTGTTAAATCAGATAACCTTGTTCCCGAAATATTTGTTACCCATGACGAAAAAAATCAAGCCCGCTCCTTCCTGGAATCTAAGGGGGTTAAACATGATGATTTTATTCTTGTTATTCATACAGGAACAAAAGGCTCTGCACCTAATTGGAGTGAGGAAAAATATCTTGAGCTAATTAAAGAGATCTTTAACCATTTCGACATGTCTAAGATAAAACTCTTTCTAACTGCTTTGGAGATGTCCCCGGACTTTTTATCCTCTGTGGGAGAGATAAATAATATGTGTAAAACAAAATATCAAATCGACTCTGACATTGTATTGGATGTCGCTTCAGAGTTGAAAAGCTTAAGGGAATTGATAGTTTTTCTTTCTGAAATTGACTTGTTGATCTGTCCCTCAACGGGACCTCTCCATTTGGCTGATGCCCTTAACAAAAGCTGTATCGGTCTGCATTGCCGTAGAAATGTTAGTTCTGCTGCTCATTGGGGAATACTTAATAAAGTATCAGTTAATCTTGAAGTCTCCGAATCAGCTTGTAAAAAATTCTGCAGTGCCGATCAGCATCAGTGTGGAATTGAATCCGGGCTTGAGGTTACAACAGTTATTGACGCAATGAAGCAGTTTTTTAAGTCTTAAGAAAGACTTATCTTTGAGAAATTATTTTCAATATTCTTTTAACATAATATGATAAATTATAACGATCTTAAAATTCCCGACTGTAAAAACTTTTCAGGTTATAAACCCTGCAAACCTTACACAAATTGCCTTGTAAATGGTTGTCAGGATGCATCTGATGATACAAAAATAGGTGTCAGAATTCTTATTGTTTCTCTGGATGCACTAGGAAATGTTATGGATAACACCCCGCTCCTTCCGGCAATTAAAAGAAAATATCCGGTAAGTACAATTCACTGGATAACTCAGCCCGCTGCCGAAAAAATCTTGTTTAATAACAAACTCATTGATAAATTATTCGTCTGGAATGATGAACAGAGAATGATCGTTAGGAATATCGAATATGATGTCCTTATGAATGCCGATAAATCGGATTATGCATGCGCATTTGCGAATGAAGTCAATGCTAAAACTAAATTGGGTTTTCTCTTAAACAAAGATGGTAAAATAGTTCCCGCGAATCAAAGTGCAATGTATAGCTATATTCTGGGTAATGATGATCAGTTAAAGTTCAGGGAAAATCAGCGTGCGGGAATTGATATTCTGCACGAAACATTTGAACTTGAATACAAAAAAGATGAGTATATATTTACTTTCACGGATGAAGAACTCCTCTATCAGGAAAACTACAAGAAAACTATTGGCTACGATCCCTCTAAAATATATGTCGGATTTAATACTGGCTGTTCGAATCTTTTCCCTAATAAAAAAATGACAGTTGAACAACACGTTGAAATTATCTCCTCTTTAATCCATTATGATAATCTGCGAATTGTTCTTCTGGGTGGTAGGGAAGATACCGAAAGAAATCAAAAAATAATTGACTCATTCAGTGAAAAAGAAAAGCAAAAAATCCTTAACACACCATCTACTGAAGGAATAAGAAGGGGCGCCTGTTATATGAATATTTGCGACGTAATTGTTACGGGAGATAGCTTCGGAATGCATTTGGCTATCGGTCTGAAAAAATATGTAATTGCATGGTTCGGACTTTCTTGCTGGACGGAAATTGAATTATACGGAAGAGGAGAGAAACTTTTCCCTGCAAATCTTGATTGCTCTCCTTGCTGGAAAAAAGTCTGTCCCTATAATCTTGAGTGTATTCAGATGATCGATCTGAAAAAGATTATTTCTTTGGTTGTAAATTATAAAAAGTAATTTTAATTTTAATTAGAGTCTGAAAATGGGATACAAAGTACCAATATATCAGCCTTCTCTTTCGGGCAATGAAAAAAAATATGTTAACGAGTGCCTGGATTCTTCTTGGATTTCTTCCCGAGGTGATTTTATAGGGAGGTTTGAAAATGAGTTCATTAAATATATCGGTAGCAACCATGCCGTTTCAGTCTCTAATGGAACAGTTGCACTTCACCTTGCACTTGTTACCCTTGGTATAGGTCCCGGTGACGAAGTCATTGTGCCATCTTTTACATATATAGCTTCTGTGAGTACTATCTGCCATGCCGGGGCTACTCCTGTATTTGTTGATTCCCTCTATTCTTCATGGCAAATTGATCCCGCTCAGATTCGCAAAGCAATCACTTCTAAAACTCGCGCTATTATGGTAGTCCACCTCTACGGACAACCTTGTGAAATGGATGAAATTGTAAAAATCGCTAAGGAATTCAAGTTGTTTGTAATTGAGGACTGCGCAGAAGCTTTTGGTTCTGAATACAACGGAAAAAGAGTTGGCACGTTTGGGGATATTGCTTGCTTTAGTTTCTACGGAAATAAGACCATAACTACCGGGGAAGGTGGAATGGTTGTGACTAATGACGAAACTTTGTGGGATCGTGCTTATCACCTGCGCATGCATGGACTCGCAAAGTATAGGGAATACTGGCATGACGTTCTTGGTTTTAATTATCGGATGACTAATATATGTGCTGCCATTGGCTTGGCGCAGCTAGAGAAGGCAGATGAAAAGATTAGTGCAAAAAGAAAACTCGCACAGAAATTCATGGAAATTCTAAAAGAATATCCGGTTGACTTTCATAAAGAAGTTCAGGGTACTTTCCATACTTATTGGATGATTTCAATTCTCGTTGAAAATAGAAATGTCAGAGAAAAACTTCGTGAACAGTTGAAATCGGATTCTATCGAAACCAGACCAACCTTTTATCCGGTACATACTATGCCCATGTTCTCTCAGAAGTATCAGAAACTTCCTGTTGCTGAGGATATTGGTTGGCGTGGAATAAATCTTCCTAGTTTTCCGACTATTTCAGATGAGCAACTTGAGTTGATTGCGGCTAGTTTCAGGAAATTCTTTAAAGATTAATTCCGGTTCTTTTATTCCTCTGTTTTTCCCAGATTTTAATATAAGTCAGTAGATTAGTACTCATGTTTATTGTGGAAACAAGAAATCCATGTATTCCATCCTTGAATCCCTTCCTTGAAATAAAATCAGTAAAAAATGCAGCGGTTGCATGCAGAAAAATTGAGAAAGCCCCCACTTTCTTTCTCTCCCACTTTTCCTCTGCCGCTAATGTGGAGTAGTAATTTATTTTCCGGTAGATATCAGCTAAATTTTCAAATGTCAGGTGGATCAAATCATGTTTTAGCTCTTTAGTCATTCCCTCAACCAGAAAGCCTTCGTGCACTTTTACAAAATGCATTCGGGCTTTCCCGTTTCTGAATAATCGTAATTGATAGTCAGGATACCAGTGACACGTCCTGATCCATTTCCCTAAGAAAAAATTCCGCCTGGGTATCTTAAATCCTTCCGCTTCTTTATCCTCAGAGATAACTTTCAGGATTTCATTCTTGAGTTCAGGAGTAACCCTCTCATCTGCATCGATACTTAACACCCAGTCACCTTTGGCTTGTCGGTATGCAAAATCTTTTTGGGCAGCAAATCCTTCCCAAGTCCTGTTTAATATTTTATCAGTATATTCTTTCGCAATATCAACCGTGCGGTCAATGCTGTGTGAATCAACAAGAATTATCTCATCTGCCCACTTAATGGATTCAAGACAATCCCTTATATTTTTTTCTTCGTTGTAGGTTATTATTATTGCCGAAATCATGGATACATATAAGGTCGTCTTATCGGCTTAACTTTTTTCTTCCCAGACTTTACTTATTTCTACTATTAATTGGACGGCTACCTCCATATCCTGCACAGCGACCCACTCGGTTTTCGAATGAAAACTATGTTCACCTGCAAAAATGTTTGGAGTTGGAAGCCCCATCAAAGATAATCTTGATCCATCGGTTCCGCCTCTTATCGGAGACATTATCGGTTCAATGTTCATCCTTTTCATCGCTTCAATTGCATTGTCAGTTACCTGAGGATGCTCCTTAATTACCGTTCTCATATTCCTGTATTGCTCCATCACTTTATACGAGAATTTTGCATCCTTTATCCCTTCAACTGTTTTATTACCAAGATCAATTAGAAATTTTTCATAATCTTTTAATTTTTCGTCTTCAAAATCTCTTATGATAAATTTCAAAACAGTTTCTTCTTCATTTCCATTTATAGCAACACAATGAACATATCCTTCGCGCCCTTCTGTCGTTTCCGGTGAAAGCTTGTCTTTCGGTAGCGACTCCATGAATTTTGAGGCGAGTTTTATCGAGTTGACCATTTTCCCTTTCGCATATCCGGGATGTATATTCCTTCCATGAAATGTTAGCGTCATTGCATCAGCCGAGAAAGTCTCATCCTCCACTTCTCCTCGTGATTGACCGTCAACCGTGTAAGCATACTTCGCCCCAAATTTGACAAGGTCGAATTTTTCTGTTCCTCTGCCAACTTCCTCATCCGGCGTAAAGCAAATCTTAATGGTTCCATGTTTTATTTCCGGGTGCAGTAAAAGATAGTTGACTGCGTCCATTATTTCCGCAACACCGCATTTATTATCTGCTCCAAGTAACGTTGTCCCGTCTGCGGTTATAATGTCATATCCTTTCATATTGGCCAAATCCGGATTGTCATTTGCTCTGATAACGATTCCATCTTTTGGAAGTTTTATATCCCCGCCCTGATAATTCTTGTGGATTATCGGATTCACATTTGCTCCGCTTACTGCAGGCGATGTGTCAACGTGTGCTATAAATCCAATTACCGGGACATCCTTGTCGGTGTTTGCAGGAAGAGTTGCATAAACATAACCGTGCTCGTCCAGGTGCGCATCCTTAATACCTGTTTCAAGCAGTTCTTTTACGAGTTCCCTGGATAATTCCTTTTGCTTCTCGGTACTTGGAAATGATTTTGAATCATCATCTGATTGTGTGTCATATTTAACATATTTTAAGAATCTGTCAACACAAGTAAATTTATAATTTGGATCAAACATTTTTACCTCTTCAATTTTTTTGTTTACATATTATACTAACAATTAAAAATGACTTTGAATTCAGTACCTTTTCCGGGTGTACTCGAAATATCTAATTTGCCATTGTTTCTTTCTATCATTTCCAGACAGATCATTAAGCCAAATCCGGTCCCTTTTTCTCCGCGGGTTCCGGAAGTCGAGTTGATATCCTTTGATAAAATATCCTCAATAACTTCTTCGGACATCCCAACCCCGGAGTCTCTGACTTTCAATTCATAAACCCCATCGGACTTATGTGCTGTTATATCAATACTCCCCCCCGATTTTGTATATTTTATAGAATTAGATATCAGATTGCGTAGTATTATCATGAACGAATTTCTGTCAATATTTAAATGATCTTCTTTACTTGCTTCAAGATTTACCGAAATATTCTTTTCATGAAGATTCCCATGATACAGCCTTATTATCTTGTTTATATCATCAATTGGTGTGAATGGTTCAGGATTAATTTTTAGTTTGCCCATCTTTATTAACGACCAGCTCAACAAATTTTCAATGAGTTCATAAAGATTATTATTTGATTCACTAATAAGTTGGAAATAATTAAGGATTTCCTCTTTCGATAATTTGTCTGATTCAGTTGTTATAATATCACTAAATCCAAGTATTGATTGGAATGGACTCTTTAAATCATGTGCTATTATTGCAAACAGCTTGTCTTTTTCAGCATTTGTTAGGCTTAATTCGGAATTTAATTTCTCCAGCAATTCTTTCTGCTCTGTTATCTGTTCATTCTTCCTTATCAGGATTTGGTTGGTCTTCTTGTTTTTTTGAATTAGAACACCAAATAGAATAGCGACGGATATTGCCAGAATTGCAATAATCAGTAAGTAGTAAAAAATAGTTTTGTTAAGGGCATTATCTGCTTCAAGTTGTTTTATTTGACTCTCTTTCTTTTCGGATTCGTATTGGGCGGATAGCATATTGATCTGGATCTGTTTTTTTTCATTAAAAAGAGTGTCCTGATAAGTTTTGTACAGTTTATAATATCTTAGTGATTCTTTATAATTCCCTTCTTCTTCGAATAATTGAGAAAAGAAATCTGATACAACCCCCAGTCCCCTTAAATCACCTAAAACATACCTTAAGTCGTACGACTTCTGGAAATATATTTTTGCTTTCTCTCTGTCATTTGTATCCCAATAAATCAGTCCGATATTAGCATAAGTTGCCGCAATTCCTTGTTTATCGCCAATTTGTCCTTTAATTTCTAATGATTGGTTATGATAATTCAGAGACTTTGTAAATTCCTTCTTTTTTCTGTAGAGCAGAGCAATATTTTCGAGCGTTCCGGCAATTCCACGTCGGTAGTCAACTCTCTTATACTCGTCCAAAGCCATGAAAGCATATTCCAATCCGTTGTCAAATTGACCCGCGGAAAATAAGTAAATGCTTTTATGTACATATGCTGCTGCTAATCCTATCGGATAATCAATCTGCTTTGAAAGTGCTAATGCCTTTTTATAATATTGTTCTGCTTTGAGAGAATCTTTAAGCAGATAGTTACTTATTGAAATGTTATTAAAAGCATCGGCTTGATTAATTTGATCTTTTATCTCAGTTGCAAGTTTTTCTGCTTTGTAACTGTATTCCAATCCCTTCTGAAATTCACCAATATAATTAGAGACATAGGCTATTTCGTTATAGCATGATGCGATTTCGTTTTCCGATTTCAGCTTATTGTATATCAAAAGAGCTTTTTGATAATAATCTAACGCATCCCTGTACTGGCTTCTTATCAAACATATTTTCCCATTTAAAAGCATGAAATCAGCTTCGGTTTTTTCATCTTTAACAGACCGGGAATAGTTAATTCCCTCCTCAATCCACCTCTCACCATTTGTGGGGGAAGTATTAACGTAGTATTGAACAAGTTTTTTAACCTTATTTATTCTTGCATCTCCGGAGGTGCGTTCAATTTCCGAAACTAATGCAGAGTCAATCGAGGTAATATATCTCTGAGCAGAAACTCGAACTTGCATGAGAAAAACGAACAAAATCAATAATGAGACAATCTTAACGGAATTACAAAAATAGTGCAATTTTTACAAACCTTTTTTTATTGGATTACAAATTAAGCAAATTTGACTATAAAATAAAGAACTATTGAGTAAAATTTTTATGTAAGAAGAAAGAGAATTAATCCTTATTTTAGTAAATAAATAATACGAAAAATATATGAAAAAAGGATTCTGGTTAATTACTTTACTGGTTAATATTACATTCGCTCAGAATTATTTTGAGACCGGTCACATTGGTATTAAGTCGGATAATTTCGGAGGGCTTAGTATTTATTCCCCTCATATGATTACAAGACAGATAGACAGGATATCTTTGTTGGTAAGCAAGGATTCAATGAATGTCTTTGACTATATGGGAGACGCCGGTTCAGTATCTCAACCTAATGTTGTTTCATCCCCTGAATACGGAGACTATCAGTTATCAGTAACAATCGACAATAGTTATTCGAATCAACAACCTTCTGTTCAGGCGGAGATATCTGCTTTTGGATGGACAGGCTCATCTTTTATCCTTCTAAGATTTAATGTTACCAGTAAGGAAACCGCTCCTTTCAATTCATATTTAGGTCTGGAAATTCTTCCGATTATTAACAATTCCTTTGGTTTCGAAAAGGTAACACTCGATCACCCTCAAAGCATTATTTCAATTAACAAGAAAAAGTTTATCGGTTTACGCTTTCTGTCAAACCGTGTCTACTCTCATAAAGTAATAGAATGGGTGGCCGGCTATTCCAAGGATAAAGATTTTTACCAGTGGCTTAATAGTCATAAATTTGATTTCACATATAATGCCGGGAAAGACGGTTCAGTAATTGTAACCGGCATCGAGAGCATACTTTTACAACCCAATTCTACTCATTCTTTGTGGATAGCCGTGGCCTCGGCAGACACTTTAACTGATCTTAATAAATCGATTGACTCCGCATCACAAAAAATTCCTCAAATAGTAACCGACTTTGAAGATAAAGAAATTATTGTTGAGGAATTTGGTTTGAAACAGAATTATCCTAACCCTTTCAATCCCGCAACCCGCATAGAATTTTCTCTTAAGGAAGACTGCAGGGTGAATTTAACAGTATGCGATATACTAGGCAGGGAAGTGACCACTCTTATTCAGGGAGAGTATTCTAAGGGGTCCTACTCAGTGGATTTCAATGGTTCATCACTATCTTCCGGGATTTACATTTATAGATTGACTGCAGGAAGCCTGTTTTTCTCAAAAAAAATGATTCTTCTAAAATAAGGTGTTAGTTTTGAGGTTTATCACTATTCTCCGGTTGTGTGATTATATGTAGATCCCTCTGCGGGAACGGAATTGAAATATTGTTTTCATTAAAGAGTGTATATATCTTTTCACGCAGGTCGCATCCAAGTTGGAAAGCATTGTTGTAATTTTGTGTTCGTACAGCCAGTCTAAAATCGAGCGAAGAATCTCCGAAATTAATGAAAAAGGCCTCAGGTTTAATTTCGTTTGAGACAAGCGGATTGGATTCGGTGGATTTCAATAATAACTCTTTTACCAGATTTACATCTGTACCGTAAGCAACTCCTACATCCACAAGTACTCTCGTTAAATTACTTGGATATGACAGATTTACTATTCTGGACTTTGCTACATCGTTGTTTGGAATAATAATTAGGTTATTGTCAAAGTCAATTATTTTTGTGCTTCTTATACCTATCTCAGTCACATCTCCAATGACATCATTCCCGATTTTTACCCGGTCTCCGATTCTGAATGGACGATCTACCATTACAATAAATCCGGAAATCATATTCGATAAAGTCTCCTGAGCTGCCAGAGCAATTGCAAGAGAGCCAACACCAAGTGATACGACAAAAGCACTAATATCAACTTTGAATTTTGCAAGGACTATTATGAAAACGATTATAAAAGTCAGGACCTTGGATATTTTACTTAGTAAGGGAAATAAACTGCCGGTAAGATTTTTATTGTCCTCAGCATGTACTTTGTTTGAATACCAGTGGAAGAAAATGTTTATTACCTTGAATGTCAGTAATAAAAGAAGGATCATCACAATCAGGAAAAGAATATAATCTGCGACAATAACAAGCTTATCCAGATATGGGTATTCTTCAATAAGAGATTTATTTGAGATTGCTGAAGTCAATGAAAATCCACCTGAAAACACAGCCAGGGCAGCATATAATCCTGAAATTATGATTACCCGAAATACGGTATTCTCTGTTACTTTTAAGATCTCGTCATCTACTGAAGTTTTTGACTTGCTGACAATCGGATATAAAAGTTTCTTAATTAAATAGCTAAAAAGTTTAGCTAATAACAAGGTGATGACGACTATTGAAGCCATTACTATCAGTTGGTACAGCAAATCGTTATTAATATAATTTCTCAGGTTTTGGAGTAATGTAATCATGACAACTTCCTTGATCCCGGTTTAATTACGGGGATATTTTTTTCACACAGCGGGCAGTTGTTATACTCATATGCTATAACATCCAAACTTATCACACTTTTTTGAGGAACTCCGAATTTAACTTTTCCATTACTGCGGTCAACTATATATGCAACCCCCACAACTTCACCACCATAACTTTTCACTATGTCAATAACTTCAAAAACAGAACCCCCGGTGGTGACTACATCTTCGCAAACCAAACATTTTTCACCGGGTTCAATAACAAATCCTCTTCTGAGGGTAAGAGACTTGTCTTCCCGTTCTGCCCAAATGCTTTTCTTTCGCAGTTGTCTTCCAAGTTCTTGAGCAACCACAATACCACCAATTGCAGGGGCTATTACAGTATCAATTGTAAACTCCTTGAAGAAACCGGATAATTCGCTGCAAATCCTCTCACAATGTTCAGGATGCTGTAGAACTTTTGCACACTGGAAATATGTATCACTGTGCTTACCCGAAGTCAGGCGAAAATGCCCGTGAAGAAGTGCTCCGGTATCCTCAAAAATTTTAATGACATCGTTTTTTGTATTCATCTGGTTTGAGAAATGGTAACTGTTAGAAAAAAGTTATTAATAAAGTAAATATAAGAAAATTTAGTGGTAGTCACAATTAAAAGCCGGTATGTTGGATTAGAAAATTTAATTGTTTAGAACCAAATAAAATTGCTAATCTGAAAAATAAATGATAATTTTACAAAGAATAAATTATAGAATTAAAATAAGCTTAAAAGGTTAATATGAATAACTATGCCCTCAATAATCCAATATCCCAGTTTTTGAACAAACCCAACAGTGAATTCACGCGGGAAGATATGATAAAGGTAATTGAAGAAAAAAGTATTGAAAGACTGACATTTCATTATACCGCTCTCGACGGAAAATTAAAGGAGTTGAAAATTCCGGTTGCCAGCAGGAAACAGGCAGAAAGAGTATTGGCTGATGGAGAAAGAGTGGATGGATCATCTATTTTTAAAGGGATGGTTGATGTCGCGGTTTCTGATTTGTACGTTATCCCGAGATATCAGTCGGCGTTTCTTAATCCCTTTGATACTGGAAGTCTTGACTTTATGTGCCGTTATCTGAACAGCAATGGAGAGTTTGCTCCTTTTGCACTGGACAATATACTATATAACGCCCACAAATTATTTAAGGAAAAAACCGGTCTTGAGCTATATGCTCTGGGTGAATTGGAATTTTTCTTAATCGGGGATGTCGAAAATAAATTGTATCCTGCTCCAAAACAAAGAGGATATCATTCTTCCGGACCATTTATTAAAACCGGCAAAATATTAAACGAGATGGTCAAATATATAACTCAAATTACCGGAGCTGTGAAATACGCTCATAGTGAAGTCGGATATATCGAAAGTGTGCATAGTGATCTTGATGAAATTAAAGGAAAAGCCGGGGAACAACTCGAAATCGAATTCCTTCCAACTCCAATTCTGGATGCTGCCGATAATGTTGTGCTTGGAAAATGGTTGATAAGAAATATTGCTTACCAGTATGGAAAGGTTGCAACCTTTGCCCCCAAAATCGAGGAGGGGATTGCAGGAAACGGACTCCATTTTCATATGGAATTAAGAAAAGATGGTAAAAATATAATGCTGGATACAAATGGTGTTTTGTCGGGCGAAGCAAAGAGATTAATTGGGGGTCTTTGTGTTTATGCGGATTCTCTGACCGCATTCGGTAATACTACTTCATCGGCATATCTTCGTTTGGTACCGAACCAGGAAGCGCCAACAAAAATTTGCTGGAGTGATCAAAACAGGAGTGCCATGATTAGAGTCCCACTTGGTTGGGCAAAGAAGGATAATCTGGCAATGCAGTTAAACAGACAGCAAAAAACGAGATTTGAACATGAGGGAAGCAGGCAGACCGTTGAGCTAAGATCTCCGGATGGAAGTGCAATAGCCCATTTATTATTAGCCGGAATTACACTTGCCGCGGAATACGGGCTGACTCATCCCGAATCACTGAAAATTTGTGAAGAGAATTATGTGAAGGGAAATATTTTTAAGGATAAGGAATTACTGGCAAAATTAAATGATCTTCCAACAAGTTGTGTGGGATCGGCGAAAATCCTTCTGTCTAAGAAAGAATTATATGAGAGAGAAAAAATATTCCCTTCAAGCACAATAGAGTATGTGGCCAAACTGTTGAATGAGGAGGATGACGAATTTATGAATCAGGAACTGATTGATCTGCCGGCAGATGACAGACTTCATCAGACCAGAAGAATTATGCATAAGGATTTACATCGTCACTGATCTATGAAATACAGAACGGTTATTTTTGACTTCGATTCAACTTTAGCGAAGACAAACAGGTTGATATTTGATTCGTTTCAGTACATCACCAGAAAATATCTGGGAATTGAGTATTCAGATAATGATGTAATTAATCTGTTCGGACCGACCGAGGAAGAGATCTTGCGGAAGATGTTCCCTGAAAATGCCGATGAAGTTATAGAAGACTATTTTGAGTACTATTCAAAAAATCATAATGTTACGGAGATATACGACGGCATCAAAAATCTTTTAGAGGAACTTAAAGGGAATGGAACGAAGCTTGCGATTTTCACCGGAAAGGGAAGAAGAGCAACGCTGATCTCAGCGGATTATTTTGCAATAACCGTGTATTTTGATCTCATCATATCCGGTGACGAGGTTATTAAGCATAAACCCTCAGGGGAGGGGATTACTAAGATCTTGGAAAGTCTCGGAACTGAACCAGCTTCAACGATAATGGTTGGGGATTCACCGGTTGATTTGAAATCAGCCAGGGAAGCAGGGATTGATTCTGCATCAGTTCTATGGGATAGTTATGCAAAAGAAGAACTGCTTAATATGAATCCCAAACTCTGCTTCCCCACTGTAATGGAATTAAGGAATTTTTTAATTAACTAAAACTGCAAAGGATAATAGAAGGAGATTCTTGGTTCGATACGCTTTTGTGGTTCGAAACTCATTATATTATCATCTGCATCCCTGACGGGTGTGAAAGTCCAGTTATACACTAACGAGACAATCAGAAAAGGATATGGTTTGTATCCTGTCTCAACAAAAAAGTACGATCTGTTATCAAGTGTGAACAGATCCGCCTCATCCTCAATATTTATTTTATCGTAACCGGCTCGCAGAATAAAAGGTAAACTTTCCGGTTCAATCTGGGAAGCGATATGTAATATTCCGCTTGTTGGGTGTTTATCGAGACGCTGGTAACTTCCAAGGATATCCACATAGCCAAGCACAGAAACAAACAACTCTCCAAAAAACCCATTACCTATATCTGTTGCGTTTTTAAGTAATGCAAGTTTGCTAGTAACGACTCCAGATGTTTTATCAAAGTTAAATCTTTCCAACTCGTACATTGAATTGAAATAAGCCGGAAGGTATTCATCTGAATTGAAACGCCTTTCGAGTTTTGCACTAAGATTGAAAATTCCAAGTCCATTGAGAGCAAGTGTGGTACCAAGTGCGGTACCGCTTCCATAATCCATAATTTTTGCATAGTCGAAATAAAGTTTCCAGTCAACCAGACTATTTCTAACAATCGGCAGTCCTATATCAAAACCAATAATATTAACCGACCCCTCGTCTTGTGTGCTTACGAAATTTTTGGAAACAGAATCGATTTTTCCGGATAGAACTCCTGCTTTAGAATTAAAATCCGTGGTGAAGGTGGCTCCTAGTTCCAGATTCCCAATAATCGGAATACCACCCAGATCAGTGAATTTCAATGGCAAGACATATCCTCTTAAGCCGAAAATACCTTTTTCGCCAAAATTGCTGTATATTGATTCAAATCCAAAGTTATAGAAGTCTATATCAAGTTGGGCTCCGATTTTTCTGGCATCGAACGTTGGACTATTATTATATAAATACATAATACTGCCATTACCCAGGGTTGCATAATCAAGTGCCCCCACTTTAATGTATAGAGGATCATTCTTAACCCCATAGCGGAAGTAACGTATTATGCTTAAATAATCCGAAAACTCGTTAAAGTTTTCGTGTCTGAGGTTTCCATCGGGGGCTACTTCAAAACGTAGGTCCAGGCCAATACCGATTTTCCCGAATGAAACATCCGGTGCAAGCCGAACAGTATAATAAGGATTGTCATCAATCCATGTCAATCCAAAGCCTCCTTCGAGAGCCCCTTGGTTAGCTTTGAGGCCAGGATTAAATTGTCCAAGTAGCAATTGAGAAGCTATGATTAAGGTAAAAAATAAATATTTAAGCATGTGTAAGCCTTTCGGTTTTATGAATCAGAAAATCTAATTACAAATTTAAGGAAAGTTTTGGAATATTCTATTTAAGGAGTATTATCTTTAGAGTTTTAATGTCTTTTCCGGCAGTTATCTTGAGAAAATACACACCGGAAGTGAAATTATTCAAATCTATTTCAAGTGAATGATCACCTGCTTCATATTCTTTTCCAATCAGAACCGACATTTTCTGACCCAGAGAACTAAACAACTCGATAGTCAGTAAACTCCTTGACTTTAAAGAGAAATTTATTTTCCCGGACGGATTAAGCGGATTTGGATATATATTCGTAAAAGAAAAAGTTGAAGGGGGAAGAGGAGATTCTTGAATGGAGGTAGCAAAATTTATAGTTACGGTATCGGAATATGCGAATTGCCCATCAGTATCAATTTGTTTCAGCCTGTAATGATATATACCTGAAGGGGTAACGGTTGAATCAAGAAAAGAATAGTGTTTTGGAGAATTACTGTTACCGTTTCCTTCAACAAATCCAAGGGTTTCCCATTCCAGAAAATCGGGGGTTCTTTGAACATCAAAACCATAGTTAGATACTTCCGTAGCTGTTCCCCACCGGAGATCAACATAAGGACCGGTGACATAACCTACAAAGTAAATCAATTCCACCGGAAGAATTGAATCCGACAGTCGAAATCCTAAAGCGGAAACAATAAAAAAAACGCAAAGAAAATATCGAAGAAGAGTTTTTCTCATTTGACGACAGCTATTTTTTCTGTTATACTAACCGACTTCCCGTCTTTTTTAAGAATAACTTTATATAAATAGACTCCGTTAGCTATAATATCCCCGTCTTCGTCACGTCCATCCCAAGGAATTGAATTGAAACCTATCCTAAGATCCGAAGGGGGAATCTTCATATCCTTTATCAGGCGACCCGCAATTGTATATATTTTTATTGAAAGCTCCTCAGGAATCTGGGATAAATTCATCGTGAAAACGGTGTTGTCCTTCATTGGATTAGGATAATTATATGTCTGAAGTATTTTTAATTCTGAAATAACCGAAAAATAAATCTCAAATTCATTGTTATTGTTTCCAATTATATCCTTTCCGGTTACTCTTATAGAATGGTCACCATCAGACAGAACGGGTTTATATGTCATATATAGTTTTTTGCCAATTGTATCGAGATTAATACTATCCATCATTGTGTGGTAAATTCGCTGGTTATCCAAATAATAATTAACCGCGGAAGTATCCTCTATTGGAAAGGTTCCGGAATAGTTAAGAATAAACCTGATTCTTGGTTTGGGTGAGACGAGTTCACCTCCGGATATTTCCAGATCATCAAACGTTATATTCACAGTAGCTGCATTGACCGGAGTAGTAGTATCTTTAAGTACTCTGAATGGAATCTCAAAGTAATTGTTATCTTTATGAAATTCTCTGAGTGTGTTAAGAGAATCAAGATAAATACGGAAAGACATATCCCCAAATCCATCCTCGCTGTTTGTCTTGTAGTTTATAGATTTAGAAATCTTTTGGTTTTCTGCCAGAGAAATAATGGTTGTGTCCGACAATTTTCGGATGGAATTATCACCCTTCTTAAGATAGACCAATGCATTAAAGCTGTCAGCCGGTACATAACCAACATTATAGAAAGAATAATTAAGATATATGCTATCCCCCTGAACCAGAGAATCCTTATCTGTTCCAACAGTCTGGTAATTAAGTGCAAGTTCGGGCAGGGAATTGAAATTAACTCCCAGGGAAGTGAGGTTTGGAGATTGTTTTAATTCGTTTGCTCTGAATTTTGCGATTAGTCTTAATTTGGGGTAGTCAACTGCGCTAATTCCTGTGAGTGGAGCAACATTATTAGAAAACGTAAGAGCACTAAGAGTATCTGTCTGGTTATCATGTTTGATTCCCAGTGGATAGTAATTAATACCGGTTCCCGGGAGGAGAGAATCATTCTTTGTTACGCTTAACCATTCTGTGGAATTATCAATCACAGGAAAAACAACGTAACCCGAATCCGCTATAACGAGTTTACTGGTATCAATAATAGCCGGGCCGGCGAAGAGTTTAGTATAAGCTTCCGGTACAGAACCAATCGGAGCACCTTTTTTCCCAATAATGCACCAGGATTCACGATAACGAACGCTATCAATATAATAACTTCCAAGAGTTTTAATTGCATTACGAACAGGTGTTCCGCCTGAATAGCCAAGAACTGATTGTGCTCCATCATCGCAGATAGTTAATGCAATCACAGTGCCCAAATGTAACGATTCTATATATACTCGGAGAGAATCGCCAGAAGGAGGATTTGGATAGTAAAAGAATTTAAAGGATGTTGGTCTTAGAGTCAAGGTATCAAGAAT
>JAAYVN010000049.1 GCA_012517155.1 Ignavibacteriales bacterium | reverse complement strand
TACTTTTAATCCGGGCTGGGATCAGCAATGCAATACACTGGAATCGTTTAAGGGGGTAAAGGATATTAAAGAAGAATTAAGAGGAAAAGGGATAAGAATTGAAATGGAGAGTGAGGAGACGAAGACGGGCGGGGGGAGTTTCTTCGTGACAGATCCGGACGGGAACAGGATTTTATTTGATCAGCATGTATAGGACGAGAGCTATATTTAATTTAAAGATAATAGTGTAATATGAAAGCAGCATTAGTTATAAGGAAAGTAATTCATTTTTTTAATCTCGATACGGAACTGGAGAATTTCGATTCGATCCATGAGGAGATAAAGAAGGGGGTGGTTTTTAAGGGGACCAATCTCTGGATACTAATATTTGCTATTGTGGTAGCTTCAGTGGGACTTAATATGAATTCTACCGCAGTAATAATAGGTGCGATGCTCATTTCGCCATTGATGGGACCAATCAATGGAATGGGGTACGGGATTGCAATTTATGACTGGGAGTTGTTCAGGCTGTCAGTAAAGAATTATTCATTTGCTGTGGTTGCGAGTTTGACTGCATCAACTGCTTATTTTGCATTAAGTCCAATATCCACGGCGCATTCCGAGTTGCTTGCCCGGACGAGTCCAACTATATATGATGTATTGATTGCATTATTTGGCGGACTTGCAGGAATAGTAGCAATCAGCAGCAAACAAAAGGGGAACGTGATCCCGGGGGTTGCAATCGCAACGGCATTGATGCCACCGCTTTGCACGGCAGGTTATGGTATAGCGACAGGGCAGGTAAGCTATTTTTTCGGTGCTATTTATTTATTCACGATAAATACAATTTTTATTGCGCTTGCTTCTTTGTGGATTTCGCAATTATTAAAGTTTCCGATCAGAAGTGCAATTGAAGAGGCAAAGAAGAATAAGATCAACAAGATGATATCAGTGGTTATTGCCATTGTAGTATTGCCGAGCATTTATTTTGGTTATCAATTAATTCAACAGGAAAAATTCACACAAAGCGCAAGTCAGTATATTTCGAATGTAAGTCTTTTTGAGGGAAATTATTTACTAAAGAGTGAAATTGACCCGAAGAAAGAAAAAATTCTATTAGTTTACGGTGGAAACCAATTGACCACCGAACAAAACAAGGCAATTGTTAAAAAGACGGGTGATTTTGGATTACAGGATGCACAGGTGATAATAGAGCAGGGAATTTCATTTTCGAGTCTGGATGAGAAGACGAATGAAGTAAATAAATTACGGGAGAAAATTAATAGTTTAAATACTGCTTTGGGCATAAACCAAGCTAAGGTCGACAGTGTAAGAAAGCAAAAGGATTTTGGGAAGGTGCTATTAAGTGAGTTAAAGAGTTTATATCCACAGGTTACCGGTTGCGGATATTCAGACACTCATTTTTTCAGAGATCCGGAATCTGAACCTTTAAAGAGCATAGTTGTTGTGATATCACTAAAGGGAGGACTTGGAAGCGGCGACAGGATTAAAGTGAGTAACTGGCTTAAAAAACGACTTAACAGCGAAAATGTAAGAGTAATATACGAATAAACGAGGTCAAATATGAAGACAATAAAATATCTCCCAGTATTATTAGTTTTAATGTTTTTGATATATTCCTGCAGCGAGGAACTAAAGAATGAGGGGGAGGGGAAAAGCGAGGAAAGAGAAATAGTCACGTCGGATGGAGCTATTGATGAACTTAAAAGGGGAAATGAAAGATTTCTTGCGGGCAAATTAGCGAACACCAATTATGCTGAGCAAATCGAAAAAACAAAGGAAGAGCAGAAGCCTCATTCGGTTATTCTAACATGTATGGACTCGCGAGTTCCTCCTGAGATACTTTTTGATCAGGGGATTGGAAAGATCTTTGTGGTGAGAAATGCCGGGAATATTGAGGATGAAAATGTACTCGGAAGTATGGAATATGCAGTAAAATTCTCGACTGCGAAACTAATAGTGGTAATGGGGCACAGCCATTGTGGTGCCGTAAAAGGAGCTATTAAGGAGGCAGATGCAGGAAATCTAACCCAGTTGTTAAATCAGATAAAGCCCTTTATTCCTGAAGACAGAAGCAGAAGTGACCTGGTTGAGGAGACAGCAAAGCTGAGTATGCAAAACACGGTTACGGATATACTGAACAAAAGTCCCATTATTAAGGAGCTTGTAGATTCAGGCAGTATCAAGATAGTAACTGCTTTCTATGATATTGAAACCGGGAAAGTGTTTTTTTAAAAAACGAAACCTGTTAAAATTTTGTATTTGAGAAGACGGTTTTTTTATGTATTTTTAATATTAATGATATTTACAAATTAACTAATTGGAAGAGGTATAGATGAAAACAAAAATTACAGCAGTAATATTCAGTCTGGTTATTTTTTCCGGACTGCTTTTTGCTCAGGAACCCTCATGGCAATATGTGGGGGAAGTAAAATTTCCTGTAGCAGATACCGGGCATGTATCCCCGTACTTAATAAGTGTTGATGAAGGGGGGAATGTATGGGTGGTGTCGTCAAAGGTTTTATCCGTAAGCGGGAGGAATGCGGTATTTTATGCTGATTCCAATGCTACAGAATTAACCAAGTTCATTGATTACGATGAAAACGGTGATTCAGATTCACTACTCGGTTTTGTAGGAGCGATAAGAGGTATAGCAACAATCGGGAACAGTGTGTTTGTGGTTAATTCAATTCCGTATCCACATTTTCCGCCTAATACGGTTGCATCAGTATATCGCTATACTAACAAGGATACAAATCTAGTTGAGAAGTTTGGTTTCAATGTTTTCGGGGCAGGATACGGGACTTATATAATGGGTGGAGGAATGACAAGGGACACATTCTTAATAGTGGGTATGCCATTTGGAGGAACAAGTGTGAGGATGTATAGTTATAACAGAACCGTTACAACACCAAGCTATGGTTCCTATGTGCCACCTGCGCAATATGGGGGAGAGCCAGGGGGACCGAATACCGGAGGATTTGATGTAATAAGGGATGTTGCGGCATTGCCGGACGGAGATTATAATTCTCCAGAGACACCGTTTTTTACTTCCAGGAATTCTTACTCATCAACCCAGCAAACAGGAGGAATAGCAAGTTGGACAGGGGGAACGCAATCAAGTCCGGGGACATATACCGGGACAAGAGTAATAGACCAGAACAGCTATTTAGCTTTTGACAGATTTATACCTTACGGGATAACAGTTGATAAAGATAACAGATTATGGGTTGCCGGGAGTGATTCAACGAGGAAGTGGGTAAAGGCATTTGAGGTTACGATCAATTTTGCTGATTTTAAGGATGAGTTACCGTCAGCCACTGATCCAAATAACCCAGATCCAGCCGGTGCGCCTTTTGGAATGCCAAGTGATGTTGCATTAACAAAAGACGGTTTGACAGCTTACGTTTCAGATTACGGAATGAGAACCGTTTATAAATTCAAGTATACAGTGCCAAGTGATGTGAACGAGGGTGTAGCGAAGGTAACCGATTTCCAATTAAACCAGAACTATCCGAATCCATTCAATCCTATGACACAAATCAGTTATTCAATACCATCAGGAACGAATGTTAAACTGATTGTTACGAATTCACTAGGGCAGGTAGTTTCAACGCTAGTTGATACTTACATGAGCGCAGGAAACTACTCGAAGGTATTTGATGCATCCGACTTATCAAGCGGTGTTTACTATTATTCGTTAATCACGAATTCAGGCACAATCAGCAAAAAAATGATGTTAATGAAGTAAAAGAGATGAATCAGAATAAAAGTCCTTTATTGATGAGAATTAGTAAGGGACTTTTTTATTTATTTGTATATAAAGAGTGTAATTTTAAATAGGAAAGTGGCATGAGAATATATATTTCTGCTTTAATAATATTTTTGACGGTAACAAATTTGTCCGGACAGAATTACAAGCAAGTAAGCCTGACTTTAACCGACCCTAAAAAGGACATACAAGAGCTAGCGCAATTTGATTTTGATTTAGAACATGCAGTATTAACGAAAGAGAATAAATTAATATTTTATGTGAGTGATGAGGAGTTCGCAGCCCTTTCACTGATAAAATTCCCAGTTGAGGTAATGATTGATGACTGGTTTGACTATTACACCAAGTTGCCGAAACTAACCGAAGCAGAAGTAAATAGTTTTAAGACCAAAAGTAAAGAAATAAATGGTGTTGAGGGTTTTGGATTCGGGACTATGGGGGGGCATCTTACTTTGCAGGAAGTGAATGCACATCTGGACAGTATGAAAATACGATTCCCAAATCTAATTACGACGAAGGTACCTATAGGATACAGTGTGGAGAACAGACCGATTTATATGGTAAAGATATCAGATAACCCAAACGTAGATGAAGAGGAACCCGAAGCGCTTTATACAGGTCTGACGCATGCGAGAGAACCAGCGGGTATGATGTCGGTTATATATTATATGTATTATTTACTTGAGACGTATGCTACCAATCCGTCGACTAAATATTTAGTAGATAACAGGCAAATATATTTTATTCCGGTATGCAATCCTGACGGGTACGAGTACAACAGAAGCACAAATCCAAGCGGAGGGGGAATGTGGAGAAAGAACAGGAGAAACAATGGCGGGAGCTATGGGATAGATTTGAACAGGAACTATGGTCCCGAAGCATACTGGAACGCACCAAACGGAGGATCAAGTACCACACCTTCCTCAGATACCTACCGGGGTCCAACGCCATTTTCCGAGCCTGAAACTCAAGGGATTCGTGATTTTGTTGCGGGAAGAAATATAAAGACCAGTTTATTTTACCATACATACAGTAATTTATTGATATATCCATACGGTGCATTGAGCAGGGAGACACCAGATTCGCTAATTTTCAGAGAATTTGCTGCAGATATGATAGCATTTAACGGATATGAGCCGGGGACAGACATGCAAACCGTAGGATACTCAACACGAGGGAACAGTGATGATTTCTTATACGACGGAGATGCAAACAGAGGCAAAATATTTGCAATGACTCCTGAAGTCGGTACATCAAGTGATGGGTTCTGGGCACCACAAGCAAGGATATATCCATTAGTAATGGACAATTTGGGCATGAATCTTTATTACTCGTGGGTAGCCGGAGAATATGTAAAACTTAATAATTATTCTTTTGACAGGCAGTATTTTAATCCCGGAGACAATCCAAAATTATTTGTCCAGTTAAAGAATAAAGGACTCTCGACAGGGCGCAATTTACAAATAGAAGCATTATCATTTAGTCCCTACGCCACCATAAACACTACAGGAGTGAATATTGACTCAGTTCAGGGGCGAACAATATATGACTTAGTAACTCCTGTTAATTTTCATATTGTTGAAGGAGTACCAGCAGGGACTGAGGTTAAACTCGGTGTCCGTGTAAGTATTAACGGAGTTGAAATGAGTCTGGATACCGTAAAGTTAATTATTGGTACACCGACATATGTTTTTAATGACACTACCAACAATCCAGCGATAAAATGGACGATAACCTCAACGCCTTCGACCCCACAATGGGGTATCACAACTGCAAGTTTCTATTCATCACCGAACAGTTATACGGACAGTCCTTCAGGAAACTATGTTGCCAGTGCAACGGTAACCATGACACAAAAGGATGCGATTGATCTAACAGGTATGAACAGACCGATCTTATCTTTCTGGACGAAATATGATATTGAGAGCAACTGGGATTATGGACAAGTAAAAATAAGTACAAACAACGGAACAACCTGGACACCATTATCAGGAACATATACGGAACCAGGACAAGGCTCATTCCAGCCGGCTGGCGAACCGTTGTATGATGGCACAAAAGCAAACTGGGTAAAAGAGAACATTGATCTTAACGCATACACCGGCAAACAAATCAAGTTAATGTTTCAACTCAGATCAGACGGCTCTATACACAAAGACGGGTGGTATGTGGATGATATTGGTATTTATATGTACAGTGTTGTACCGGTGGAACTGTTGAGTTTTACGGCGGAAGCCTTAACAGACGGGGTTGAAATACGATGGGCAACAGCCTCCGAAACAAACAACAGTGGTTTTGAAATTGAGCGCAAGAATGTAAGTGGAGGATGGGAAAAAATCGGATCTGTCGAGGGAAGCGGAACAACAGCAGAAGAAAGAACTTACTCCTACATAGATAAGGAAGCAAGAAACGGATTAAACAGCTATCGTTTGAGACAAATTGATTTTGACGGTAGTGTTCAAGTATTTAATACCGTGGAAGTTGAGTATTCCGGAATCACTGAGTATTATTTGGGGCAGAACTATCCTAATCCATTCAATCCGGTAACAATGATAAATTATCAATTGCCCAAAGAGAGTTACGTAAGCATAAAAATTTATGATATACTGGGAAATAAGGTAAGTGAATTGGTTAATGAGGTGCAATCAGCAGGTAAATACACATTTCAATTTGATGGTACAAAGTTCTCAAGCGGAGTGTACTTCTATGAACTGAAAGCCGGAGGATACTCAGCAGTGAAAAAATTCACGCTTATGAAATAGTTATCGATTATGCTTATACGGGTAATACTGGGGATACAAATGGTTTTATTATGTGTTCTTAAGGTTTATTCTCAGGAAGCAGATTCGAGTGAGGGGATTAAGTGGGGGAGATTTGCAGTTGCAGGAACGGCACTTGCAGCAGTTGATGCAGGTGTCTGGTTTTATGCAAAGGAAGCATGGTACAAATACGGAACAGTAAAGTGGCACACATTCAACGACTGGTACAATGCAAAATTAAATTTGGATAAAACTGGACATGCACACATGACGATGCTTTACAACAAGCTAATATATCATACTGCGCGATGGACGAATATGGGGGAGAAGGAAGCAAACTGGTCATCTGCCGGAATTGCGTGGCTGATGCAATTTCAGATCGAATTATACGATGCATATTTTGAAAACTGGGGATTCAGCTGGCCGGATGTTGGAGCGAACACGATAGGAGCTTTTTATCCGACGCTTCAGAGAGAGTTTCCATTATTACAAAATTTTAATTTAAAATACAGCTATCATCCATCAAGCGATTTAGAACAGAAATTTGTGAATGACTTCATTAATGATTATGAGGGGACGACTTACTGGCTAACAATAAATGTTCACGAATTTCTACCAGAAGCGATAAAGGAGTACTATCCTGACTGGCTTAATATAGCATTAGGATATGGTGTGAACGGGATATTTCATTCTGACGGAAACTGGAATCATGACGTGAAAAACAATAAGAGGGGACTGGGAAGAGAAGAGTGGTATATTGCGTTAGATTATGATTTCATGAAAGTATTCAAACCTAAAGAGGGGACATTTTGGTACACATTACTGGATCTATTAAATGCTGTACATTTGCCAGCACCTACGATAAGATTTAGTCCTTCAGCAATTTATTACGGACTTTATTTTTAAGAATGCCAAAAATTTCTTAACAATTCCTTAACATTGGACCGGGGGTAAAAAAAGGATGATTTGTTAAATTTGTAAACTGAATTATACAAAAAAAGGAAAAGTATGGAATTATTTCTGATTATAGTGATAGTATTATTCATCTTAGCTGTATCGGATTTAACAGTAGGGGTTGCAAACGATGCCGTAAACTTCATGAATTCATCGATAGGTTCGAAAGCAGCTCCACTAAAGGTAGTGCTGACAGTAGCAAGTTTAGGTGTTTTTATTGGAGTGCTTTTTTCGAGCGGAATGATGGAAGTAGCAAGAAAGGGAATATTTAATCCTGAAATGTTTATTTTCCCTGAAGTCATGATTATTTTTCTGGCAGTTATGCTGACCGATGTATTACTACTGGATCTTTTTAATACCTACGGATTGCCCACCTCAACAACGGTATCGCTAGTATTTGGCTTGATAGGAGCTGCTGTAGGCATGTCAATAATAAAAATAGCGTCTACCGGCGAGCCAATATCCAATCTTTTAGAATATATCAACACAGCCAAAGCACTTGCAATAATTTTTGGAATTTTAATATCAGTGGTAATTGCATTCAGCGTAGGCGGGTTAATACAATATTTTGTAAGAATGACATTTACATTTGATTATGAAAGCAAGATAAAAAGGTATGGGGGACTTTTCGGCGGATTTGCATTAACATTCATAACTTATTTTATTTTATTAAAAGGGGCTAAAGGAGCTACTTTTTTAAGTGCAGCGAATATTGAGTGGATACAGACACATACATTAGATATTTTAATTTATAGTTTTTTATTCTGGAGTGTGTTACTTCAATTCCTTACATTATTCACAAGGGTAAACATACTTAAACCGATAGTTTTAATGGGAACATTTGCCCTGGCGCTAGCATTTGCGGCAAATGATCTAGTTAATTTTATAGGAGTTCCTTTAGCAGGTTACAGTTCTTTCCTTATTGCACAAGGGAATCCAGGATTTATGGGAATGACGATGGAAGCTTTATTAGAACCGGTCCATCTTAATAGTTTATTCCTTATAGGTTCGGGGATAGTAATGATGGTAACATTATGGATATCAAAAAAATCCCGAACAGTAATAAAAACAGAAGTAAATTTAGGAAGGCAAGGGGAAGGATTCGAGAGATTTGAATCATCGACTTTATCCAGACAGGTGGTAAGAATGATGATCTCACTTGTTGAGTTGGTTAAAAAAGTAACTCCGGTATCAATGCACACCTGGGTAAACAAAAGATTTGATTTAAACAAGGCGGTAGTAAAAACATTACCCGGGGAGGAGCCGCCGGCATTTGATTTACTAAGGGCTTCTGTTAATTTGATGGTATCAGCAGCGCTGATCTCATTTGGCACATCACTTAAACTTCCGCTCTCTACAACTTATGTGACATTCATGGTGGCAATGGGGACATCACTTTCGGACAGGTCCTGGGGGCGCGAGAGTGCTGTTTACAGGGTTAACGGAGTACTTACAGTTATAGGGGGATGGTTTTTTACCGCATTATTTGCTTCCTTAATCTCCGGGGTTTTCGTCACCGTATTATACTTCGGTAAATTATATGCCGTGATCGCATTGGTAATATTAGGATTATTCACAATTTACCGTACTCATATTATTCATAAAAAAAGAGTTAAGGAAGAGAGTGAATATGAGAATGTAACAAAAATAGATGAAAACACAACGAGTGTTGAGATATATAAAACCAACGCCGCAGAAATGGCGAAGTATATTGAGGGGACCAACAATATAGTTAAGGAGTGTATTAAGGGACTTATTGATGGAGACAGAAATTCATTAAAAAATCTAGTAAAGGATGCAAAGCAATTAGGCAAGTTTTCGAACTTATTAATGTCTAATTTATTCAAGGAGGTAAGAATACTGAAAGAAGATGAGATTAAGGAGGAGCGAAGATACGGAAAACTCGTTGCCTCTTTAAAAGGTATCTCTTCAAATCTGAAGGCGCTTACCGCAAGATGTTATGAGCATATTGACAATAATCACAGCTCTCCCGGGAAGGTACAGTCCGAGGAACTGAAAGATATGCGGAAATTTATGGAAGATGTGTTCAAAGTAGAAACTGAAATACTGGTAACGGATAAACTTTTAAAATATGATTTAACACAAGACAAATTACCTGAATTCAGGAAATTAATTCAAAAACTTGATAAAGGTCAAGTTGACAGAATAAAAAAGAATATAGACAGTACAAAAAACAGTCTGCTTTTCCTTGAAGTGATTTCTGATTGTGAAAATATAATGACGCACAGCGTTAACCTCACCAATGCCTTAAAGAACAACCTAATAGCCTCTAAAAAAACAGATGAAAACGGAAACGATGAGGAGGAGAACTAAACCGCTGGAAATAGTGTTTTTATTTTTACAGAAAAGAGGATAAGATGGAAAAAATTGAATTAAAAATAAGCGGAATGTCGTGCAGTCATTGTGTAATGGCATTAACAAAAGAACTTGGAAGAATTTCCGGAATAAAGATATTGAATGTTGAAATCGGAAAAGCAGTGATAGAGACAAATAATCCGGAAGGAAAAAACGAAGAAATTAAAAAGGCAGTGGAGGAAGCCGGATTTTTTCTTAAATAAAGAGATCAGTAACCGGGGAACAGTTAAATGAAAGCAGAAAGCAACGAGAAAAACTTTTCTTTTCAAATTGAAGGCATGACATGCGCAAGTTGCGTTAGAAGGGTTGAAAATACCGTTAAAAAGATTTACGGTATTGAAGGTATAAATGTTAATCTTGCCACTGAAAATATAAGCTTTACACTAAAGACAGAGAGCATTTCAATCGATGATATTGCAAAAGTAATATCAGAAGCGGGATATAAAATGATTATTCCGCCCAAAACAGATGAGAATTATCAAACCGATATAAACACCGAAAGAAAAGAAAAGTATTTACGCGAACTAAAACAGGAGTTTTACATAAGTGTAGTCCTGACAATTCCTGTTATGGTTCTGAGTATGCTGCTAATGAACGAGAGATTTGCAGCGAGAGTTCCTGTACAAGAAACGAATTATTTTCTTTTCTTATGTACAACAGTGATAATGTTTTATCCAGGGAGAAGATTTTATGTAAGTGCCTTTAGACTTCTGCGAAAATTTACTTCTGATATGAATACGCTTGTAGCGGTTGGGACAAGCACGGCTTATTTATACAGCAGTATAATCTTATTTTCGCCTGGATTGCTTGGAATACATAATGCCTCATTGCATTTGTATTTCGATACTTCAGCAACAATAATCACACTCATCTTAATGGGAAAATTTCTGGAGTATAGGTCCAAGTTAAAAACAGGCGATGCGATTAAGAAACTAGTAGGTCTGCAGCCCAAAACAGCACGAATAAAAAGGGAAGATACTGAATATGAGATAGAGGTTAACTCAGTAAAGCATGGAGATATAATAATTCTAAGACCAGGAGAGAGAGTTCCAGTTGACGGAGTAATTTTACGGGGAGAGTCGGAGATTGATGAATCCATGATTACCGGTGAGAGTATTCCTGTACACAAAAATGAAGGAGATAAAGTAACCGGGGGTACAATAAATATAAATGGAGCATTAGAGTTTAAGGCAACGGCTGTGGGGAAAGAAACTTTTCTGGCTCAGATAATCAGAATGGTAGAAGAGGCTCAAGGAAGCAAGGCACCCATTCAGAGTTTAGCAGACAAAATTGCTCAATACTTTGTACCAGCAGTGATATTAGTAGCCTTTTCAGCATTTGGATTTCATTTTTTAATATTAGGTGCAGAATTCACACCTTCAATGATTAACTTTATTTCGGTACTAATAATTGCTTGTCCTTGTTCTCTTGGACTCGCAACGCCCACAGCAATAATTGTGGGTACCGGAAAAGGAGCAGCTAACGGAATATTAATCAAAAATGCTGAAAGTCTCGAGAGAATAAAGGATATAAACACTTTAGTTTTTGATAAAACGGGTACATTAACTGAAGGAAGGTTGAAAATCATAAAGGTGAAAGTTCTCAATAAATTCACTGAGGAAAAACTTTTACAAATTTCTGCGAGTTTAGAGAGCAGATCCATCCATCCAGTTGCCGGTGCAATTCTAAAAAAAGCTAAAGAAGAAAACCTTCAGCTTTTTGAGCCTTTTGATATTAAGGAAACACCAGGATCGGGGCTTCAAGGAACAGTTGACAATAAGAAGGTAATAATAGGGAACATCTCATTACTTATTTCCGAAGGAGTCGAGAAAGAAGAAATAATTGCAAATTTAGGGCATGAGATGGAGGGATTAAGCATTATCGTAGCTATTGATGGAACTCTGGCAGGGACTTTCATTATGGAAGATGTTGTCAAAAATGATGCAAAAGTTTCGATAAAGAAATTAAAAAAAATGAATATTGAACCAGTAATGATAACCGGCGATAATTCATCCAATGCCAAAAAGATTGCAACCGATTTAGAAATTGACAGAGTCTACGCCGGAGTTGTACCAAAAGACAAAGCCGGAAAAATTTTTGAAATTAAAACTCAGGGGAAAATTGTCGGCATGGTAGGCGATGGAATAAATGATGCTCCTGCACTTGCTGCAGCCGATGTAGGAATTGCGATGGGAACGGGGACAGATATAGCCATTGAGACCTCGGATCTGACATTGATAAAAGGGGAACTCAGATATCTACCGATGGCAATAAAGCTATCCAAGAATACAATAAGAACAATTAAACAGAATCTCTTCTGGGCATTCATTTATAATGTAATCGGAATTCCATTAGCATTTATGGGATTATTAGATCCAATGATTGCGGCTTTTGCAATGGCTTTTAGTTCAGTAAGTGTAATATCCAACTCATTAAGGCTAAAAAAGAAAAGTCTCGAGTGAAGCAGAGTCATGGATTTTGAATATTCCCCACTTTATATTATCTTTCAATTTAAAATCTAAATAACAGACATAAATGGGAATAATACCAGTAAATCTTTATGGGGATCCGGTTCTGGAGAAAAAAACCAAGCGGATCACAAAAGTAAACGATCAGCTAGTTAAATTCATAGATAGCATGTTCGAGACAATGCGAAATGCTGATGGAATTGGTCTAGCGGCAAATCAGGTCGGGGCAAACATCTCCCTTTTCGTAATAGATGTATCCCCCGTAGACGGTTATGAGAAAGTTAAACCAATCATAATGTTAAATCCTAGAATCTCAGAATCGAGTGAAGAGACGGTAGATATAGAGGAGGGATGTCTTAGTCTACCCTTTATACGATCGAAAGTTATACGGCCAAAAGAAATCAGAATTGAGTATCAGGATAAAGATTTAGTAGATAGGGTTATGGAAGCGGGGGACGTGGTATCGAGAGTGATTCAACATGAATATGATCATTTAAATGGAATTTATTTTACAGACCGTTTGGATCCGGATATGCAGAAGAAAATAAAACGAATGCTGAAGAAAATAAAAAACCGATCGCTTGATTTTGAGTACCCTGTAACAGACAAATAATAAAGGAAGTCCTTAAAATGAATCTGGTATTCTTTGGCACTCCGGAATTTGCTGTAAAAATTCTTGATGAAATACTTAAAACTCCCCACAAAGTTGTTGGAGTGGTTACCGTACCGGACAAGGAAAGGGGGCGCGGATTAAAAATTACTGAATCGGAAGTTAAGCGGTTTGCTTTAGAGAATGGTTTGAGGGTATTACAACCTGTTAGTCTTAACGATCCCATATTTATTAAAGAGCTAAGAAGTTTAAATGGGGATCTATTTGTAGTAGTTGCCTATAGAATTCTCCCGAAAGAAGTTTTTGAAATGCCCAAGAATGGCTCCTTTAATTTGCATGCATCGCTGCTTCCCAAGTACAGAGGAGCTGCACCAATACAGTGGGCCATTATCAATGGTGAAAATGAAACGGGGGTTTCAACTTTTAGGCTTGAGCAAAAAGTAGATACGGGAAATATTATTATTCAGAAAAAGATTGCAATAGAGCCTATGGATGATTTCGCCACGCTTCATGATAAACTTATTGATATCGGAAGAGAGGCAGTAATTGAAACTATTGAGTCAATCGAAAAAGGGGAATATAAGCTTCTAAAACAGGATGATAAGATTGCCACTCCCGCACCAAAGATATCAAAAGAAATTATGAGGATTAACTGGACCAAAAGTTCTACTGAGGTGCACAATTTAGTAAGAGGACTTTCTCCATATCCGGCTGCTTATTTCGATTATGAGGGGAAGGTATTTAAAGTATTTAAGACAGAGAATATTCCACTCTACATATCAGAACCTTTTAAGATTTATCAATCAAAGGAGGAACTGATAATAGGTTGTGAAAAAGGAGCAGTTAGCATTTTAGAAATACAGGCAGAAGGAAGAAAAAGAATGCCAATAGAAGAGTTTTTAAGAGGATTTAGATTTATTCAGAACTAAAAATTTACAAAGGAATAATTATGTTATCGAAAGTTGAGCAGTATTATCTTGATAAATCAGGGAAAGAACTCATGTACAAACCCACTGAGAAGATGCCTATAATACAAGTGGGAAACTTTCCGGAGCTTGGTAAATTAACTGCGCTTAGATTTATTGAATGGGTTCAACAAAATCCTGGAGGGGTGGTGAGTCTTCCGACAGGAAAAACTCCGGAGCACTTTATTAAGTGGGTGGGATATTTTATAAAAAACTGGGGGAGCGATGAAGCTAAAAAGCATCTGACAGAAGCGGGAATAGATCCTTCAGTAAGTCCACAGATGGAATCGCTACATTTTGTGCAGATTGACGAATTTTACCCAATAGATTCTTTTCAACATAATAGTTTTTATTATTATATACAAAAGTATTACTTTCATAATCTTGGGTTTGATGTTAAAAAAGCATTGCTGATTAATGTTAATAAAATTGGAACAGCTGAAAACTTACCGATTGACGAGATATTTCCCGATAAAAAAGTTGACTTAAGTCTAAGAATAAGGTTAGCAACCAACAGACTTGAAAGGCTACAAAAAAGAACGATTGAGATAGTGGATGAGTACTGCTCTGAATATGAGAGAAAAATTCGTGAATTGGGGGGGATTGGATTCTTCCTTGGGGGAATAGGACCAGATGGGCATATAGGTTTTAACATTAAGGGGAGTGACCATTTCTCAACGACCAGATTGATGTACACAAATTACGAAACGCAAGCTGCCGCCGCATCGGATCTCGGAGGAATTGAAATAGCCAGGAACAGGCTGGTAATTACTATAGGTTTGGCGACTATTACATATAAAGAGGATGCTACTGCAATAATTATTGCAGCGGGCGAGGCAAAATCGAAGATTATCAGAGAATCGGTTGAGAACAGCATTAATAATCTTTATCCCGCCACAGTTTTACAAAATCTTGATAATGCCAGATTCTATCTGACTCACGGAGCAGCATTAAGACTCTATGAAAGAAGGTACCATGATTTCAAACTTGAAAATCCAATATCAGAAGGTTCTATAGAGAGGGGTATAATAAATCTCTGCATGGAAAAAAAGAAATCACTTCTTGAGCTTACTGAAAAAGATTATGAGTCAGATAGGTTTGCAAAACTGGTACTCGAAAAAACCGGCATGACGGCCTCAGAAGTCAGCAGAAAAATTTATAATGCAATAATATCATATTTTGAAAGGGGTATGGCACTAGTTGAAAATGCAACAATTCTACATACCGGTCCACATCATGATGATATTACGTTGGGATATCTTCCATACATAAATCATTTAGTTCGCAATCCCAGCAACACCCATTATTTCCTTACACTAACAAGCGGTTTTACAGCTGTTACAAATGCCTATATGCTGGAATTAATGAGAGAATTAAGGCATCAATTAGATTCTCATGAATTTCAGAACAGATTTCAGACACGGTACTTTGATCCAGAATTTGTTGAGGGAAAGGTCCGGGATGTGAATCTATATCTTGACGGACTGGCTGCACATAGCAGGACGCTAAAGAACGAAGCAGTATGCAGACGATTACTGAGAAATGTAATCGAGATTTATGAAGAGGACAACATCACATATCTTAAGGACAGAGTGGATGAGTTGATTAACTACTTTTCAACACAATACCCGGGTAAAAAGGATATCCCCCATGTTCAGAGACTCAAAGGCATGCTTCGCGAATGGGAGGAAGAACTTGTTTGGGGGTATTTTGGATTCAGATCTGAGAGCGTGATTCATATGCGACTTGGATTTTATCAGGGAGAGATTTTCACTGAAAATCCAGAGATAGACCGTGATGTTTTACCGGTTCTTAATTTACTAAGAAAGACAAAACCGAGTATTGTAACAGTTGCGCTTGATCCGGAAGGGAGCGGGCCCGACACACATTACAAAGTGCTTCAAACAATAGCAGCAGCGCTTCAGTTGTACGAAAAAGAAGCGGATATATCGAATATGAAAATCTGGGGATACAGGAATGTATGGTACCGATTCCATCCTGCCGAAGCAAATATTTACGTTCCGGTGAGTCTTAATTCCTTCGCAATTATGAATGATGTATTTATGTATAGTTATGGATCGCAGAAAGCCGCAAGCTTCCCTAGCTATGAATATGACGGTCCTTTCTGCAGGTTAGCGCAGACAATACAGGTGGAACAGTATCAGATAATCAGCACTTGCCTCGGGAAAGAATATTTTATAAATAATCCTTCACCCAGAGTCCGAGCTACACACGGAATGGTTTATTTGAAAGAACTGACATTGCAGGAATTCTATCAAAGGTCAACTGAACTCAAGAAATTGACGGAAAGCAAATAAAATTTACAGGATGACAATATGATAAAAATGCTGAGCGTGGTTTTACTGGTTATACATTTTACATCTGGCTGCTTGTGGAGTCAGAGTGAGCAAGTATTTGCCGATATAGGTAATCTTCCTTTAACCAGCGGGGATACACTTTATAGTTGTCGTATAGGATACCGCACTTTTGGTCAAATCAATGAGAAGGAAGATAATATTATCGTTTATCCAACATTTTTCGGCGGGACAACTCAGCATCTCGCATCGTTAATTGGGAAAAATAAGATTGTGGATAGTTCGAATTACTATATTATTGCAATTGATGCTCTTGGAAATGGCATTTCCACTTCTCCGTCAAATTATCCGATGAAATCTTTTCCCCCCATCAGTATACTGGATATGGTTAATTCACAATACAAATTGCTTACCGAAAAACTTGGACTTAAGAAAGTTAAGTGTATAGTGGGTGGTTCAATGGGAGGATTACAAGTTTTTGAATGGTTAAACGCCTATCCTGATTTCATGCAGCGAGCAATACCATATTTAGGAACGCCACAACCGACATCTTATGATCTTCTATTCTTTAAAGGATTGTCAGAGATACTTAAAAGCGGAATCAGAAATCACTATCCCGAGAATGATCTTCATCTTATAAGGGATATCTATTTTTCAATAAATGCAAATACTCCGGATTTTCGAAACGAAAAAACCCCGAGAAAAGATTTTGTAAGTTTCTTTGAAGGAATTACCGGGAAACCCGGAAACGAAGTATTTACCATTGAAAATTCAATAGTTCAACTGGATGCAATAGTGAAGTATAATATGCCAGGCGACAGAACGATTGAAGAAGTTGCGAAAAGAACTAAAGCAGGAGTATTCGTAATAGTAAGTGCTACTGATCATGTGGTTAATCCGGCTCCGGCAATTGAATTTGCTTCTGCTTTAAAATGTAAATTACTTATACTTGAAAACAATTGCGGACACGGAGCAATAAGTTGTGAGATGGCGCGGGTCTCAAAAGAGATTTCTTGTTTTCTTGAAGAATGATGTGAAATTTATTAATTGTTAAATACGGGTTTTCCTTAAGGTTTTGAGAAGAACAGAAATAAGTTTATATTTGTGAGTAATATTTTAAAAAATATCAGGAAAGTTGCAGGAGTGGTTGAACTGGCACGCCTGGAGAGCGTGTGTATCAGTAATGGTACCGAGGGTTCGAATCCCTCACTTTCCGCAGAAATAAGAGAGACGTTTGATGCGTCTCTTTTTTATTAGATAGATTAAAAGAAAGGATTTTTATATGAAAACGCTTTCAAATATTGTCCTGATAATTACGATTATTTTTGCAGAGTCACTTTTCGCTCAAAGGCCACCCAAAGTATATTCCTATGTGAAACAACTTAACACATTTGACTGGTATGTAAACGCAGCCCGGGAATGGAAGAAAGTATTAGATGATAATCCGGAAGATGCTGATGCATGGCTTAATTACTACACTGCAAACCGAATGGCTAAAATCATATTTCCGGAAAACTATGCAAAAATAAAAATTCCCTGGATGAAAAACTTTGAAGAAATATTCCAAGAAGCAGAAAACAATATAAATGGGACTTTTGAGTACTACTATTTAAAGATATACACTGAGAGAACTTTTGATGATGAGTTTGAAATAAATCTACTTAAAGCATATGAATTGGGACCGGAGAGAGAAGAATTAATAGATGATCTCGCAGGTTTTTATGAAACCAGGAGGGATACAGCTAAAACGAATTTCTTTTTCCGAAAATGGTATGAAATGGGAGAAATGTCCCCCGGTATACTTAATTGGAGTTACAATTTGTTAAATTCAACAGAAAAAAACAGCATCATCATAACAAATGGAGACAACGATACCTATCCCCCGATCATGCTACAAAGAGTTTTCGGAATAAGATCTGATGTTGTTATCTTAAATATTAATCTTCTAATGATCGATATTTACAGAAAAAAGATTTTTGAGGAATTTGATCTCGGAGATCCTGAAATAGACTATCGTGAATTCAGCAATCCTGAAAATTATTATCTGGATCTAAGGAAGGTGATTCTTAATAAGGTTCTTAACGGATCAATTCAAGCCGGAAAAAATATTTACTTCAGCATTACGCTAGATCAGACATTGTACGAAGATAAAAACGACAATCTGAGTTTAACAGGATTGACATTTAAGTATGATGAACAACCTAAAGATGGTACAGAAATTCTTGTGGACAACTATGAGAATAAATGGTTTCTTGACTATTTGGAGCAGAGTTTCTATTACGATATTTCTTCCGGAGTTGTTGAGATGCTTAATCTGAATTATATTCCAGTTTTTGCACAACTATTCGAATATTACAGCAAGAAAGGGAATGATCTGCAGGCAAAAAAAATGAAAGAAATGGCTTTTAGAATTTCGGAAAAGAGAAAAATAATGAATTATTATAACGATTATTTTAATGATAAGCAAAAGTGATGATTTATGAGTTTCAGTTATTTTAGGTCTCAAAAATCTTTTTTAATCCTGAGAAAGGTAAGGAGTTTTTTTTCAATAATTTATATACTTATCTCATTTCAGTTATTCGGGCAAGACACAAAGTCAGATGAAAAAGAACTAAAAACAACAATAGATTTTCTGTGTGAAGATGAATTGAAAGGAAGATTACCAGGGCAGAATGGGTATAATAAAGCGGCAAATTATTGTGCGGACAAATTCCGTGAATTTGGCCTATTACCTCTAAGTGATTCCGGATTTTTTCAATACTTTTATGTTGAAACAAATCAAATTCTTAATGGGAGTGAATTTTACTCAATTCTGGACAAAAAGAAGATAAATTACAAACTAGGTAGAGATTATATTTTTAGAGGCTTTACCGGTTCAGCCAATTTTCCAGACAAGAAAACGGTCTTCTGCGGGTATGGTATTTCAAGACCTGATCTCGGTTATGACGATTATGCCAGCATAGATGTCAGGGATAAAGTAGTTATAGTTTTTAAACAGCAACCAATTTGGAGAATAAATGATCAAAATTGGGGAAGTGGCAGTCCTCGTGAAAAGGCAGCATTAGCAGAATTGAATGGGGCTGTTGGAATCATATTTGTATCATCACCTAATATTACATCACCACAATCAGCGATTGGAAGCGTATTTCATGGTGAGGGGATTCAGAACGAAAAATTCCCACAATTGCACATGGAACTTGCCATAACTCCTGACTTTTTTTCGGGAACTGAATTCACACTCTCAGAATTGCAGTCCATAATAGACTCAACAAAAAAACCTTTTTCTCTTGAACTTCCGACTGAAACAGGTATAAATGTTGCGACCAATTATCTCAGTGAGGCCAGGACTATGAATGTGGTAGGCTTTCTAGAGGGGAGTGATCCGGTCTTGAAAAACGAATATATTGTTATCGGAGCTCATCTCGATCATGTGGGTAGCCAGGGAGATGAGGTGATTTTCAGGGGTGCTAACGATAATGCATCGGGGAGTGCAGCGGTACTTGAAATTGCAAGGATTCTTTCGAGACGCAAAGAAGAACTTAAAAGAACATTAATCTTTGTTTTATTCTCCGCCGAAGAGCAGGGATTGAATGGAAGCACTTTTTTCGTCGAAAACTCTCCTGTACCTCATGAACAAATTACTGCAATGTTCAATTTTGATTGTGTGGGTCATGGTGACAGTTTACAGGTTGGGAATGGATTTAGCTGTCCGGTTTTATGGAGTATAGTTAAGAATAAGGATAAATCAGGCAGAAATGTAGTAATTGAAAGAACCTGGAACGGGGGAGGTGCAGATGCTACCGCTTTTCATAATGTTGAAATTCCATCACTTTATTTTGCATCATCATATAGTTACACCCATCTTCACAAATTAAGTGATACCCCTGAAACAATCAACTATATGCTATTAAAGAGTCTTGTTGATCTTGCGATTGAGAGTATAGTAGAGATTGGCGGAAAGAAATATAAAAAAGAAAACATTGTTAAATGATTAAATCAAAGGCGGGTTTCCCCGCCTTTAATCTAGTATGGAATTACTTTATTAGATTCATTTTAATTATGTTAACATTTGTACCGGCTTCTAAACGTACAATATATACTCCACTGGATAGACCTTTGCCGTCAAATATAATCTTGTAATCTCCAGCATCCTGTTGTTTGTTAAACAAGTTTAATACTTCATTTCCCAGGATATCAAAAACCTTTAGCGAAACAAAGCTGCCAACATTCAATGAATAACTTACTGTAGTTGTCGGATTGAAGGGATTCGGGTAGTTCTGGTTAAGCTTGAATTGTTTCACTTCTGAAACCTCATCCTCCAAATCAGTTAGTACGTTCGAGGAACCAGGGGTTCTTGGACTTAACAACATCCATGCAAATGCTCCGTCAGGATTTCTACCGAAAGATTGATTAGTATCCATTGCAGCAATTTGTACGCTGTCAATTAATACACCATTCGCATCTTCAAACCAAACTTTCTCGCCGCCTGAAGAAATACCAAATCCACTTGCATCAGCATCATCGGTGACAATAACTAAGAATCCTTTTGAGGGGATGATAGAACCTGCTGGAAATAATTTTTTTGGTTTTGTTCCTGCTTGTCCACCATTATCATAGATTTTATAACCAGTTATGTCAAGCGAAGCAGAAGACGGATTAAATATCTCAATCCAGTCAGGATCGGTTGGAACTCCTCGTGAATAAGTTTCATTCATAAGAACCCGATTGTTTGTAATACCCTTGGTTATTAAATCAACCAATACAGCAGTTCCGCCGTCAGGATATCTACTACACGACTGTGTTTCAGACATAGCCATGATTACCAAACTGTCTATTAAGGTTCCCGAAGCATTTTCGAGCCATACGGTTTCACCACCTGATGATATGCCAAATCCGCTTGCGTCGCTATCGTCTGTTACGATTAGAAGAAATCCTTTTGCAGGTATAACTGAACCTGCAGGGAACAGCTTTTTCGGTTTCGTGCCGGCTAGTCCACCACTGTCGTAAATTTTATATCCGGTTATATCCAGAGACGTTTCTGAATTATTGAAAATCTCAATCCAATCAGGATCTGTTGGGATTCCACGTGAATAAGCCTCATTCATCACTACCTGTGATAAAGAAACATTGCTGATAATTACAGCAATTAAAAAAGTTAAAAAGTATGAAATCTTCATATCTGTGCTCCTAAGTAAATAAATATTAATTTGATGGTTTCTTAAAAACGTACATTTTCGATTCTGAATCACTAACTATGTAAATCTTATCTCCTAAAACCAGAATTCCTTCTGCTTTGGGAACATTAATGGTATAGGTGGCTATCAACTCAAATGTCTCAGATAGTTTTAATACGGTTCTTGATTCATCACTAACTATCCAAAAACAATTAGTTAATTTGTCATAACAAATATCGGAAATATCTAAAGAATAAGATAGCGTTTTTCTAAATATTTCTGAGGTTTTATTAAATTTAAGAACCATCATTGGGTCCTTTTCATTAATTACAACCAGATTACCGTGATTATCAATGGTGATACCTTCAAGACTTGAGCTAATGCTTGTTGCTACTTTCACGGGAAATGAATTAAGCAATGTGCCATCGGGTCTAAAGGCGGTTACAAGTTGCTTTGCTTCCTGCACCACATAGATCGTATCACAGTTTTGAGATAAAACAATACCCTCAAGATCTGAACCCGAGATAGGAATTGTTGCAAGTATCATTCCGTTAAAATTAAATTTGTAATAAGCGGCGTTTCCGTCCGATACTGTGTATAGAGTTGAATCAATATGGTTAAATGCAAGCGCTGACGGTTCCGAAACACTTATTGAAAGTGTGGAAACTATCTCAAGTCCCTTTACAACAGGGCCTGGTGGGGGAATAGTACCCGGTTCATCTCTGTTGCAACCAGCAATTAGCAATAATGATGCAACAAGGATAATGAACCGGATACCAGAGTAAGTATGTTCTGAACTTAAATTCATCCTTTTAGGGATTATTTGCTGTTCCGCGACTCATAGGACTAAGCTTCCAATTAGCCGAACCGTCAGGATATCTACCATACGACTGGTTAATATCCATAGCCGGATGAGAAACAGAATCAATTTTTGTACCCGTACCATCTTCAAGCCAGATTTGATCGCCAGCACTTGAAAGTCCGAATCCGCTAGCCGAAGCATCATCAACAACAATAACAAACCAACCTTTTGCTGGAATTACTGTTCCTGCAGGGAACCCCTTCTTTTCCTTTGCACCTGATTGTCCACCCGGATCATAAATTTTGTAAGCACTAATATCTACCGAAAAATCAGAAGCATTATAAATTTCCACCCAATCCGGAGCTTCTGTTGTTCCACGGCTGTAAGCTTCGTTTAAAACAATAATCTTTTGAGTATTACCTGTACCGTTAGCCGTTCCCTTTGTAAAAGGGAAGAGCTTTTCCAATGTATTGCTGCCATCAGGTTTTCTTCCATAAGAAGTATCCGTTCCCAAGGCTGGAAACATAAGCGAATCAATCATAGTACCACTGGCATTATCCAAGTATACAGTCTCACCACCCGAGGAAAGTCCAAACCCACTAGCGGTTGTATCATCAACCACTATAACAAACCAGCTGTTTGGCTGTAATACCGTACCTGCGGGTATTTCTTTCTTTGGCTTTGCACTTGTCAATCCACCCGCATCATAAATCTTGTATCCGGATAAATCCACTGCTATAGTACTACTGTTGAATATCTCAATCCAATCCGGAGCATCTGTTGTTCCTCGTGAATAGACTTCATTAATCTTGACAATGATTGAAGGCGGTGCTGGTGGAACAACCGGATTAGGATTATCCCGTGAGCACGACATGAATATTATTGAAAAAATTGCTAAAATTAAAATTAAATTCTTTTTCATATTAACTCCTTTTTATAATGATGCCTGGAATCTCATTTGTACAAAAGAATGATCGTCATCTCCGTTGAGTCTTCCCTTGCTTGTTGCAAATTCATCAAGGTTAAGTATTGAATAGTTGAATTGCAATTTTATGTTCATATTTGGATAATAGTTCAGACCAAACATATACTGACGCGACATTCCACCCTTTATTCCAGCAGGTATATCATTTAAGTTCGTATAACTGAATCTGGCTGCCAGTTCAAGTGCACCCCATTTGCTTTTTGGTTCTTCCGGGGCACCAATTTCACCCTCGTCGACATAATAATAACGGGTTTCACCAGTTAACATATAAGATGCGGTTGCATATCCGCCTCTTAAATTCACTGTCGGGAGATCCCATCTGTAGATGGAAGTACCAAGCCATTCGCCGTATACTAATAATGGTCCGGTAATAAAAGCTAATTCAAGTCCATAACGATTGTAGTAGTTAACATTAAGAATATCACCGGTATGTAAAAATTTAGGATCGAACACATAAGATTCAGTTCGTGCATTTATTTCTATACCATTTTTCCCAACTTCAGCGGTTACTTCCGGGATCTTGTATGAGCCAGCTGCACCAACATGCAAATTAAATCCATGTTTGTTTATTGGTGCTAAGGACAAACGTAAATTTGTTGAGAAACCCTCGTCCTGAGTCCCTTTGTCGATTTTTGTTCCCAATTCATGTCCCATTATCGCAGCCGTTATCTGTCCATAATCAGTAAAGTATCTTGCTTCAAAACCAGCTCTTCTTCCCAATGCGATAGCATTTGTGATAGCTGTTCTCTCAAGGAAAGTCAGTAACCTTGAACTGTTCAATCGCTCCATGCCAATTGGTTCCTTAAAGTTACCGGCTCTAAGAGATAAATTGGTACCGGGGAATGAATATTTAATGAACATATCTCTAAGATCAAGTACATTTTCCGAAACATCAATATCCCATTCAGCCTGCCAGTCCTCCCACAAAGTGGCTTTAACTGCAAAAGTATTTCGTCTGAAAAGGGAACCGTTGCTTAACGGATTTTTATTCTCGAAATACATTGCAGCATCAAACTGTATTCTGGCATCAAACCACCAGCTAAATTTGCCGTCATCACTGGCAAAAATCATTTTACCATTTCTGATCTCTGATTTCAGGGGAGCTTTATAATCACCTCCGGGAACCTTCGAGTCCTGTGCATTTACAGCAAAAGCAAAAATTACAAGAAGCATAAGTATTTTTTTCATGTTTTCTCCATTAAATGAATAATTAGTTATTTAAAATGTATTAATTCTGAATATTTGTTCCAATTTATTTTTTCTTCCTTTAGTTTCTTTTTCGGAAAATCTGTTCCTTGTATCGTTCCATATGGAATCCCTGTGGAATAGACTCTTCTCAAACTCGTGTTTATAACTGAATGATCTGTTTTGCAGTGATTTAATTTTTTCAAACTGAGCTGCGGTCAATTCCGCTTTGATATCATTGCTTAACTTTAAAGTATCAATATAGAATGAGTCTACTATAGCATATTTAAAGAGAATAAATAACTGTGAATTATTAAAATCATATCTTTCTAAAAGCTCATTCCTGAATGTTTTTTTGTTATCGAATTCTATACCTTTCATATCTAAAATTGACTGAGTAGGCACACCATCACTTTTTAACTTATCAAGAACAGAATCACTGATTCTGTAAGGCACAGGATTAATAACTTTCTGCTCAAACACATTCTGAACGAAAAACAGGGATACAAAAGAAATTATTCCTGCTATTAATGGTGCAAGCACCCAACCAAGAGTGATTTTCCTGAATACCCGAAAGTTAATTGATGCAGGATCTTTTGCCAGACCAACTCCGATAACTGCTCCTATAAATGCCTGGGTAGTGGATAGAGGCACTAACGGTATCGTTGGTAAATTCAAACTAATAAGAACACTCTCAAGTTCCTTTGATGTAAACATTGTCAGGACAAGGAACTCGGCTAAAACAATAGTAAATCCTGTAATGGGGGAGATTTTATATAAATCTTTTCCTACCGTTGCCATTACTTTTTCGCCATAGGTCATCATACCTGCGGCAATCGAAACACCTCCCAGAAAAAATAACTGCTGTGTACCGGAAATTGTAAAGTACGGAGTTAAGATATCCTCAAATCCTGAAGCCGATACAAACATCCCCATTACATTCGCTATATTATTTGCGCCCAGCGAATAAGAAGCGAGCGCACCTACTACAATTAATCCAGTTCTTGTGTAATTGTCAAGTAATAACAAGTGAATACGCTGCTTTAATATTGTTTTTTTTATCAGAACGAAAATTAAAAAAGCAAATATGCCAGCTATTACAGGACTTATAACCCAACTAATAAATATCTTAAAGAGCGAGGATAAGTCAGTGGGTGTTCCAGTAAATAAATTCCAACCTATAATCGCGCCTATTACAGCTTGCGAAGTAGAAACAGGTAGCTTGGCTTTTGTCATCCAGGTTATTGAAATTCCGACTGCAAGAGCTACTGTAAAACTTCCCGCTATAGCATTTATTCCCCCAAGATTGTTTAATGTCTCTGTTGTGCCCCCTCCGCTTAATATCGCGCCAAGAACTGCAAATATTCCTCCTATTAATGCTGCCGTTTTGAACTTAAGCATTCTCGAAGTAACTGCAGTACCAAAAACATTTACTGCATGATTAGCACCTAATGACCAACCTAGAAAAAGACCGCTGCATATAAAAAACCATACTGAAAGACTCAAATCTATTCAAACCTTTTAATCGTTGCAATGCTCAATCTGTCACATACATCCTCTGACTCTTCGGCTATTCTTTCAATATGAAATGAAAAATAACGTATGTGAATTTTCTCACTCAATCTATTATCGGTGCGGAAAACAGTTCTCTTTATCCCTTCTGCAATTTTATTAGTTTCTTTCTTATAGAATTGCACCTTAATAATATAATCTCTTACGGCATCAATATTTTTAAAATAAGATCTTATCCCCCTTACCGTATTTTCAATACAATTTACGGCCATATCACCAAGTTGTATAAATCCGGAATAGAGTTCGGGCAAAATTTTTGGTATCTCAACGGAGAATTCTAATAATGTTTCCGTGGTTATGTTTAGAACCTTATCACAACTTTCCAACAGACCTAAAACATCGCCCCTTGACTCCGGGATTAATGTTCTAGTATATAACTTTATTTCGATATTTCTTCTTAATTCATCAGCTCGTTCTTCTATATTCCGCAGGTCTGTTAAATGCCCTTCAAATTCTGCCTCTCTGTTTTCAATATATGATCTTAATCCCAGCTTAAAAACCAGTCCTCCTTTTACCACTAAATCAAGATATTCATCGATCTGGGCTTCTATTTTTTTTGTTTTATTAAAAAACACTACTTCTTTCCGCTTTTAAGAATATCTCTGAAAAATACTAAGTAAAGTATTCCTGAGACTATCAGAATAATTAAAAAGATATTACTTTTTTCTTCAGATTTAAATTTGAATTCCAATAATGTATTTCCACCTAGTTTAACCTCCTCGGCAGTCAGTTTTATTCCGTTTTTACCATTTTCTCTGAAGAGTTTATATGGTGGGATTGACTCTTCCGATTTTTGTTCAGGAAGAGATTCTGTTACAGCGCTAACCAGATATTTTTCAGGCAAAAATATTGATGATTCATACTTTTTGATTCTAGCAACACAACTGTTTGCAAAAACAACTTTTATACTGTAATTACCAAAATCTTTCTTTTTTTGTTCTGAAATATTGAAAAAATCCTCAATCTCGAATTCGATCTCAAGTTTTAATCTTGTTTGAGTAGAGTCTAAAAGCACTGATACAAAATAATTCGAGTTAATATTTACTAATTCTCCTTTTAGCTCCTTCCCCTTATCTTTTTCATAACTGTATTCAATTTCATCAGATAGTTTTGCATCATTAAAATTCCAAGGTAATAATAATCTCTCTGCGTGTGACTCATTTATATATTCAATTTCCCAATTGACTTCCGTCTTTCCGTTTTCACTAAGATAAATTTTTTCCTTAAAGTGGTTAATCACTTGGCCGCTTGCAGAGGCGAAAAAAACCATCACTAATATGTAAATTAACTTAATCATAACGTCACAGCGATGGTGTTATTCCTAAAAAGCTGAACCAGGTCATCCCGGCTATAACTAGAAGCACAACTCCGATAGTAGCTATTATTATACAATACTTCAGGTTGTCCAGTACTGAATACTGCCCTGTCGTAAAAAGAATAACATTTGGTTTTGCGCTGATTGGCAGTCCCACTACCCAGTCAATTGTGAATGCTGCCGGGAGTGCAAGAGCGATTGGGTCAATTCCCAACTCATTCGCCAAGGCAATAATGAACGGAATTAATATAATAGTTCTCATAGTTTTTGAAGTAAAAACAAGATGTGAATACATCATGACTGCGATTACAACTGTATAGAGCACCCAGAAATTAACATTCTTATCAAAATTTATTATTGTAAATAATGATTGAACTGCCCAGGTTGCAGCTCCGGTATCATTTAATGCAAGTCCTCCTGCATAAGCGCCAGCACTGAACAACATCAGATGCCACGGTATATCGGCTTCATTCCACTTAAGTATTCCGACTTTCGGCATTAAAGTTATAATTCCCCCCACCATGGCAGCCATAACTGCATTTACTTCAAACCCAAACATACTCATATGAAAACGGTCGGTTACCCACAGAAAAATCACCAAACCGAAAATTAATGCTCCCTTTATCTCAAGTTTGCTCATTTTCCCCATATCGGTCAACTGTTTTTTCATCACTTCAATTCCCCCTTTTACAGCTGGCTTATTTTCCTTTTTCTGAAGTTTGAATAATAGTTTCGGACCCAATATCCAGGCTAATAACATCGTCGCGAGAACCACCGGTAAATTTGCAAACATCCAATCTGTGTAGTAAACCTTATGTCCGGACATCGAAAAGATAAAGGCTATGGCTATTAAATTGGCTGTACTACCGGTCATAAAACCTGAAGAAAAAATGTTTATACTTATTAAATTTTGTAGAAAAAGATTTCTTCCAAAATTATTTGCCTTTTCTGAGGTCGAGCCATAGATTGCCGCAACTATTAACATAATTGGCAGTGTTATCACGGTTCTGGCCGCAGTAGCCGGAATCAAAGGAGCTAATGCAAGTTGAAGCAGGATAAATGCAAGTAACATCGGCAAGGCACTATGTCCAAATTTCACTATTAAGGTTAAAGCTATTCTCTTAGCAATATTGGTTTTGACCAGAAGCGAACTTAGAATAAATGCCATAACGTTCAACCATATTACATCAAATCCCAGTACTCCAAGTACATTTTTCATACCCCATCCATCCAGGAATACGAGCATTACCATTAATAGCAGAGAAGTCACATGGGTTGGTATTGCTTCTGAGATCCAAAGCACAAGCGCAAATATAAAACTTGCAATTACAGCCTGTCCTGATGATGAGAGCCCAGCCGGCGCAGGCATATAATATAGCCAGATGAATAATACTATAGCAACAGGAAATCCCAAGTACTTCATCCATCTTTCGGTTGGCGTAGACTTTTTGGTGGGAATTACTGATAACCTGTGCTTGTCAAGATCTAACAGTTCATCCAGATTTTCGCCGTTTCCGTTCCCGTTTTCTTCGGCTGTAATTCCATCCGTTCTTTTAGTATTTTGGTCCTTTTCCAATTGCTAGTTTATTTTTACCAGGTTTTGAATGGATTCTTTGTTAGATTTGAATTAAAATACCTCGGATCTCCGGATACCTCGTCTCCAATCCATTCCGGAATTTCAATTTTTACATTTTCGTCGCTGAGTTCAACCTCTGCGATCACCAGTCCTTCGTTATCACCAAAAAATTCATCTAATTCCCATTTCAACCCTTTATACTCAACAACCGCACGGTTTTTTTCTATTAATGGCCTTTCACATAGATTATCCAGCATTGCATTTGCATCTTCAACCGGTATTGAGTATTCAAATTCACTTCTTGTTATTCCAACCGTGGGTCCCTTTATTGTCAGAAATCCTTTTGTCCCAACGGTCCTTACTCTAACAGTTCTTTCTTTGACGCTTGAAAGATAACCTTGCCTGTAGAAAGTAGGTGTACTCAGTTTTTTCCAGGCATCTGATTTAACCAAAAATTTGCGTTCTATTTCTTTTCCCATTTTTATCTCCTTACTTCATTCCAATCATATTTTTTAATCCGCGCAGATAGTTAATATTGGGGAACATATCAAGTTCCAGCTTTTGTACTACTGAAAAGACCAAATCAGGATCTGCATGTTCAACTGCAGCAGTTCTGATTACTTTTCCGTCAACGGTAACTTCCGCAATTTCCACAATCGTTCCATCGATTGTAAAACCCGTTCTCTTTTTATGAACATTAACAGCTTTAAGCAGTTTCGATGGTTTAATAAGTTCATTCAAGTATTCTTCGTAAGTGTAGGCTTCTTTTAGATTCTTTGAAAGTGAGACTCTGAAACACTTAAAAACTTTCTCAATTTCTGCTGCAGGTAAGGGAAACTGACCTTTCATAATTGGTAACCAAAGTTCAAGTCGGTTCTCATTAACCTGCTGAAGTGTCTTTATATCCATTAAACCGTCCCGTATTTTTGTATTGTCCATGCTAACTTCTGATAATATATATACTTCCGAACTCTCACGAGTCTTTTCTTCGGTATACGAGCGGATATTTAATTCTGGTTTCCCTAGATCATTTTGGAATGTTCTCCATTCCCATCGTGGAATTATTTCTGCCATTGAATTTCCTGTTATTGATTATTAAATAAATAATTTAATTCAAACTATGTGCCATAAAAAAAATATCGTTTTGGGGAAAAAATCAACACTTCAGATCTGTTGTTGACGAAATTTAGTCGCACTTTTGACCATATTCCGTCATCAATTCGGTTATTTGTTACATTGTATGATTTTTATCACACTGAAGCATCTTTCTTGAAGAATTATCAAAGTGAAGGAACTTAATAGTATAAAGGCAAGTTGTCTTATTATCAAGTTAAATTATAGGATTGTATGAGAAAAGTATTGCCGACTGGAAAATGGAATATTCTTGATGGAGATTATGATGCAGATCACTTCGAAAAAGATCCGGTTAAGAATATTAAAAGAGAGAAAAAAGAAAACTCATTTGTAGCAAAGGTCTTTTACATTGTGGTTTCAATCTCCGCGGTCTTCCTATTTCTTTTTGCGTATAATTTAGTTAAATCGTAATATTTTTTAGCTTTATGAAGTCAATTATTCCGAAAAAGAGTAGCATATCCGCAAATTATTATAATTTTTAAGTAAACTTGCTTTTAAGTCTATCAGACATTAGTCAAATAAAGTTCCCCGAATTTTCACCTGTCTTGTCTGTTCGTTAATAAATTCGTAAATTCTCGCATTAAATTTTTTCAATTAACTCAACTGATGTTTAAAATAATAGACAAAATGTTCTCCAGACAGGCAAAAATAAGGCTTTTTATCCTTCTCCTCACGTCCGTTGTTTTTACAGTTGTCTTCTATAATTATGTGCTGGATATCTCCGGTGAGGTATATCGTCACACGCATGTTTCCAATAAGAATGCAGTGGATTCCTCAAAGCCGGTTGTATATATAGGTGTCATTTCCCGTTATCCTCCAAACATTATCTTCAGGGGTTATCAACCCCTTCTTGACTATATTTCATCAAAAACTCCTTATCTTTTTGAATTGAAACTTAGCAGCGATTATCAAGATGCAGTAAATATGTTAATAAAAGGGGAGGTTACCGCTGCTTTCCTCGGTTCTTATGTGTACGTCCGCGCAAACCGTGAACATGGAATAATTCCTTTCCTTAAACCATTAAATGAAAACTTCCGCCCCTATTCCCGTTCTGTTATATTTGTAAGACAGAATAGTCATATCTCTTCTGTCAGTATGATTAAGGGAAAACGACTCGCTCTTCCGTCAAAGGAATCTTTTTCCGTAAACTGGTTACTGAAATACGAACTTCCCAAGCTTAGAATGAGTGAAGATGATTTTGTTGCTATCGATTATTTTCCACATCACCAGAGCGTTATTTACAGTGTTCTCAAAGGGTACTCGGATGTTGGTGTTACTCGTGAATATCTAATTAAAAATGCTTCTCAGAAAGGTCTCAGGATTATCGCCTATTCCGATCCTATCCCAACCTCACCTCTAGTTGCAGTCCCGGGTAAATCAGACTCGGTAGTTAATGCAATCAAATCAGCATTGCTTGTTATAAATAAAAATAATCCCGATCGCCTCCAAATCACTAAGGACTGGGATTATGAGTTTGTTTTTGGATTTGAATCCGCATCTGATTCAGACTATAAGGTTATCCGTAATATCAGCGGACGGGTTAAATGAATAAGTTCAGATCACACCTTAGTACAAAAATTCTTGGAGTTACCGCCTTCGTAATCGTTTTCCTAATGCTTCTTATATCACTGATATTCCTACTCCAGTGGCGGAAAAACATTATCCATAACGAATCGGAGACTGTCCGTTCAATCTCGAATACTTTTGCAGTTACAGTTGTCGATGCCCTTATTTTTGAGGAAAAATCCACTTTTCAGAAGGATAACATCCTTGAAACATACATAGATAACTTTATAAACCGTTTGCGCAATGTTAAATATGTCGTGATTTTTGATAAAGTCGGCAATCGCATAATTAATCGTTTCTTGACTTCCGAACAGAAAATCGCCTCGGATGAAAATCTAAAGTTTGAACCCGTTGAGTTATCTGCTGAAATTGTTCGGATTGTCGATGATTCAAAGTTTGGCTGGGTGAATGAAGTCAAACTCCCGTTCAATTTTGCTAATAAATTCTGGGGTGCCGCAATTATCGGTTTTGATGCCGAACCTCTTAGAAATGAATTGCGCTCACTTTTCTTTATTCTTCTTGGTGCAACTGTTTCCGTTACTCTTATTGTCCTGATAATTCTTTTTATATCTATCAATCGCTTAACTTCTTCTCTGGATAAACTAGTTCTGGAGATTGATAAAATCGATCTTATTTCCGGCTATGATATCTCTCTGCCAGTTAAAGATGATGAAGTCGGTTTTTTATATCATCATTTCAGGCTTCTTACAGAGCGCCTGAATAATTCAAAACTCCAACTCGAAAAAGCACAAAGACAAATTTATCAGGCTGAAAAACTGGCTTCTATTGGAAGACTTGCTGCCGGTGTAGCTCATCAGATAAATAATCCATTGAATGGTATTAAATCCTGCCTATATGCAATTAATCGCGAACCGGAGAACGTTCAACAAAACCGGGATTACCTCTCACTTATTGATGAGGGTATTACTAATATAGAAACGATTGTCAAAAAACTTCTTGGTTTTGCTCGTCAGCAATCACGAACCGATTACTTGATCAATATAAACGATACTATCCAGAAAGTCATTACTCTCTTTGATTACCGGATTAAAGACAAAAAATTAACTATTCGTACACGTCTCAACGAACTTCTTCCTTCGATGTACGGAGATTATCACTTGATTCAAGAAGTAGTTATGAACCTCCTGCTTAATAGTCTGGACGCAATCGAAACGGAAGGGTTTATAGAAATACGTACCGATTTTATGGATCAGCAAAATATCCTTTTCTCCGTTAAAGACAATGGAATAGGGATTAAACCGGAAAATCTTAAAGATATTTTCGAGCCATTTTATACCACTAAAGAACTGGGTGTGGGAACCGGCCTGGGTCTCTCCGCATCGCTGGATATCGTAACCGCCCATAATGGCAAGATACTAGTTGAAAGTACCCCTGGTGTTTCAACTACTTTTACTGTAATTTTACCGATTGGAAACTCCGATGAAAGTACTCATAATTGAAGACGAAAAAATAACCCGCATTTCTCTTGGTAATACTCTTACAAAGGAAGGCTTTGAGGTCTTTTCTGCTGATGAAGGAGCAAAAGGCATTTCTATTTTTGACTCGCAACTTCCTGAAATCGTGATTTCCGATCTCAGACTTCCCGACGCCAACGGATTAGATATACTCTCACATGTCTTAACTAAAAATCCTGACTCCAAAGTTATTTTAATTACTGCTTATGCTACTGTCGAGACTGCAGTACAGGCTCTTAAAATGGGGGCATACGATTACCTTACTAAACCATTTTCTCCAGAAAAACTAATTGCAGTATTACGTAACATACGCCAACTCCAGTCCGTTATTACCGAGAATACAGAACTTAAAAATAAAATTCACTTCCTTCAGGACCGGTCGATTGTCGGAAACTCCAAAGAAACTCAAAAACTTCGAGAAACGATACGTCATATTGCTCAAAACGACTTTACCATATTAATAGAAGGTGAGAGCGGTACCGGAAAGGAAATTGTCGCACGCACTCTTCACAACTTGAGCCCGCGTAAAAACGAAAATTTCGTCACTGTAAGTTGCTCAAGTATTCCTGAATCACTCCTCGAAAGCGAACTTTTCGGACACGAAAAAGGCTCATTTACGGGTGCACTGAAAAGACACCGAGGTTACTTTGAACGCGCAAATAAAGGAACAATCTTTCTTGATGATATCGATGATTTTCCAATGTACATGCAGGTCAAACTCCTTCGTGTTATTCAGGAAAGGGAGTTTACCCGAGTTGGCGGATCCGAAGTTTTTTCTCTTGATGTCCGGATTATTTGCGCCACAAAAATTGATCTCAAGAAAAAGGTGGATGAGAAAAAGTTCAGAGAAGATCTTTTTTATAGATTGAACATCATTCCTCTGAAAATAAAACCGCTAAGGGACAGGAAAGACGATATCGTCCCACTGGTTAAATACTTTTTCCGTAAACATTCATCAGAAGAAAAACTCAGTTGTCTTACTCCGGGTATTTGGCAGAAACTTATTGATTACGACTGGTATGGCAATGTCCGGGAACTTGAAAATATTGTAGAACGTATGATCGCCCTCTCATATTCAGGTGAAATCGACCTCACTCTCCTGGATCTTCCGGCTTCAAAAAAAGATGTAAATCTGACTCAGGCTGAAACATCCTTCTCCGGTTCATTCGATGAATTTATTTCTGCCAAGGAAGCTGATATTATTAACTGGGCTCTGCTTCAGACGGATAATAATATTACAAATGCTGCACGTCTCCTAAAAATTCCTCGCACTACCCTGACCGGCAAAATCGAACGACTCGCTATTTCTCGAAATAAAAGTAGTGAGGATTAATTGGAAATTCAGATTTTTGGCGTAAAAAAATGCTCTGACTCAAACAAAGCAGAGCGCTACTTTAAAGAAAGAAGAATACAGTTCCAGTATCGCGACCTTACCATAAAAGGTGTCAGCAAAAAAGAACTTGACGATATTCTTCGCTTCTATTCTCCGGAAGATGTTATCAATAAAAAGGGAAAACGATACAGGGAAAGAAACCTTGAATTTATTAAACACGACATAATCGAAGAACTCCTTGCTGACCCCCTTCTTATTCGCACTCCGGTTGTCAGATTCAAAAACCTGGTCACAATAGGATATACACCTGAGATTTGGCAAAAATCCCTCCTCAAGATTTGATTTTTTTATATGAAAATCGCCTGAATTGCTTCAAAACATAAGGATTTCTAAATAATAACAGAAAATTTTCCTGCTCATGTCAGCCCATCTGATCCCGTCCTCAGGCTGATTCCCCTCCACCTACTATTATTATCTTCTTCTTTCCCCCTGCTTTCTCAAAACCTGTTTAGTTTCTCCCTTTTGCCTTGTTTTTTTTGCGTTTCTTAACTAACATACAGTTTAGAATTTTTTAATTTTTAACATTCACTTATTTTAATATTAAACATCAAAATCGGAGATTATTAATGAATAAATTCTTGTTTAGTTCATTCTTTATTGTTACAGTTTCGGTACTCTTTTTCTCATGTTCTCCAAAACACTCGGAGATAATTGTTGCTGAGTACACAGGACAAAAAATCACCATGGGTGAGTTCGAAAAAGCTTATAGCAAAAATGCCGGAACAATAGAAAAAAATTCTACCGATCCGCAAACCAATTACAAAAACTTCCTCGACCTTTTCGTTAACTTCAGAATGAAACTTCGTGATGCTGAAATTCGCGGTTTCGGCCAGAATGAAGAGCTCCAAAACGAATTGATGGATTACAAGAAAAAAGTTGGCGTTACTTACGGTATTGAAAAAACTCTCGTCGAGCCCGGTATTAAAAAACTCTATGAACAAAGAAAATATGAACTGCGTGTAGCCCATATTATGATTCGTCCTGATTCCACAGGCAAGGAAACCGCAATGTTAAAGGCGCAGAACATTTTAGATAGAATTAAGAACGGTGAGAACTTTGATACTCTTTGCGCAGAGTACTCCGACGATAACTTCTCAAAAACCAAAGGAGGGGATATCTATTTTATTACAGCCGGCATGATAATTCCGGAATTTGAAGAAGCTGCTTACAATACATCTGTTGGCGAAGTTTACCCCAAAGTTGTTGAAACCCGGTACGGATTTCATATTATTAAGGTTACCGATAAGCAGAACCGTGTTCCGCAAATCCGCGCAAGCCATATTATGGTGGACTTTTATAACGAGGCCGGTGAAGTTGATTCTTCCAACTCCCGGGCAAGAATTGATTCCGTTGCAATGCTTCTTAAACAAGGTGGAAATTTCGAAGAGCTGGCTGCTCAGTACTCGGATGATCAGGGTTCTAAAGATAAAGGTGGTGACCTGAATTACTTCCAGCGCCGCCAGATGGTTCAGGAATTCGACGAGGCTGTATTCAACCTTAAACTTGGACAGATTTCAGAGCCGGTAAGAACTAACTATGGCTATCACATAATTAAAGTTACAGATATTAAACCTTATCCGACTTTCGAAGAAGATAAGGAAGAACTCAAACGTCTCTACAAACAAACCCGATATAATCAGGAGTACGAGGAGTATATCAATAATATAAAATCAAACTTTGCATTTGCGATTAATGAGAATTTTATTGATAAAATAGCTGCAAGACATGATTCCGTAAGAATAGGTAAATCATATTTTGAAAGTGAACTGAAAAACGAGTTAGGTGATTCCGCCGTATACAATCTGAACAAGGAACCTGTTTCCCTTACTGAACTGATTGAGAAAACACAGGAAAATTACGAGTTCTCCAACAAACTGATTGATCGCCCAACTCTTGAAAGTGCAATTAAAAAGACCAGCGGCGATATTGCTCTCGATCACGATGCCCTTACACTCGATCAGAAATTCCCCGAGTTCAAAGAACTTATGGAAGACTACCGCAATGGTATCTACATTTTCAAACTTCAGGAAGAAGAAGTTTGGTCCAAAATTAATATTGACTCGGTAAAACTATATGAATTCTGGCAGAAAGATCCCGATAAATATAAATTTGCCGACAGAGTTAAATTCGCTGAAATTTTCTCTCGTAAGGATTCTTTAATTAATCACTACTACACTCTTCTTGAAAATGGTGCGGAATTCGATACTCTCGCAGCTAATTACACTGAACGCCCCGGATTCAAGGATAAAAAAGGTGTCTTCGATCTTCTCGATGCAAACTCTGCTGAAATTGCCGTGGAAGCAAATAAACTCAGAAAACCCGGCGATTACTCGGCTCCGTTTAAGAACTCAGGTGGATTTTCAATCGTGAAGTTGATCATGAAAGATCCTGCAAGAACAAAAACATTTGAGGAAGCTAAAGCAGAAGTCAGTGGTGCTTTCCAGGAATTTGAAAGTAAGCGCCTGGAGGAAGAATATATAAATAACTTAAAAAAATTATATAAACCTGTTTATCATTACGATAAACTATCCGAAGCTTTTAAGGAGAAATAATCAATTGCCGGATGAGTTCACTCCTCATCCGGCTTGATTTTTATCTGTAATGCGCTCACTATCTCTGGTCATATCGTTTTTTTTAGCCCTCTCCTTGATCGGATGCAATGGAGATCATTCCGATAAATCTTACCGCGTCCGGGTGGAGGATAACTATCTCACTGATGAAGAGATAAATGCGCACGTATCGAATGACTCCCTTAACCGCAATGCCTATATCAAGAACTGGATAAACTCTGAACTTTACTACATGGAGGCACTTGATAACAATGTACAGGATGATCCTGAACTGAAAAGAATTCTAGATAAAGCAACCCGTGAACTGGTCAACGCCTTCTGGATAAAAAAATATCTTGCTCAGAATAAAATTGTTCCCACCGATAGCGAACTCAGGGCTTTCTTCCTTGAAAAAAAAGAACTCTTTACATTTTCTGAAGATTCCCGCTTGATAAATATGATTACTCTTCAAGATTATTCAAAAGCATGGGAATTCAGAAACTCGGCTGTCGATGGGGACTGGTCAGCAGCCCTTACGATCATTAAGCGGGATTCCTCTCTTTTGTTGAAAGAATTATCTTCTTCGATCATCTGTCAGCACGATCTTGCCAAAGGTGCGCTAATGCGGATGATTTTAGGGATGAATCCGGGGGAAATATCTCCCGTCTTTGCTGAGGGGGACAATTTATTTACTGTGGTAAAACTGATTAAGTTCTACGGTGCGGGATCAAGTCCTGAATTCGAGGAGGTTAAAAACGATGTTGAAAGAATCTACAGGGAATGGAGATCCAAAGAACTTCTCGAAGAATACTCAAACTCTTTATACTCTAAATATGATATAGAAATCAAGTAAAAATATTATATAATTAAAAAAGGAATCAGTTGAAAATTAAATTATTTGTTTTGTTTCTTTCCCTCTTCGCGGTTCTGCACCCTCAGCAGGTTTTGGACAAAATTGTAGCTGTTGTGGATAACGAATACATACTCCAGAGCGAACTGGACTTTCAGGTCAATATGGTTGCCCAGCAAAGAAAGATCAGCCCGGACAATCCAGCTCTTCGGGAGCAGATTCTCAATGCCATTATCGAGGAGAAACTTGTCTATGCACAGGCTAATTTCGACTCTGTATTTGTTACAGAGGAAGAAGTTTCACGCCAGATTGACTACCAGATGAATGTCTTTATTCAGCAGTACGGTTCAAAAGAAAAAGTCGAAGAAGCATATGGAATGCCGCTTGAAAAGATCAAACGCGAACTCAGAGATGATGTTCGCAAAAATCTGATGGTTCAAAGAATGCGGGAAAAGAAATTCGGTATGGTGGAAGCTTCACAGCGGGAAATTGAGGAATTCTTCATTACATACAAGGATAGTCTTGGTGTAATCCCGGAAAAAGTTCAGATCTCTCACATTTACATGAATCCTAAATTATCTTCTGCTCTCAAACAGAAATTCAGAACAAAAATAGAATCGATTCTTGACTCCATTAAAGGTGGAGAGGACTTCAGCGAACTGGCTAAGAAATATTCTGATGATCCGGCAAGCGCTGTTCATGGTGGTGATCTCGGTTTTGTTAAAAAAGGGGTCTTCTATCCCGAATTCGAATCCGCTGCGTTTGCCCTGAAGGAAGGAGAAATTTCCGGAATAGTTGAGTCCCCGGTTGGTTTCCACATCATACAGTTGCTTGAGAGAAGGGGAGAGGCAATTAAAACCCGTCATATTCTTGTAAAACTTAAGTCTGATGATGAAGCTGACCTGGATGTTATTCAGCGTCTCACCGACGTTCGAGATAGTGTGGTAAGAAAGTTTAATACTTTCTCTTACTATGCCAAAAAATATAGTGATGATAAGAATACTGCCGCTCTCGGTGGTGAACTTGGCAGTTTTTATCTGAGTCAGCTCGATAAATCCCTTCTCGATGCAGTTTCAAAAATGAAAGAAGGAGAGATCAGCTATCCGAAGCGCGTTGATTATGGCGTTGATACATACGGTTATCATGTCATCTTTCTCGAGAAACGGATCCCTCAGCATCAACCAAGTCTAGAAATAGATTTTCAGGAACTCAAGAAATTCGCTGACGAGTATAAAAAACAGAATCTTTATCAGACGTGGATTCAGGAAATAAAAAATAAAATTTATTGGGAAATTAAAATCTGATAGGAAATAATTTGGAAAGTAAACACGATAATTATGACGATGTCAAATTAGTTGAGGAACTCGCTGACTCTGTTAAAAAGATAAAAAGCGAAATTGCTAAGGCTATTATCGGTCAGGATAAGGCAATCAACCAGCTTCTCATTTCTCTCTTTTCCAGAGGACATTGCCTGCTCGTTGGTGTTCCCGGTCTTGCTAAAACTCTTTTGATTAAAACTCTCGCAAGCGTGCTTGATCTTAAGTTCAATAGAATTCAGTTTACACCGGATCTTATGCCCAACGACATTACGGGAACGGATATTATTGATGAGGACCCTGTTTCAAAGAAAAGGGAATTCCGCTTTATCTCCGGACCCGTTTTTGCAAATGTTATTCTTGCTGACGAAATTAACAGGACACCTCCCAAAACCCAGTCGGCCCTTCTCGAAGCCATGCAGGAACATCACGTAACTATCGCAGGGAAAACATATCCGCTTGCTCCTCCGTTCTTTGTTCTCGCAACTCAGAACCCGATCGAACAGGAAGGAACTTACCCCCTCCCGGAAGCTCAACTGGACAGGTTCATGTTCAATCTATGGCTGGATTATCCATCGGTAAAGGAAGAGGTTGAAATAGTCCGTTCGACCACAAGTAATTACGTTCCCAATCCCGTAAAGGTCCTTTCGGCCGAGCAAATAATTCAATTCCAGGATCTGGTTAAGAAAGTGCCCGTGGCGGATAATGTGATTGAATACGCTGTTAATATCGTAACAAAAACCAGACCTGCACTTGAAACCTCTCCCGACTTTATCAAACAATGGATTAGATGGGGCGCCGGTCCGCGTGCTTCCCAGTATTTAATCCTTGCCGCAAAGGCAAAAGCAATTATTGAAGGCCGATTTAGTCCTAACATCTCTGATGTTCAGGATGCACTTATTCCGGTTCTTCGCCATAGAATTATTACAAATTTTAACGCAGAAGCAGAGGGAATTAATTCGGTAACAGTAATCGAGAAACTGGCATCTATGTAACTGCTTTTTTAGCAGTAACTTTTTACCGCTTCTTTGATTTATTTTTCCGATTAATTTCCATATCTTTAAAAGTTAGTTTGTAGAATAAATCGGATTTCGTTATGAAGTATTTTGTTGGAATTGACGGTGGTGGAACTAAGACCCATTGCGTGATAGCAAACCAGAATAAAGAATTTCTTTTCGAATGTTTTGGCGGACCCTCTAATTTTATCATGATCGGTACGCAGGTTGTCTCCGAAACTCTTCTTTCGCTCCTTAAACAATGCGCGGAGACGCTTAATATCGGCTTTGAGGATATTGAGTCGGTTGTTCTTGGTACCACTGGTGCGGGAAGAAGAACTGACGCAGAGACCCTTGAGAAGGATTTTATTGAATATTGCAAATCAAAGAATATTACCATCAACCACTTTTATGTAATTAGCGATGCCCTTGCAGCTCTCGAAGGAGCTTTCTCAGGAAAGCCGGGTAGCATCCTTATTGCAGGTACCGGTTCAATTATGTTTGGTAAAGATTCTCAGGGTAGTATCCACAGGGTTGGCGGATTTGGCCGCTTTATTGGTGACGAGGGTTCAGGATACTCACTTGGGAAAAAAGGTCTTACTGCAGTTGCCCGCGCTTTCGATGGCAGGGGTAATGAAACAAAACTTGCCCTGAAATTACAGACAATGTATAATATCAATTCCCTAGATGATCTGATCACGCTTATCTATAAAAAAAACTTTGATATAGCATCATTCGGTAAAGTGGTTATTGATACGGCAAACGAAGGAGATCTTGTGTCACGCTATATCCTGATTGATGAGGTTGAGGAACTTACTCTGCATATTAAATCAATGTACGCAAAATTGCAAACGCGTGAAATGAAACTCGTTTTTATCGGTAGTTTGCTGACTAACTGGAATATCTACTCCAATGCACTGCAGGATAAAATCATTACTGAATATCCGAATGTTAAAGTTGTCAGACCTGAACTTAATCCTGCTCAGGGTGCCCTGATTGTAGGTATGGAGCAAAGAGGTTTTCTTAATTAATTTATACTTGAATAATTTACAAAATCGGAGTTATGATGTTTTTTGGAAAGAAAGAATATAGAAATCCCTGGAGTTGGGTCCCTTCACTCTATTTTGCTGAGGGTATCCCTTATGTTGTGGTTATGACCGTTTCTGTAATTCTCTACAAACGGCTTGGTCTTTCTAATACTGAAATAGCCCTCTATACGAGCTGGCTTTATCTGCCCTGGGTTATTAAGCCTCTTTGGTCACCATTCGTAGATATATTCAGGACTAAAAGATGGTGGATTGTAATTATGCAGCTGATTGTGGGTGCAGGTCTTGCAGGTGTGGCTTTCACAATTCCTGCTTCAAATTTTGTACAATATACGCTTGCATTTTTCTGGTTGCTTGCATTCAGCTCCGCAACTCATGATATCGCTGCAGATGGATTCTACATGATAGGACTTTCTGAGCATGACCAGACTTTCTTTGTTGGTATTCGCAGTACTTTCTACCGGATTGCCATGATTGTGGGACAGGGTATCTTGATAATCATCGCCGGATATTTTGAAACCACAACAGGTCTTCAACCGGTTGATCTTACTCTCCATTCAAAACCAAATACTGAAATAGTAAATAACCCGGCTCCTTCAGAATTGACTTTTAAAAGGAATGCACTTCAGCAGTCGCTATACATAAATTCGGTCTCTACGAATATCTCGACAAATAAAAACAATAAATTCGCACTCGATTCCGCCCTGCAATATGTGCAAAAATGGAATTTTGATCACGGTTTTTATGGTAAGAATGCAGAGCCACATAAAATACAACCTCTTTCGGAATCGGACAAGACTGTTGAGGTTGGAAATTTTGCGCTTTTATACATCTCACTTAACCAAAGTCCCGAAGAAGGCACCGAACAGGTAGTTACTCTCGACAGGGAAAGTGGCGATAAAAGTTTTAACCTCTTGGAAGGAACGCGGTTTGTCTTCAACAGCAGTAACTGGGATAAACCCGCACTTGCTCTTGTACAGATTGACCACCGCCTGAGAACAGTTTCATCTGCATTGTTCCAGGCGCGCTCAGGTGATATCCCTAAAGCATGGTCTTACACTTTCTTTCTTATTACCGCACTCTTTTTAGGATTTTTCCTCTATCATAAATTTATCCTTCCTTATCCACAGTCAGACAAGCCTGTTCTTGCAGGAGGAAGTGCAAAAAGTATATTCCAGGAATTCTTCAAAACTTTCGCACTCTTTTTCACTAAGGAAAAAATCTGGCTCGTTATTACCTTCCTTTTAATTTACCGGTTTGGCGAAGCACAGCTCGTTAAACTTGCATCCCCCTTCTTGCTTGACCCCAGGAGTGCCGGAGGGCTGGAACTTACCACCGGACAAGTAGGATTTGTTTATGGTACGGTTGGAATAATCGGGTTGACCCTTGGCGGTTTGCTTGGAGGATTTGTTGCCGCAAAAGACGGACTTAAAAAATGGCTCTGGTGGATGTTCATGGCAATAAATATTCCCCACGTCCTTTATATCTACCTGGCATATGCACAGCCGGATCATTTTATCATAATAAATGCTTGCGTTTTTGGGGAGCAGTTCGGATATGGTTTCGGGTTCACCGCTTATATGCTCTATATGATTTACGTCTCGCAAGGAACTCATAAAACAGCTCACTTTGCAATTACTACAGGATTTATGGCGCTGAGTATGATGATACCCGGAATGATAAGCGGATGGATTCAGGAACAAATTGGTTATCAGCTCTTCTTTGTCTGGATTTTGCTTACCATGATCCCGGGCTTCTTTATTGTCAGGATGCTGAATATTGATCCTGAATTCGGTAAAAAGAAAAAAGAATAATCATCCGGTATTATGAAATTTCGAATTGCAAGGTTTGTACTTTTTGTAGTTGTTATTTTTTCATTCTTCGGTTATTATTATAACGGAATGTTAAAAGAAATACTCCCCGGTGAGGATGACGCAATTCTCAAGTTTCACGACGTGAAGATTTTTTCCGTCGATGATGATCCTTGGGTTGTTCAGCTTATGGAAAAAATGACTGTCGAGGAAAAGATAGGTCAGCTTATCTTTCCTTATGCATCTGCCCGTAACTTTTCCAAAGAGGGAAAAGAATATGAACGTCTGAAAGAACTGGTCCAAAAATATAAAGTTGGTGGTTTCTGTCTTTTCAGAGGCGCAGTTGAGGAGCAGGTTAATTTGATCAACGAACTCCAGTCCCTTTCTGCTATTCCTCTCCTTTTTTCTGCTGACTTCGAAAACGGTGTTACTCAGAGGATTCCTGGCGGAACTGCATTCCCTACAATGATGGCTCTGGGTGCGGCTGATGATGTCAGACTAACCCGCAGAATGGCTGAGATTATTGCCGGAGAAGCTAAAGCCCTTGGAATACACCAGAATTATGCCCCGGTCTCTGACGTCAATAATAACCCGCTGAATCCTATTATTAATACCCGCTCATTCGGCGAGGATCCCCTTCTTGTTACACGTCTTTCCGATGCTTATATTTACGGACTTCAAAAAGGGGGGATTATTGCTACTGCCAAGCATTTCCCCGGTCATGGCAATACTAATATTGATTCTCACAGCTCTCTCCCTGTGCTTGATCTCTCCAAAAAAGAATTGAAAGCAGTGGAACTGAAACCTTTTAGTTCCAATATAAAACATGGGGTTATCTCGGTAATGGTCGGACACCTCGGAATCAAATCCTACGATAAGGAAATCCTTTACCCCGCCTCGCTTTCAAAAAATATTATTACCGGACTCTTAAGAAACGAACTTAAGTTTACCGGTCTGGTGGTCACTGATGCCCTTAATATGTATTCAATTACTAAAAACTATTCGCCCGGAGAGGCTGCCGTACTCGCATTTGAAGCGGGTAATGACTGTCTTCTCTTCCCGGAGTCCGATATAGACACATATAGTGCTCTCCTCGAGGCTTTCAATAGCGGTAGGATCTCAATCGGGCGTATTGATCAATCCGTAAAAAAAATCCTTATCGCTAAAAGGTGGAGCGGACTGGATAAATATACTCCTATCGATCTCGGAATTACTAAAAAAAATATAGGCAGGGCAGAATATCACTTTCTCGCAAGAACAATAGCAGAGAAATCTATTACGCTGGTGAAAAATAACGGGAATATTATTCCTGTTGCTCCCGCTCCGGATAAGAAGATATTCCATATTGCCCTGAATGATAATGAGAATATCGGCACATCGCAAAAATTTTCATCCTATCTCACAGACAGAATAGAAAGCATAAAATCATTTTACGTTCCTTCCAATTATGATAAAAAGAATACCCCGCTGCTTCTGGATTCCTTGAAAGATGCCGGTCAGATTCTCCTCTCTGTTTATATTCGGATAAAGGATGGCAAGGGAAATCTTAATTTGTCTTCTGCGCAGGATGAATTGATTAAGGCTGTTATTGATCTTAAAAAACCTGTTGTTCTCTTGTCACATGGCAATCCCTACTTCCTTTCAGGTTATCCGGAAGTGGATGCCTATATCTGCAGTTACGGGGATAACACTCCCTCTGAAAGGGCACTGGCTCAGGCTTTATTTGGTGAACAGGAGATATCTGGAAAACTCCCTGTCTCTATTCCCAATACCGGTTATGTTTCAGGTACATCTCTGAATATTCAAAAATCTATTCTGACTCACTCTCCGCAATCTCTCAAATCATCACAGTTGAAACAGCTGAAAAAACTCGACCAGATATTCAAAACGGCAATCGCTGATACTGCTTTCCCCGGAGCTGTTCTGCTGGTTGTTAAAGACGGTAAAATTGTTCACGAAAAGGCATATGGAAATTTTACTTATGATAAAAAATCCCCGAAGATGGAAGTGAACACTATTTTTGATCTCGCTTCGGTCACCAAGGTTATCGCCACTACCACTGCCGCAATGATATGTGTTCACCGGGGATTATTTAACCTCGAGGATAAGGTTTCAAAGTATATCCCGAAATTTGCTTCTCACGGTAAGGATGAAGTTAGAATAAAAAACCTCCTGCTGCATAACAGCGGATTACCATCGTTTAAACCTTTTCATAAAAAATATTCCACCGCAAATCAGGTGATTAGTGATATTTACAGCACATCGCTGGAATATACCACGGGCACCAAAACTGTATACAGCGACCTTGGCATGATTACCATGGGTAAAGTAATCGAAGCGGTTTCCGGGAAATCTCTGGATAAGTTCTGTAACGATGAGATCT
>JAAYVN010000048.1 GCA_012517155.1 Ignavibacteriales bacterium | reverse complement strand
TTTAATTATCCAAACCATAATATGTAATATACCTACAAAAGAGTTTAATTAAAAAACTTAATCAAAGTATTACGAATATTAGTTAGCCAAGTATAATGTAATGCTATTTCTTAAAAGCTGAGCACTATTCTTCTTTGAAACTGATTGTTCAACTGCGCGAATCGGGTAAACTCCATCCTTTATCCTTGTTTCATCTCCAACACTAAGTATTTCACCTTTAAGAGTAGCCTTCCCTTCTGAAACAGTTAGTATTTCCTCGCCCTTAAAGGTTTCAGCCTCAAGGATCTCTTTTCTCCATAACCTGACACAGTTTACAGGTGTGCTGTTGATTATTTTACCCTTAAAACGGCGCAACTCATCGTTTTCCTTTTTGGTATTCTCTCCGATTCCTGTTCTGCCAAGCATTTTTATTGTATCCCCGGCAGTTCCTCTAAACGATTCTTTATCGCTTATCCAGAGAATTGAGTCATGAACAAATTTAACGGATTTATATATCTCATATGCCCAGGCTTGAGTAATCAGCATCCTCTCTTCGTCTGTATAGAATGAGAGTCTCTCAAGAAGCTTGTTCTGTATAACTTCAATTCCATTCTTTATTGTAATCTCCCTTATTCCCTGATCCAGTTTCTTAGATGAATCAAGCAGTATTGCCATGCTCCGGTTGTAGTCCTTCATCAGATTAATTGCCAGGTCACGTATCGGATTGGAATAGATGTCCTTACCTATCTCAATAAATGGTATTTCAATGTGGTCTATTCTGCCGGGTTGTCTGTCACCTCTGCTTACTGAGCCTCGTCCTATGATATCTATATCTGCCTTATCGACCAGATACTCTATGGCACGTAGAAGTAAGTCTAGCGGATGATTTTTATAGACAGAAAACTCAGCTCTCATGGATTCAGGAACTCGTGGAAGCAAACTTTCTGCAATTTTTATCCGTTTTGTTATACTATATTTCAACATTTCTGCTACGAGCATCATTTCTTTCTCGGCTCCGGACCCTGTTTTTACCGTGGAATCTATTATCTTTTCAAGGTTCCAGTTGAATTTCCGTATCATTTTATTCATTTTTTCATTATCATAGATACCAACACAGGATCTGATCATTTCTACATTAGCAGCAAGACCTATACTAGCTGAATTACTCTTTATTTGTGAGTAAACCCTAATTAAATTCGCAGATATGTATCTTATTTCAGGTTGAATTGCTACTGTACTAGTTTTTAAGAACTTATCCAACAAGGAATTACCTGTCAAAACAGGCTTTATTTCAGTATTATCGCAACACTCAGATACTTTCTTCATAGGCACAGTACCCTGAAGCAGATGTTTCACCTTAAATTCAACTCCCTCACCGACTATTCTATGAATTCCATACTCTCCATACTGATTCGGGTTACGAAATATTACAGCTTTTCCATCTTCCACAGGTATAATCGCAGCATTATCATCCAGGTCAGCTCCTCCTTTAACAGAGAGGAACTCCTCGATATCGTCTTCATGGATCCATATGTTTCCTAACCTGTCAAGCGTTACTGTTCCAAGGGGTGTAAGTGATACAAAATTCCCTTTTTCATCATGATCTCTTAAGTCTACTCTGAAATATCCTCTGTAACCACCCGGAACAGGTATCCTGAATACAGGTTGACCTTTTATATCAACCGCATAACGGATCATACTGTTTCTGAACATTGACCATGCAAGCCTCAGTAATCCGGGAAAGCTCCTGTAGTCTATCTTATGCCAGAGTGCCTTTCTGAGTGTCCATTTTTCATGATTATAATCATCCGGATCAAGGGTATCGAAATCATCTAACCAGTCTATCAGCTTACCATCAAAGAGATCTTTCTTATAAGCCTCTATTCCCTGATTAGTCCACTCAAGAAACTGTTCCGGCCCGAACAGATTCCAGAGGTTGAGCAGAGACTGGATATCCATCCTCAGCCTCTTAGACAACTTAAGAGGTTCTATAGCGACATAGTAAGTATTGTTTGTCAGCCGGATCTCGTCTTTAATATTATCCTTGCCATAGATAACAATATCAGACTCTATGCGGTCTGAGACAACACAGTTACCTTTTACAAGACCGTCTTTATAAAACAATGTAAACTGAGCAGACATATCGGGGATGACGTTCTTCCAGCCTAAGGACTCAGCTAGCTTAAGCGATATAAGACTGATACCGTCAGTCTTTTTCCCCTGGTGCCTGGGGTTATTGTTCACATATACCTTCATGCATGAATAGAACTTAGCATATTTTGTAGGACGAAGTATCCTGCTTAAGTACTTACCCGTCTTAAACAGATTACGGCTACGGATATCAATCGAGAAATACTTTAAGAAACTGTTGAAAGGTATTTGGTTGCCGTATCTGTCAACGGCATCAATGGTTCTGAGCTTATCTTCCCTGAGATAAGCGAATGAATAATTCTCCTTCAATAAGGTTCCTTCCGGATCATCTTTTATATAATCAACTGTGTTATAGATAACTCCGGACAGGTTAAAGCATTCAGCTTCAAAGAAGCGCGGCCTGTAGAGGCCCTGTGAGATATTTGTTTCAATCTCATGTGACGGCAGAATGTTTGAAATTAAATCAGACATGTAAAACTCCTAATATTTTGTGATTAATGATTAGTTACAGGTATGTATTGTCGAGGGGGGATGGGCACCGATCTTTTTGTTAAGTACCTATCTTCTCTACTATACTCATACCTAGTCTCACATGTCTGAAGAAGGATTTTTAGAGCAATATCAAGGGGGGGTGGGCTAAACTGTGAATTTAATATTCATACTATTAGGGTTCGGTCTAAAATTTTATAATAAAAATTCTGGTCCCCTCCTGAAGGGGATTTCAACCTTGTTTGATAAATCAAATTATTATATGGCTGGAGTAATTTTGTGATGGTGTAACAGGTCACCAGACACCTGTTTAATTCTCTCTCTGCATCTTCCGGAGGTTGTCATTCATCTCATCCCGGATAACCTTAATTTCAGTAAGTATTTCTGCTTCCGAAGTTATACCACGTCTTTCCAGTATGTGGATGATCGCCTGGATTTCCAGCATATTGGATACAACCAGCTCAGCATAATCAACAGTCTCTCTATTTTTCATTAAACTTTCCTTTAATCATGGTTAAATTAAATCTACACTTCTAAAATAATAATATTTAATCCTATCACCATATCATAATAAAAAAGGCTGCATTCATCATTAAAATACAGGATACCGGATGAAGTGTTTTTTTCTTAATTATTTGTTGTTTTTCTTGTTCACTTTTTGTGGGGTATATCAACCGTATCGCCGACTTACTCTTATAGACTTGTTATGCATCGTATTATTTGGCATATTTTTTCTTTTAACAGTATAACAGTTACATAAATAATTTCAACTGTGAATAACTCGCTTTAGCCACCAATCTAGTCCACTTGGAATAAATCAGTGAATAAAACGAGCAATAATTCTCATAGAATGGGCTAGAGACCTTTATATTCTATGACCCAAAAGTATTATAGCAAACTGGTAGAAAAAGTCAAGATAATTCGTTATTTTTGCGTTTTACAATGTTTTATGTATTTAATAAAAATAATTTATGGCTAGAGAAGCATCAGTTAAGAATCTTACGAATGCGAAACGGGCGAAAAATGATGAGTTTTATACTCAGTTCATAGATATTCAGAAAGAGATTGAAAAATATCTAGATTATGACCCTAATACTTTTCGTAACAAGGTAGTATATTGCAACTGTGACGATCCTTTTGAGAGCAATTTTTTTCGTTATTTTGTTCTCAACTATAATAAGCTCGGATTAAAACTACTAATCACAACAAGCTACAAACCATCTCCTGTCGCAAACACGCAACTAAAATTATTTGGTGATGATAAAACACTTAAAAAATCAAAAGGTCGTCCGAAGATAACCGCCAATAAATTTATTATTAGCGAAGTGAAAGACATAGACGGAGACGGCGAATTTAATTTAAAAGATGTTGCCAAGCAATTAAAGGCAAATAAAAATAATGAATGGACGCCACTTGAGGGTGATGGCGATTTTCGAAGTAATGAATGTATAGAGCTACTTAAACAATCTGATATTGTTGTTACAAATCCACCTTTTAGTTTATTTCGCGAATATGT
>JAAYVN010000008.1 GCA_012517155.1 Ignavibacteriales bacterium | reverse complement strand
TTTTGCCTCCCCAAATGATGAAGTAACAGTAACAACAGTATCGAGAGGGTGATTGCTTCTGACACCGTTTGCGCTGTTTTGATGAGTTGGGAAAAGGTGATGCTGGTCAGCGTATTCGTTACCCGAGGTTGAGGAATACGTTGGCATCCAGCTATGGCAGAAGGTATGTTCGCGGCTGAAAACAGCCCACGTGAATGTTCCGGAATAGGTGTATTCATAGTTACTATAGACGCACCAAACACCTTTTATTCCCCCACCTTTGTCATAAGAAGCGAAGTTTGCTATATTTGTTTCATCAAAGAGGTCATAAGATACTTTTGTATAATCCTCACGAATTCTTGCCTTTAAATCATCCACAAAAGTCGGGGAGGATGTATTTATGCCTGTGTAATATGAGGGATTCTGGGAGAATACCAGAGTGTTGAGAATCAGAAAAAAGAGTGTAAATAAATTAAACCATCGTGTCTTGTTATTATGCATTAGCCATCTTTATAAATTATTAGAAAATCAATTTTAAAGATAATAAATAAAAAATGTATTTGAATGGAATTTATTGAAATGAATGGGGGGGCAGGTTTGAAATTTAGGGCACTTTTTTGCCCATGGACGAAAAAAATCAAACGAGTTTATACCGAAGGACGTCGAAGTAAGCTAAGCGGCAATAATTATGGGGTAAAAATTCAGGTGTATTTTATGAACAAAATTCACATGGATTTGTTTATGAGATTAACAATTGATATTTTTATTTTTTAAATTTTAACTAATGGATTAATATGAGCAAGTTTGAAGGTGTTGATTATTTTAATATAGACAGTCTTCTAAGCGAAGAAGAAAAAATGGTGAGAGATACGGTAAGAGAGTTCGTTTCGAATGAAATAATTCCGATTATTGAGGAACACTATCTGGCAGGTACGTTTCCGAAACAACTTATTCCAAAGATGGCGGAGCTTTCATTATTCGGATCAACTCTTCCTTCTCAATACGGGGGGGCGGAAATGAACAATGTTGCGTATGGATTGGTGATGCAAGAACTTGAACGCGGAGACAGCGGTGTAAGGAGTTTTGTGTCCGTACAGAGTGCGCTGGTTATGTATCCTATATATACCTTCGGGAATGACGAACAGAAGATGAGATGGCTTCCAAAACTTGCTAAAGGTGAACTGATAGGATGTTTTGGACTTACTGAACCAGATTTTGGTTCAAATCCGGGAGGCATGATTACAAAAGCGGAGAGATGTGAAGGGGGTTATGTAATAAACGGTGCAAAGATGTGGATAACCAATGGTTCAATTGCCGATATTGCGGTGGTTTGGGCGAAACTTGAAGGAAAAGTACAAGGATTTGTACTGGAAAAAGGAATGAAAGGATTTACAGCTCCGGAGATGAAGGGAAAACATTCATTAAGGGCTTCCGTGACCTCAGAACTAGTGATGGATTCTGTATTTATGCCGGAGGATAATCTTCTTCCGCATGCAGTGGGATTAAAGAGTCCATTAATGTGTTTGAATCAGGCCAGGTACGGCATTGCGTGGGGAGTAACAGGTGCATTAATGGCATGTTATGATGCAGCACTTGAATATGCAAAAAGCAGAGTTCAATTCAGCAGAGCAATAGCAGGATATCAGTTAACTCAGATGAAACTGGTAAATATGCTAACAGAAATTACAAAGTCCCAGTTAATGAATTTGCAGCTGGGAAGATTAAAGGACAGCGGGGATTTAAGATTCCATCAGGTCAGTATGGCAAAGAGAAATAATTGTGAAACGGCGCTTCAGGGGGCAAGAGTTGCCAGAGAAATTATGGGTGCTAATGGAATTCTGGCTGAATATCCGATAATGAGACATTCAGCTAATCTGGAATCGGTAAAAACTTATGAAGGAACTCATGAAATGCATACGCTTATTATCGGTGAAGATATTACCGGAATTGCTGCATTTGATTAAAAGAGTTAGATTTGAAGGACATATTTAGCGGAGTTTGGATGAAGAAACAGAGAATTGATAAATTTGTTTATGAGGGATTAACCTTTGATGATGTTTTGTTAGTTCCCCAGAAGAGCGAGGTTCTGCCCAGGGAGACTAGTATAATGACCAGGTTGACAAGGGATATTTCGTTGAATATACCGTTTATTTCTGCTGCTATGGACACAGTGACCGAATCTGACATGGCTATTGCGATTGCAAGAGAGGGAGGAATCGGGATATTGCATAAGAATATGAGCATTGATGAGCAAAGCAATCAGGTTGACAAGGTTAAGAGGTCTGAGAGCGGGATGATTATGAAACCGGTAACGCTTAGACCAGAGCAGTCCATAGGAGATGCTATGGCTTTGATGAAGAAATTCAGCATTTCCGGAATTCCTATTATAGATGATAAGGGAAAATTATCTGGTATTTTAACTAACAGGGACCTGAGGTTTGAGCCGAATGAGACTTTACCTATTAGCGAACTTATGACAAAAGAAAATCTAATTGTTGCTCCGGTGGGGACTACTCTGGAAAAAGCTGAAAGGATTTTGCAGGATAATAAGATTGAAAAACTACCGGTTGTGGATAAAAACGGAGTTTTAAGGGGACTTATCACTTTCAAGGATATTCAAAAGAAAAAGAAGCATCCAAATGCATGCAAAGACGAGCATGGGAGATTAAGAGTGGGAGCAGCTGTTGGGATCACATCTGATACTTTTGACAGAATAGAGAGTCTAATCAGATCACATGTGGATGCGATTGTGATTGATACAGCTCATGGGCACAGTATGAAAGTGATCAGAACAATTAAAGAAATTAGAAAAAAATTCAGGGATACACAGCTAATTGCCGGTAATATAGCAACTTATGAAGGTGCCCTTGAATTAATCAGATGTGGAGTGGATGCAGTAAAGGTTGGGATTGGACCAGGTTCAATTTGTACAACCAGAGTGATTGCCGGTGTGGGCGTGCCACAGATTAGTGCAATTTATGAAGCATTCAGAGCTGCCCGGAGCAAGGGGATACCAATAATTGCAGACGGAGGCATAAAACATACAGGAGATGTTGCAAAAGCAATTGCCGCGGGGGCAGATTCTGTTATGATTGGGAGCATGTTTGCCGGAGTTGAGGAGTCACCTGGTGAAAAGATACTGTTTGAGGGGAGAAGTTTCAAAGTGTACAGAGGTATGGGATCGCTTGGCGCGATGAAAATGGGAAGCAAGGACAGATACTTCCAGGACGTTGAGGATGATATTTCAAAACTGGTACCTGAAGGAATTGAGGGGAGAGTTCCGTATAAGGGGACATTATCGGAGACGATTTACCAACTAATCGGAGGATTAAGAGCTTCGATGGGATACTGCGGAGTGAAAACTATCAATGAGTTAAAAATAAATACATCTTTTGTAAAAATTACCGCCTCCGGACTGAGGGAGAGTCACCCGCACGATGTAATAATAACAAAAGAAGCACCTAATTACCACAGATAAATATATGTTCAAAGTATTAGTTATTGCATACTATTTCCCACCGGCAGGTTTGAGCGGGGTTCAAAGGACACTGAAATTTGTAAAGTACTTCCCTGCCAATAACTGGAAACCTACGGTTATCACAACAGATTCTATCGGATATTTTGCCCATGATTTGACTTTGCTAGAGGATTTGCGAGGAAAAGAGATCGACATCGTTAGGGTAAAGGGGAAAGATATTAACTCCAGATTAGCAAAAAAAGGGACGGTTACTATTCCAAATGAGTTTATCCGGAAAGTTTTGAGTAAAATAAGTAGTACTATTTTCATTCCGGATAATAAGAAAAACTGGTCAAAGAAAGTTCTTAAGGTTGCTTCGGAGTTGATGAACAGAGAGCAATATGATTTGATTTTTGTAAGCGGGCCCCCTTTCTCAACAGTAAATACTGCCGTTGCTCTAAAAAAGAAATTCAAAGTACCTTTAGTTATTGATTACAGGGATTTATGGTATGGATTTCATTTTGCAACTTATCCAACACCCTATCATTCTTATAAAATTAAGAAGATGGAATACAAAGCTCTCAGAGAAGCTGATAAGGTAATTGTTATCAACAGGAGGATAAAGGAAAAGTTAATGGATTATTACAAATTCCTGACATTCAAGGATATTGTAATAATACCGCAAGGTTATGATCCGGAGGATTTAGAGAAAGCAATATCTGAAAAGAAAATGCACGATAAAATGATACTTACCTATTCAGGCTTGTTTTATGAAAATATAACTCCAAAGTATTTTTTACAGGCTTTCAGGCAATTGTTAAATGAGAGACCGGATATTGCTAACAGTGTTTTACTCTATTTTATAGGAGTAAAGAGAAAAGAGGTTTCGAAAGTAATTAAAAAGTTAAAACTTGAGAATTTTGTAAAAGAATTTGGATATATACCGCATTTGGACGCATTAAGCAAGGTTATGCTGAGTGATGTATTATGGCTGATGATTGGGGAAGGTAAAAATGCCGATACTATAAGCAGCGGAAAGTTTTTTGAATATATCGGCACAATGAAACCAGTTATCGGTTGTGTTCCGGAAGGAACATTGAAGACTAATCTGGAGGAATACGGAGCAGCTTTTATATGTGCACCGGATGATATTACTAGTATCAAGCAGAATATTATAAAAGCTTTTCAATTATATAAAAAGGGGGAACTGCCAAAGGCAAATGAAGAATATGTGCAGAAACACAGACGTGATGCCTTAACCGAAATCTTAGTTAAAGAGTTTCAATTTTTACTTAAGGAGAAGTAATGAAAGTCGCAATTATAGGAAACGGAGGGAGAGAGCATTGTATAGGTTACCGAATAAAAAGTTCTCCTGATTGCGATAGATTATATTTTATAAAAGGAAACGGGGGGACAAAAAGTATTGGGGAAAATATAGATATTGATGAGGGGAAAAGTGATGAGGTGGTGAAATTCTGCCTGGAGAATGAGGTTGAATTCGTAATTATCGGACCTGAAAAACCGCTTGTGGAAGGACTTGCGGACTTATTGCGTAATGCAGGGATTACGGTTTTTGGACCAAGTGGAAATGCAGCAAGGATTGAATCGGAAAAATCTTATGCGAAAATGATAATGAAAAAGTATGGAGTACCCACAGCAAATTACCGGGAGTTCACAAGAAGCGGGAAAAGTGAAGCAATCGATTACCTGCGTGCTATCCCCCACCCTATCGTAATCAAAGCTGATGGACTTGCTGCAGGAAAAGGAGTGATTATCTGCAAACGATTTGAAGAGAGTGAATCAGCTATTAAGGAGATATTTGAGGATAATATCTTTGGAAAAAGCGGTGACAGGATTGTTGTGGAGGAATTTCTGGAGGGCGAAGAAGCAACAATTTTTGCGATCACTGACGGAGAACGATACATAACACTCCCCGCGGCTCAGGATCATAAGCGAATTGGAGATGGAGATACGGGAAAAAATACAGGAGGTATGGGAGCCTATGCACCGGCTCCAATAATTACTGCTAATTTGCTTGAGGAAATAAAAAGTAGGATTATTGAACCAACGCTTGACGGATTAAGGAAGGAAAAGAATTCCTTTTCGGGTTGCTTATATTGCGGATTAATGATAACTAAAGAAGGTCCGAAAGTTATTGAATACAACTGCAGATTTGGAGATCCTGAAACTCAAGTGGTTCTCCCAATAATAGAAGGGGATCTGCTGAAACTGCTCTACTCCTGTGCCACTGGTAAGATTGATGAAAACACAGTATGGTATGGGGGTAAGTCTGCAGTGTGCGTGGTTGCAGCATCAAAGGGGTATCCGGAGAATTTTGAGCGGGGTTTTGAGATTTCAGGTCTTGAGAAACTAAATACAGACCAATATTATGTATTTCACTCGGGGACAATATTTGAGGGAGATAAATTGATTACTAACGGGGGGAGAGTACTGGGATTAACCGCACTCCTAAAAGAGAATAATATTGCCAAAGGAATAAAATTGGCTTATAAAGGAATGGGAGAAATAAGTTTCAAAAACATTTATTACCGAAATGATATAGCACAGAAAGCCCTTAAGTAAGGAGGATCTTTGCATCTGTTCAACGTTCATTCTTATTACACACTTCTGCGGGGAACCAATTCGATAGAGAGCATTATTGAAAACTGCAGGGTAAACCAGATAAAATCCATTGCACTGACTGACACCAACTGCATGAATGGTTTAATTTTGTTCGCAAAAGCTGCACGGGAAGCAAAAATTAAACCTATTTTCGGAACTCAAATAAGCGAACCAGGCAGAGAAGATATATATGCAATTTTTCTGGCCCAAAACCTTAACGGGTATGCCAAACTATGCCAGATTATAACCAACAGATCACTCGATGATAATTTTTCACTATTTAAGCTTCTGCAGCACAAACAGAATGATCTGATCATACTCACCCCTTCAAAAGAGCTCTTAGAAAAAATACCGGTTAATGAAAACCTATATGCAGAGATAAGAAGAACGGTCAGGGATAAACGGAAAACGAGAGAAACATTTGATTTCGCAAAACAACGAGGTATTCCCTGCTTGCCTTCTCATCCAGTATATTTTTCCCGAAAAGAAGATTTCGTTTTGCATAAAACCGTTTCCGCAATAAGGGAAAGAAGCACAATTCCTAATATGGCACCAGGGGATCTTGAAGAAGATATAAACTATTTTCCAAGCCGAAAGGAATATGAGAAGAACTGGAAGAGTTTTCCTGAGTTGCTGTTAAATGCTGAAAGAGTAGCCGGGAGAATTCAAGATGATATAGATCTATCAAAATACAAGTTCCCGAAATTTGAAAATGAAAAAGGAATTCCATCTGCCAAGTATTTGTCCGTGTTGGTTTTTGAAGGATTGAACAGAAAAGTCACCAATCCGGATAAGAGATATGCTGAAAGGCTTAAAATGGAACTTGAAGTGATTAATGAGATGGGGTATACGGATTATTTTCTGGTTGTTTGGGATATTATAAGAGAGACAAAACAGCGCAGGATCCTTTCACTGGGAAGAGGTTCGGCAGCAAATAGTTTAGTATCATATTGCCTGGATTTTGCTGATGTGGATCCTGTTAAGCACAATTTGTACTTTGAGCGATTCCTGAACAAAGGCAGGAGTAATCCACCGGACATTGATATAGATTTCTCGTGGAAAGAGCGGGACGAAGTAATAAAATACATTTTTGATAAGTATGGATATGACAAAGTAGCAATGATTTGCACAACCGTAACATTCAGAGCGAGATCTGCCTTCAGGGAGACAGCAAAAGCTTTTGGATTAACTGACGCTGAAATAAGCAAGTACAGCAAATACATACCATGGACTTCACCGGAGAATCTGTTACGTCTTTCAGCATTGTTCCCCGAATCAAGACATCTTCATTTCGATAAGGAGCCCTTCAAAACAATTGTCGAAACAGCATCGAAGTTATCGCATTTCCCAAGACATCTTTCAATTCATCCTAGTGGAATAGTTATTTCTCCGGATAGAATAACAAATTATACAGCTTTGCAATATGCTAAAAACAAGGGTTTAGGTCTGATTGTTACACAGGTGGATATGTACAGTATGGATGATTTGGGACTGATAAAGATTGATTTACTTAGCCAGAGGTCACTGGGAGTCCTAAGAGACACCCTGGAGCAGATTTCAAAAGAAAAAGAATAGAGAAGAAAAGTCCCGAAAATGTAAGATTTTTTATTTGGTTATAATAAATTTATTTTGCAACTTTCCTTATAATTTTTTCCACGACTTGGAAAAATTCATTAATAACATATATTTGGAGGCGAGATGAAAAAAGTGTTCACTTTGTGTTTTCTCTTTATTCTTTTCGGTCACCTAAATTTATTTTCCCAGCCATTGAGCGGGGATAAGATAATCAAGGCCACCGGAGGGGATTTTGCTACACTGGGAGCTGCAATAACAGCATTAAATACGAATGGGGCTTCCGGTACTGTTCGATTTCTTATAGACGAGGATTTAAACGAAGTCGGAACTGCGTTAGTTATAACTCGTACAGACCTAACAGCTACTAACAATGTAATAATCAAACCGAACGTTGGCAAAACACCAACAATTACAATCAATTCCTTCCCTACCAGCGGTGCACCAAATCATTCAGCGTCGCAAGGATTCACGATTGACAACGCATCATATATCACGATTGATGGTTCGAATAGTGTGGGGGGAACCACCAGAGACCTTACCATTTCAGCTAATGATGCTGCGGGATTATATTTAATTGGTGTAACTGACAATTCTGACAATATTACAATTAAGAATGTAATCTTAACCTATTCTGCTCTGGGTGCAAATTCAACAGCAATCGGTGCAGACGGATATACTGGAGTTGCCGACAATCTGGTGGTCCAGAATTGTTTAATTGGTTCACCTACTGTTGCATTCAGAAACGGACTTGCATTCTGGGGTAATGCCGCTACTACTCCTATGAATGCATATGCTTATGATAACATAATTTATACAAAAAGACGCGGAATAACCACATTCTATAATATTAAGAATGTTTATCGCGGTAATACTATTTCAATAGTAACTCCTGATGCAAATCAAGTATTCTATTCAGGCATTTATCTTACAGGTTTTCCACTGAATGATACTTCGGTTATCGAGAACAACAGAATAATCAAGTTAACCTCCAATCCTACAACTACTGCAAGATTCAGCGGTGGTATTGTTGTATACGGCAATGAGGGTGTCTTAAATATTCATAACAATTTCATTGCTGCTAACTTTACTAACTTAGCTGCAACTACAAACGAAAAAGTATATGGTATTGTTTTTGGTTCAACAGGATGGATCGGAACTGCTAACATTACTTATAATACCATTGAAATTAACTCAACTAACCAGACAGGCAGACATGCCTGCATAGGCTGGGAATTGAATTCAAGTGCTGTTCTGAACATAAAGAATAATCTGCTTGTTAACAGACACGACAACGCAGCATCCTTTGGAATTCACTGGCCAAATACTGCATCACCTACCAGTGTTCTTACAAGTAATTATAATGACATTTTCATTGTTGGTGCTGGCAATGTGGGGATGTATGGGACAAACACCTATCAGAATTTAGAAAACTGGCAATTAGGTACCACTCTGGACGCAAACAGTAAATCTAAGAACGTCCATTTCGTATCTGATACTGACCTACATCTTACCGGCACCTCGATTGGCGATGCTGATTTAACCGGTACTGCTGTCCCATATATTACCACTGACATAGACGGGGATGAAAGGCTTATCCCTTATATGGGCGCTGACGAAGCTTCCCTGCCGGGTCTCTCCGGTGTCTATTATGTAGGCGCTCCGGGAACAGGTCCGGGTGGAACCAATCCTCACTTCAATTCCTTTAAGGCTGCTTGTGATACTCTGAACCATGGCACCATAATTAACAATTGTACCTTCGTAATTACCAGCAATCTTGTTGAACCCGCTCATGTTGGATTAGGTTATAACTCTAACGGATATACAGTTAGATTCACTCCAATGGAAGGTACAGTAGATACTATATTTTTTACACAAACTACTGACAATCCGGGTGTGTCCGGTGCTTTCGTTATAGGATCACCTGATTTAACAGTGACCTCCACAACAAACTACGGCCTTGTTACAACAGAAAATCTGATTATTGACGGAAACAATGTTGTTGATACTGAAGCCCGCAACCTTGTATTCGTTACGAATACCGGAATTCACGCAAATTCTTACCCCATCAGATTAATGGGCGATGTAAACAACGTGGTTATAAAGAATATCAAAATCACTACTTTACAATCAACATCATATGGACTCGCTTTAAGCGTTCGTAATTTCAATTCAACCAATTTTGTCCCTGATAATGTTACAATCGAGAACTGTGAGATTACCAATAATTTCGGTACAACTGCTCAGGGTTTAGCAATTTCCAACAGCGGAACACCAACCGCTTTCCCAACCGGAATTGTTTTCAAGAATAATGTTATCAATGCAAAAACTCGCGGCATATTCCTCAATTATGCAGGAAATACTGATGTCTTCGGAAATGAAATAAGTGTAAACCAGAATAATACCGGATTTATGAGTTACGGCATCTGGGGATACACCATTGGCGATACATCAAACATCACAAATATCTATAACAATAAGATAATTCTTCTTGCCTCAGCAAACTCCAATACCGGAGATTATGGAGTCATAGGTATTCAGGCTGATTCAAAAGGATATTATAATGTTTATAACAACATGATTTATGGATTCAATGCACTTACCACAACCCCAAATCCAAGTGTGAAACTGATAGGATTACGCTGCACAAATGCAAACGTAAAAGCTAATTTCTACTTCAACTCGGTTTATCTGCCGAATATTGATTTGGTCCCGGGAACAGGAACAGTACTTTATGCTGGTATATATATTTCTAACGGGACTGTTGATATTAAAAACAATATCGTCGTCTCAGATGAAGCAGATTTCCCATCCTACTGTATCTACCGCGCTGGAACAAATGGCACACTTACTTCCGATTATAACGATTTCTTTGTGTCAAATGCAACTTTCGGAAATATTGGATACTTTAATACCGCCGATGCAAAAACATTTGCAGACTGGAAATTGGCAAGCGGACTTGACGCTAACAGTCTGAATGTCAATCCATTATTTGCATCCGCTACAGATCTTCATCTCCTGAACAACAGTTCCCCTGTTATCGGAAAAGGTGTGACAATACCATTATTCACAACCGATATCGACGGTGAAACAAGAGATAATCCTCCGGAAATCGGTGCAGACGAGATTCCGGGAGTTATTCCGGTAGAATTCGTTTCATTCAGCGCTGCAGTTTCTGGCAATGAAGTTCAGTTAAGCTGGAAAACTGCAACAGAAACTAACTCAGCTTACTTTGAAGTTGAGAGAAAAACTGTTAACAGCGACTGGACAAAAGTTGGTAAAGTCAATGCAGCCGGAACAACAACAAAGGCAGTATCATATGCATTTACTGACAAACAAGTTCCAAACGGACAGGTAGTTTATCGACTCCGTCAGGTTGACTTTAACGGAACATTCTCATTCTCCTCACAGGTTGAGGTATTAGTCGACGTACCGGCTACTTTTGAATTAAGCCAGAATTATCCGAATCCGTTTAATCCTTCCACCACCATCCGATATGCTTTACCTCAGGACTCAAAAGTATCGCTGGAAGTTTACACGGTTCTCGGTGAACTTGTGGCTAATCTTGTAAATGATGTTCAGCCCGCTGGAAAGTATAGCGTTGTACTAGACGGCAGCAAACTCGCTAGCGGCACATATATTTACAGGCTTGTTGCAGGAAAGACTGTAATGACAAAGAAAATGGTTCTTATTAAGTAAAAAAACAAATATCCAATTAATGAGAGTCCGCCAAAAGGCGGACTCTTTTTTTTATTTTTATAAAAATTAAAGTAATAATTTCTTTTTTATTAATAATAATTTCGATAATTTAGAACATGAGTTTTCTTAATGGTAAGCAAACTTGGACAAATACATTTATAACATTAATGGAGGTAAGATGAAAAAAGTTCTTTCTACAGTTCTACTTCTGTTTACTGCTTTGTCAATCAATCTAAATTCTCAGGCACTCAGCGGAGATAAGATTATTAAAGCAGTAGGTGGAGACTTCCCAAATCTCGAAGCAGCAATCGCTTCTCTTAACAACCTTGGTGCTTCCGGAACAGTAAGATTTCTCATCGATGAAGACCTTACTGAAACTGCTGCGAATCTGGTCATAAACCGACCCGATCTTAGCGCCTCAAATAATCTGATAATCAAACCAAATACCGGCAAAACCCCTAAAATTTCTCTCCTTGGTTTTGCTGCATCTTCAATTACCGGTACTCAGCAAGACACAGCCAGAAGACAAGCTGGTATCACGATCCTTAACACCGGTTATGTTACGATTGATGGTTCTAACGGAGCCGGTACAACTCGTGATCTCACTATCTCTAGTCTTGACCCGACAAACGGAATTAATCTAATTAACCTTTTTGGCAATTCGGATAATATCACAATTAAGAATACCATAATTAAGTGGGATTCAATCAATGCCGGTCATGCCTCTACCCGAGGGATCTACGCAAATGGTCAGTGGAGTGGTGTTGTTGATAATATACTTGTAGAAAACTGCCAGATTGGAGACGGAGCACTTGATCCATATTACGCAGTTGGTTTTACAGGTCATTCAGGAACCTCTCAGTATGCTACTCAAATTTCTGTGAAAAAATCAACCCTTTATGGTAGAATGAGACCTGTTTATTTCTATATTGTGGGTACTCCTTCCACTGTTACAGAGGTTTCCGATTGTGAAATTCATAATGTCAATGCCCCTGCAACAGGTAATGTGGTTTGGGGAACACTTTTAAATAACTATGACGGAACAATCAACTTCTTCCGCAATAAACTCAATTCCCTCAGATCTGTTAGTGCTGCAACTAACGGAGTCTACGGATTCGGTACGCTTTCCGGAAAAACAACATCACTTATCCAGTTGTTCAACAACTTCTTTGGCGGTGATATTCAGCATACCGGAACAGGTATTCCCGCAAGTATTGATGTTATTTCTTTCCAGGACAACGTTATTGCTAAAGTGTACAACAACACGATTGTTCTTAATGAATTCCCCAACAAAGCTAATACAAGAATGACTTGTATCAGACTTGGCGGAAGCGGAAATCTTGAACTTAAGAACAATATTATCTATACACTTAAGAACAATCCGAATGTCTACGGCATAAGATATGACGGAGGCACACTCGTTTCGAACAATAATGTTTTCTATAATGTTGGAGATTCAGCAAATGTTGGCTACTTGACAACTGCACAACAAACATTAGCAGCATGGCAAACTGCTTCAACCCAGGATGCTGCCAGCAATTATAAGAACGTTACTTTCACTGGCGTTTTTGATCTCCACCTTGCCGGAGATTCCCAAACCGACATAGATCTCTATTGTCCTCCCCTTCCGGAAATAACCGTTGATATTGACGGAGATCCTAGACACCCAACTAATCCTTTCAAAGGTGCCGATGAAGGTCTTCATCCTGTCGCTCCTCTCTCCGGAACATACTATGTAGGCGCAGCCGGAACCGGTCCCGGAGGTAGCAATCCTCAATTCTCATCATTCAAGCAAGTTGTTGATACCTTAAGCAAAGGAACTATTGGCGGTGATGTAACTATATACATAACAAGCGACCTTACTGAAACTTACGCTGACGTTCAGGGAATCGGACTTGCTGTAAATCCCGAACCTTACAATATTGTATTCAAACCTTATACAGGTGTTCAACCGGTTATTACATTTAACTACCCTACTGATCTCAATGCAGGTCCGTCAGGTGCTTTTGTTATCGGTATGCCGAGTGCAGGAAACGTTTCATGGGATAGTATGAGAACTACAAAGAACATCACCTTCGATGGCTCAAACACAGCTGAAGGAACAACCCGTGACCTTACTTTCCAGTGCGCTACCACAGCTCACAGAAATGCAATGCCCATTGTAATTACTGGTAATTCTTCATTTATTACATTCAAAAATTGCAAAATTTATTATAAGGCTCAGGGTGTCAGCACTTCTGGTAACTTATTTATCGGTGCAATAATGGTCCGTTCAAGGAATTATTTGGGTGTTAATTGGGTTCCAAGTGAATTAACATTCGAAAACTGCCATATAAGCTCAAACTTTGATGGTGTATTTCAGAACGCTCAGGGATACGGCACTTACCAAACCGGAACACCGGCTCCTTTAGATTTCCCTTATAACATTACCCTAAAAAACAACATTATTGAGGGAAAGAGAAGAGCAATTTCCCTATACGTTGCAGGCGATCACGATATTTTCGGAAATCAGATTCTTCTGAACCAGAATATTGCTGCTAATATCAGCAACGAAGCAGTTTATGCTGTTAACGTTGATACCGGATCAGTAGTAAATATCTACAACAATAAGATAGTTGGTGTGGGTGGAATCTCCACCGGTGCTGCTGCAACACTTAATGCAATTAGCATCGAGTCCTTCGGTACCTACAACGTTTACAACAACATGATCAACGGATTCAGTCTGACTGCAGCTAATCCTACCGTTGTTGTTAATGGCATTAAGAATACTTCGGCATCTGCAACTCTTAACTTGTACTTCAACTCATTATATATGGATAACCTCCCGGCCGCTGGCACAGGAGCTATTACATACAATGGTTTATTACTGACTAATGGTACCAACGATGTCAAAAACAACGTGGTTCTTAACGACGAAGCTGACTTCGTTAGTTACTGCATCAACAGAACAGGAACCAACGGAACATTAACATCCGACTATAATGATTTCTTCGCATCCGACGGTACAAACGGACATGTCGGTTTCTTTGATGCAGCTCCTACAAAATCGCTGATCGATTGGAAGGCTGCAAGCGGACAGGACGCTCACTCACAGAGCTATCCCCCCTTCTTTGCTTCGAATTTTGATTTGCATATAACCGAATCCTCAATTGCCTTAATTGGAAAGGGTGTCACCATTCCAGGTTTTGTCTCTGATATTGATGGCGATCTTAGAGATTTGCCTCCGGATATTGGTGCTGACGAAATCCCGGGACTTATTCCGGTTGAGTTGACCTCCTTCAAAGCAGAAGTTAACGGAAGCAGTGTTCAGTTAACATGGCAGACTGCCACCGAAACAAACTCTGCTTACTTTGAAGTCGAAAGAAAGAGCGAATTGACAAGCTGGACAGCTGTTGGTCGCGTCAATGCGGCTGGAAACACAACTTCAGCAGTCAACTATTCATTCACAGATGAGAGTGTTAAAGAAACCAAAGCAACTTACAGATTAAAACAAGTTGACTTTGACGGTTCTTTTGCATACTCAAAAGAAATTGAAGTTGATATTGATGTTCCGACAGTCTATGAACTTAGTCAGAACTATCCAAATCCGTTCAATCCTTCTACTACAATAAAATATGCTCTTCCTGAAGAAGGAAAAGTGACCCTTGAGATATACACTATGCTCGGAGAACTGGTTAGCACATTAGTTAATGACGTTCAGCCGGCAGGACGATATACAGTAACACTTGATGGAAGTAAACTTTCGAGTGGTACTTACATCTACAGGCTTGTAGCAGGCAAAAATGTGATGACAAAGAAAATGGTTCTTATTAAGTAAAAAAAACAAATATCCAATTAAAGAGAGTCCGTCGAAAGGCGGACTCTTTTTTTTCCCTTTTCCTCCGACACACAGGTTATTGCGCTGAACAACTTTTGAATTTTCTTTGCTCCAACGAGTCGGTCCGCCGTTCAGGCTGTTGCAATGAGTACTCTCCGTCACAGTGATTGTTTTTACTTGGCGTTCCGCCGCAGGCGGATTGCGATCCGACCGAGTCGGATTGCGTTCCGCCCCGGCGGAGGAATTTCCCCCCTTTGATTAAAGGGGGGATCAATGGGGGTTTTATATTTAGCAATTGTCAATTGTTTTTATTACCGTTCTCCGCCGCGGCGGATTAGCTGACGGACCCCAAGCCCAAAACCACCGGGGCTTTAGCCCCATTTTACCACCCAATGTGGCAGTCCGTCGCGCAATATATATTTTCCTCTCTGTTCCTCTGTTTCTCTGTTTCTCTGTTCCTTCGTTTCTGCCTGCGGTCAGAGGGTGTGTTATTAATTTACAACTAACAATTAAACCAAATGACTTTCGACCAGGAACCAGGAACCAGGTACCAGTCACTTTTAACCATTAACCACTAACAATTAAATTCCGCGTAGCGGATAAATATCAATAGAAAAAACCGCAACCCCAAAAACGGTTCCGCGTTAGCGGATTAACTACCACCCCGGGCAGGAAATTTGAAAAGAAAAAATAATATATGGCAAAATGTTAATATATTAATGATTAAAAGAAATAAATTGGAAGTGAATAATTTTCCGGCATTGATCTGCCTGATTGAAAGGATTACTATGATTATTTTATTTTAATAATATTTTCCAAAAGAACGAGTGCGGCTTTATCCATCTTCGAGAAAGCAAACAATTTTTTACCCAAATCTTTTAACGATGCCCCGAGGTGATAAACTTCTTTATAGTCAATTATTAAAAACCTGTCGTGAGCCATGTGAAATTCTTTGATTGTCAGCACCGGATATTGAGAATTGAATTTCTGCTCGTCTAATTTTAATGCATTACTTATGTTTCTTGTAAGTATTGTTATTTCAACATTCTTTTTCTTTTTGGAAAACAATTCCAATACGGTTTCATCAATATAATTATCTATTAAAACAATTGATCTGTCGGCTTTACGGATTAATGAAGAGACTAATTTATAAGCATCAAAAATCTGTCCGCCAAGGAATATTCCATGTCTAAGCTCATTTCCTTTGCTTTGCAGTGAGTCAAAAATCTGTTCGAATTTCTTATCAGTTTCAATTTGTTTATATTCTAAGTTATCCAATCTTTGGAATATCCCAGCATTTTCAACAAGAAATCTTCTCATTGCAACGAAGGCATTAATAATTTGTATACTCATTTTTACCGCTGTCTCACTTTTAAGCACAGCGGAAAGCATTGCAACTCCCTGTTCTGTAAATGCATAAGGCAGATATTTCCGGTGTTTCCCCCTCCCCTTTTCTAAGGTCGCATTTTGCGACCTTAAAGGTTTATGAGCGGTTAAAGTATCAAATTCCTCTTTCGTAAGTTGAAACACGAATTCGGAAGGGAATCTTTCTTTATTCCGCTTTATTTGTTCATTAATACGCTTTGTTTCAACACCATAAAATTCAGCCAAATCATTATCTATAATCACCTGCGAATTCCGTATCGTGAATATCTTTTTCTGTATATTTAAATAACTACTCACCGCAATATCTTTCTTTAATTTCACTATTTTACTCATCCTTTAATCCTTTTAATGCTAATTCTTAACTTGAATTACACAAATTAATTAATATTCCGCGTAGCGGATAAATATCAAGAAATAAGCCTTTTATATAATATCTTTTAATATCTTACGTGATAATACTCTTGTGTTTTAATTAATCCCGAAGTATTCTTCGTAAAATCATGTTTTCTCATTCTTGAGTTCAAAATCAAATTTAGAAAGCTTTGATAATGGGCGAGTGGTTAAATTAATAAGATCTGAAAAAATATTCTGCTCACCGAATATTTTCAACTGATAGTTATTCCCCCCTGAAGATAATATTATACACGCTTCAAATAATAAGTCTGTAAAACTTCTATAAGTTTGAAACAACTTCGGATAGAAGGGATTTATTAAGCGAATACCCTTTCGTAATTTTAGTTCTAATTTATGATGCGACCCATCACGTCTTACTGTAGGATGATCAGGATCACATTTAGAATTGTTTATTAAGTCAAGATATAATAACGTATTTATTTCAGTATCATTAAACTCTTTAATATTGTCAGTTAGAAGAATCAAAAAAAGATCAAGACCAAACTGATACGAATTCATATTATCCTTAACTATGCCCAGGATATCATCTTTATCGAATTTTTCATAGTGCCAAATAAGAAAACCTTGAACCGGATGCCTAATAAAGCTGTTTTGATGATTCCATTCTTCCAGATAACCATTAAAATCATACATAGGAATGAAACTATTAAATACTTCAAACTGAATGAGAAAAAGCTCGAAAGGAAAAGTTAAATACCAATAATCTGATTTATAATCTTCTAATTGCCGGATCCGTTGTACAAAAATGCCCATATCGTCAATAAAGGCCTCTGAGAACAGGCTCCTCTTTTGGGCGGTTGATAAAAAAAATAGAAGATGGCCGAAATTATCAACAGCCGGATAATCAATTTTCTTCGACAGAATGCTCTCCTTAGCATATTCCCATTTTTTCTCAATTAATGAATGAAAATGGGGTAACAGCGATTCTTTTATAAAACCTGTTTCAGACAAATGTTTTTTTCCATTATGTAATTCCCTCCCCCATCTTCCCTACTATTTCCATCGTCTTTACGCTTACTGTGCAGACGCGCTTTAGCAGGTCGAGGACGTGCTCTTTGTAATCGGCAAAACGGTAGGTGTTGAACTTCTCGGCTATGGTCGGGTCCTTTGGCTTCTTTTCCTTGTACTGGTCCAGTATCCACTCCAGTGCGCTCCTGTTACCCAGTTTATACTCCCAAGCCTGTTTGGGTATCCCTTTTAATATTGTGATTTCGTCAATCTCTATTATACCGTTCAGTTTATCGGCTTTGAGTTTTGTTTTTATTTTATATTTACCGGCGTAAATCTTTTCCTCTTCCTTTACCCCCTGCGCCTCTTTCTTTTTGCGGGTGCTCTCCTCCGCCGCAGGCGGATTGGTTTTGGATACTATCACTTTAAGCGGATATGGTTCAGCTTCTTCGTAGTTTATGTGGAGGTGCATCAGCTCTTTTCCAAATGCGGTCCATTTGCGGAAGTCTTTGTAAAAAGGGATACGCGGGAATTCACGCTTCAGGTTCAGTTCGTATTTTTTGCGGTATGAGGGATTGTGAAGCACGGCATATACGTAATGGAATATATCTTCCTTTGTTATTTTTTTATCTTTGTAATGAGTGCGGAACTGATTCAGCCCCCAGTCTGTTATGTTGTCGTGACGATTGCCTTCCTGGTCATAAACAAAAATTGAAAAACAGTGTCCGTTAGGAGTTATTTGTAAATGAGGAAGATATTTTAATGCAATACAATGATATGACCTATCAATTCCAACTCCTGGAATACAAATAATTTGATTGGCTTTATTGAAATCCTGTCCAAGCACGTCATAATGATTTTGCGTCAATACATCATTAAATATCTTTTCTGTGTACTGGTACTTTTTACAGAAAGTCCTGTACATTGCATTTATTATATAATTGGGTTTGAAAATTGATTTATTACCTCGATTTAATTCACCCTTTAAATCCCTACTCCATTTGATCTTATTATCAAAATTATTTTTAACACATTCATTAAATGTTTTGGAGAAAAAGCTCATTTTATTTTTCAGATTGTTTTTCTCTAAGTCATAAACCCACTCATCTCTATTTGTTGGTACTCCTGAAAAGTACAATTTGAAAATTGCCTCAGTATTTTTATCATACTTAACACTCTTGTCAATTATTGATGTAAGTTCCTCCCAGTCGTTATCATCTGCCAGGTTTATCCAGTTGTTGGTCTTATCGGGAGTGATTGAGTCAAAGTGAATTGTTTCAATAGGATTATTTTTCAGCCACTGAAGTTTTTCTTCTTTACGCCAGTAATCATCCATAGTTACGTAGTGAATTCTGCAGTTACCTTCTTTTTTCTCTTTCTTAACAAGAAACATTATTGCAACTCCGGTTTGAATACCGAAAACATTATGAGTAGTTCCGGCTATCTTAGGGTTTGCACGTACATCACTTCTGGTGTCAACAATGTAACAGTCCGAATATTCTTCGTAAAGTGATTTCCTGAAGCCGTCAAATGTGCGGCTGTCAATAAAACTTCTGTTTGCCCTGAACCAATACAAATTCAACACCATAACAATAATAAAACATAGCACTTATGTTGTGATTTGCTTTCAATTTTTTATATTAGGGTGTTAA
>JAAYVN010000007.1 GCA_012517155.1 Ignavibacteriales bacterium | reverse complement strand
GTAATAAGGATGGCTTTTCTACGGCTTTAGCACGGCTTTACCACGGCTTTACCACGTCTTTAGTACGTCTTTAGTACGGCTTTACCACGACTTTATGATGATGGAGAGGGGGGATTTGATAAAGTTTAAGATTCTTTGATAATTTTTTGTGTTACTCCGGCGAAGGGAGTAAAGGAAATCTGAGGGATTTTATCGTTATCAGTTGAAAACTGGATGAATGGGCGAGAATTTCCAGCTTTTCAGGATATCTGAAAAAGTATGCAATTCTGATTTCACAGTTTTTCTGATTAAGAAAAGCCGAAAAATCCCGCCTATAAAGGAAAGGTTGTTACACTATGATGACCGGTGCTTGAATCAGATCCAGTTCGGCATCAAATATATAAGTTAATACTTTTCTTTTCTTTGCAAGTAGTGCTTCCCTATCGCCAAAAGCCTGAGCATTTCTGAGTATTCCAAAGGACACAGAGGATTTATCCGAAGCCATATCATCAGGAATCGGGAGATCGTCTTTCGGCGAGTTAAGAATTTGAACGAAGTAACCATCACCTCTATCACCTTTGTGCAACTGACCAGTGCTATGCAAGAATCTTGGACCGTAACCGATTGTTACAGGGACCTTATATTTTTCTTCGAGAATCTTTTTATAAGCAGCAAGTTCATATTCAACAGCCGGGGTTTTATTGACGTAAGCCTGGATGGCGATATAATTTTTGCCGCTTTTGATTCCTCTAAAAAACTTCGTCTCTATTTCCTGCTTAGATTTGCCTTCTTTATCGCTTAATATTTTGACGCCAGTTGCTTTGAAAACCGGTTTTATCTTTTTTACTTTACCTGTTTTCCGGTAAGCATCAAGTTCTTTTCTTGCTGAGATTTTTGCAGATTCGACGTCGGGCTGGTCAAATGGCTGAACTCCCATTTTTCTGCACGCCATGACAGTTACAATTTCCCAGAACATAAACTGAGCACCCAGATCGTATTTGTCGTTCAGAACAATTTCAAATACGGGATGACCGGTATGGTAAGCCAATCTAATATTTGCAGCATCCGGATTTTCGTTTTTCATTCTGATGGAAACAACAGCTACATCAGGACCGTATTTATCAGGATCACCTAATTTTCGTTCAATAACGGGAAGAATGCCTTTACCAATTTTGCCGGAGCTTTCGGCAACAAGTTGTTCGATCCAGTGTCCAAATGGATAGAGAGTATCACTAATAGTGAAAATCAACTTGTTTATTCCTGTATTTGCAAGGAATCCTAAAAAGTCCCCCATAATAATCGGATGTTTCAAGTAATCGAAATCGCGGTATCGATCTTTTGTTATTTGAATCATTAAATCAGCCCGGGAAATAAGTTCGGATATTCTGATACCCATCAGAGCTGCGGGAACCAAGCCAAACATGGACAAGGCGCTATATCTGCCTCCAATATCGGGATCATTGAGAAATATTTTTCTGAACGAAAATTGTTTTGCGACTTGTTCAAGACCGCTTCCGGGATCAGTAATTGCCATAAAATATTTTCCGGCTTTATTTCTACCCTGCCGTTTTAGAACCTCCCGGTAAAAATATTTCATAAGTGAAAATGTTTCTACGGTGCCACCTGATTTAGTGGAAACGACATAAAGAGTTTTTGTTAATTTTCCATTTACTTTTTTTACGCAAGGGAATTCGTTAATTTTCTGACGAACCATTTCAGGGTCGGTACTATCGAGAATTTCCAGATATGGGAAGCCATCTCTACTTTTGAAAATCTCGCTAAGGACTTCAGGGGCTAAACTTGAGCCTCCCATTCCCAGCAGCAGTACTCTTGTAAAGCCTTCCGACTTGATTTCGCTTACAAATAATGCAATCTCAGAAATATGATTACGCATAACATTTGGGCTATCCACCCACCCAAGTCTATTCTCAATCTCTTTAGGTTGTTTACTCCAAAGAGTATAATCTTTATCAAACAATCTTCGGGATATTTCCTGAGTATTTAATTTTTTCAGTTGTTTTTTCATCTCAAAATCAAATCCCTCAGGATGTACTGTTATACTCTTATAAAATTGGATCGGGTAAATTTTGGCTGACAATGAATTTATAAGTGAATGGAAAGAGTCGGCGAAAGCCTTAATCCCGTCAATTTGTAATTTCCGGGTAGTTCTAGTCAAACTTATGCCCAAGTGCTCGAGTTCTGTTAAATCATTTTTTGCTTCATTTACATTAATTTGGAGAGTGGATTTAACTTTTCCGTGAGCAAGGAAAGCATTAAGAGTTTGAGGGGGGATAGTATTTACGGTATTATGCCCAATGAGTTTATCGACGTACATTGTATCGGAATAGGAGGGATTTTTAGTTCCAGTACTTGCCCACAATAATCTTTGTTTTCTGGCTCCGAGTTTTTCCAATGACTTCCATTTATTACCTGAGAATATTTTCTTATATGCCAAATATGAAAGTTTAGAATTTGCAATTGCAATTTTTCCCGCGAGTTTAGTGTTCTTCTTTTCCTCAAGGCGAGAATCTATATATGTATCTACCCGGCTTACGAAAAAGGAAGCTACTGATGCAACTTTGGAAAGATCGCCTCCCCTTTCTTTCAGTTTCTGAAGTCCGAGGATATAAGCCTTAGCGACATCAATATAATTTTCCATTCCAAAAATCAGCGTAACGTTAACATTGATACCCAGGGCAATCAATTCAGGCAAAGCCTTAATACCGGCTTGTGTTGCAGGTACTTTGATCATAACGTTTTCGCGATTGAGAAGAGAGTAAAGCTTAACAGCTTCTTTTATTGTGGCGTTCAGGTCATGTGCGTAATCGGGATTAACTTCCACACTAACAAAACCATCCGTTCTGCCACTATTCAAGTAAAGGACCTTAAATTTATCGGCAGCCAAACCTATATCGGTTAAAACCAATTTTTCATAAATTTCCTCTGCCCCAAGACCATTAGCTACATATTTATTAATTTCCTCATCATAGTCCATACTTCCAGTTATTGCTTTTTCGAAGATTGTAGGATTGGAAGTAATTCCTCTTACACCTAAGTCTATTAACTCATCAAGTTTACCAGTTGTAATTAATCGTCTATCGATGTAGTCGAACCATACCGACTGACCTAAGGAAGATAATAAAAATAAATTTTCCATAAATACTCCAATAAAGACATTTGATTAATAATTGAACTTTCAAAAGTAATATATTCGACTATAATATAAAAGATTCTTTTACTAACTTACAGAATAAAATAATTATTTTTAGGTTAAAATGACTCCTGACATTGAAAATTTCATAAAAACGTTAAAAATCCAGAATTCCAATAAGATACCAATAGCAGAACTTGGAGTACATCCGATAATAAAGGAAGCCATAATCGGAAGACCGATAAGGACACTAAAGGATGATATTGATTTCTGGTTTGCAGCAGGATATGATTACACGAAAATTCAACCGGGGTGTGATTTTAATCCTGATAAAATCGGAGTTGAAAAAAACCTGACATTTAAAGAGGACGGAACTTTATCATATAAATGGGCATCACAAACGAATGGGGTTATAACCACTGAACAGGATTATGAGAATTACAAGTTTCCCGAAGCATCGGATTTTGATTATACACGCTTTGATGATGCAAAGGGGCTTCTACCGGAGGGAATGGGTGTAGTGGGTCAATACGGAGATATTTTTACAATGACCTGGGAGATGATGGGATTTGAGACTTTTTCTTATGCTTTATTCGAAAATCCAGAATTAGTGCTACGACTAAATGAAAGACTGGGAAATCTGGTAATGAGCATGTTTGAAACATTTGTACAATACGATTGTGTGAAGGCAATATGGTACAGTGATGATATTGCATTTCAGCAGGGTTTGCTAGTTTCTCCGGATGTACTGGAATTATTATTTTTTCCATGGTTAAGGAAAATTGGCAATCTTGCAAGAGAATACAACAAACCATTAATATATCATACTGACGGGATTTTGTGGAATGTTTTTGATAAATTAATTGAAGCCGGAATTTCTGCGATTCACCCCATTGAGCCAAAGGCTATGGAACTAAAAGAAGTAAAAAGCCAATATGGTTCGCAACTTTCATTAATATGCAACATTGATGTTGATTTACTTGCAAGGGGGAGCGAGAGTGAAATAACAAAAAATGTTTACAAGAATATTGAGGAAGCGTCAAGAAACGGGGGGTACTGTATGGGGTCTGGAAACAGCATCCCAGACTACGTTAAACTGGAGAATTATTTAGCAATGCTTAAGGCAGTCCGGGATTATAATCAAAGTTTGTGATATATCAATTTCGTTTATAGTTTAGAGTCAGGGAATAATTTTTTCAAAACGACTTGAAAATCCTCATGTCCTAAAATATCCGATATTTTAGTAAGGTAAACGCCACCATCATTCATAGTCTGCCCAACAACAGAAGATAAGTCTTTTTGGTTAAATATCCGGGAGATCTCATTTTTCATTCTTTTGAATGAGTGTTCGGAAAATATGCTATCGGTGAAGTCTTTTTGTTCAATTTCAGCCAAGCATATCCAATTATTCTGAGTTATTCCAGAGTCGGTAATCTTTCCCAGCATTCTAAAGGATATGGGAGAATCAATAATCAATCTTCCCCAACTTCCATTTAAGCAGAGGAATTCATCTCCAGCAGAAATAGTTTGGTTATTGTTTATCAAGTTAACTTCAGTTTCCTTATCGAGCAGCATATTGACGATTGGATTCAATCCAATATAGAATGAAGTATCAAAGATATTCCTTGCAGTAATTTGATTTTTAAGGTTCAGAAAGTTTTGTGAATAATGAATACCATTCAGTCTATGAAGCAGATGCTGAATGTAGACATCCGGTTCCATATGTTGAAAACCCGGAGAATTTTTATCCACATCCTCTGTCAGACCCGAATGCCTCATACCCATATCTATGTGGCAGTTTTCACACTCAAAATTCCTGTCGCACAATTTATACTCAAGGATTCCATTAGACATCCAGATACATTGTTGTTTTTCGAAACTCATGTTTTTGACTTGGGTTTTCATTTTATTACCTATAATTTTTAATCTTCAGCCAGAAGTTCTTTTTGATCCGGCCTTAAAATTTCGTCTTCCTCGTTTTCTTCAAATTCTTCAACGGGGAATACGTCGAAGTATTTAACTGCAAAACCAAATGCCCACATACCCAGAACGACCAACATCATAGTGACGCCTATTTCGTAAATCGAGGGGAAATAGCCAGCATTGTTGATACCAGAAATTGCGGTAATAGAGACATTGAGTCTATTAAACATAAATCCTGCAATAATGAAGACAGCGGAGATATATAACCAGTGAGTAGTTTCCCTTAGTTTTTTATTTAACAAGATAGCAACCGGAATAAGAGTGCCAATGAGAATTTCGGCCAAGAATAAAATACTTTCCTGGGTATTAGCTAAGATCAGACCTAATTTGCCATAAGCGGTCAGATCAATCAACTTTATTAAAAAAGTAACACCAATGAATATTGCACTAAAAAGACCAATCCTAGTCAATAAATTCATCTCAAGGCCTTTATTAAAAACTCTAGCACTCAAGTATGATTCAAAAATAATAACTGAGAAACCCACACCAATTGCACTCAGGTAGAAATAAACAGGAAGCAGTGGCGACCACCAAAGAGCGTGCATTTTGGTTGGTATGATTAAGAAGAGAGAGCCAAGCGATGACTGGTGAAGAGTGGATAGGAGAATACCAAGCATCATTATTGGAGTACTAATTTTTCTAACGATATTCAGCAACCAATTCCATTTGAATTTCTCAAAAATTATCGGGGAGAATTCAAGGAACAGAACTGTAGTATAAAGCATTACGCACCAAGCGACTTCGAACATAACAGAATGAGTATTCCACATAATAATTGCATGCCATACATCTAGGGGGCGTCCCAGATCATACAACAGCCCAAGAATAACGAGGAGATAACCAAGAAAAGCTGTTAGAATTGCGGGACGAATTAATGGTTCATACTTTTTAATATGAAAGATATGTGAAATTGCGCAGATAATAAATCCTCCTGCAGCCAAGCCAACACCGCAAAGGATATCGAATCCGATCCACATACCCCAAGGGAAATTATCACTAAGGTTAGTGGTAGCACCCAAACCGAGAGTAACCCTAAGGTAAGTGGAATAAAGGCCAAATCCAACGATTATAGCACCTATAATTTTCCAAAATGTCAGATGACGAAGAATTCCGTTTTTCATAATGTTTTCCTAATTTTCTTTGTTTTCTTCTTTAGCAATTTGATTTTTCCTCTTAGTGAGCCAGTACATTCCGCCTAAGAATGCGGTTCCGGCAGAAAGAACAACCGGTACAGCCTGTAATGCCCGTCCAGTATATTCCGGAAGAGGTTCATTCGGCAAGTTTTTGGCAAAACCCAGCCTATCGAAAGGAACAGAAGCTAAAACAAGCACACTTGTTCCACCGGCTTCGTTCAAACCATATATATGGGGATAGTATGTATCCGGATTGTTTTTGATTCTTTCAGCAGCTTCTTTTTTGAGGTCTTCAAGCAATCCAAATTGAGTTGCACCAGTGGGACAAACTTCCGCACAAGCAGTTGGAAGACCATCTTTTAATCTGTGAGCACAAAGGATACATTTTCTAACGCGAGGATAATTGCTACTCCATTCATATCTTGGAATGTTGTGGGGACAAGCCTGCATACAGTATCTACATCCAATGCATTTAGATTCATCATAGAGGACCGGACCCTCAGGAGTCTTTTCAAATGCACCAACGGGGCAAACTGAAACACATGTGGGATTAATACAGTGCATACACAATTGTCTTGAGTAGATTTCCTCATTATCTTTTCCGACAAACTGATGAACAACGGTATAAGTATCGGCAGAGAGTTGATCGCGAAGAGGGTCGGAGCTTGTTTTCTTTAAATTATTTGCTTCCTTGCATGCGAGGGAGCATTCACCGCATCCAACGCACATAGTTGAATCAAACAATAGGCCTTTTTGTTTCTGCATGAGTAGTAATCCTTATAAGCTTAAAAATTCTTTTTGAAATCCGTTGAGAGTTTTTTCATCAAAACTATTTAAAACACCCTCCATAATATTTCCACCGTCAGCATAAGTTACGCCAACAACTCCGGGTTCAGTTGTTTGGTGAGCCAAGAAATCTTTGAAGCGTGTAAATTCGTTTTTCAACCAATTCAGACCTTGCCTGCCAGTAAAGAAATCAAATTTTCCAGATTCGGAAGGATTAATAACAAGACTCCAATCTTCATCATAAGGATCGGTTACTTTTTTACTTTCCAGGTTTTTATTGACCTGAGTGATTTCTCCTTCGATGGGGCTGAAGAACTGAAGTTTATGATTACCACTAACTGCTTCAAAAAGCAGATCACCGACATTAACCTTAGAATTTTCTGTTGCGATATTTTGAATTTTAACCGAGCCAAAAGCTTTTTTTACGAATTCATCGATACCGACCTGAAATCTTCCATTTTTTACTCCCTTAAGCCAGAGATGATTCCTGGTAAGAGAAAAGCCCTCAGGTAAAAGAAAACTACCTTTATCAAAAACCGGTTTTGCCGAGAATGCCGGATGAGTTTTACGTTGAGCTTTAAGTATGAAGTAATCAGCAACTAAAAACACAACGAACGTTAATACTACAAATAATGCTACCATTTTTATATCTCCTTGAATAATGTGAATATCAATTTTACGGATAATAAAGCAAGATGTATGCCAAAGATATGACAAATGGACATTTTCCTGGTAATTCCTTATAAGTAAAGGACTTACAGATTAATTATTGTGATTTTGAATTTTTCTCTACAATACATACTGTGTAAATTTTCAACACAGAATTATATCTGCTATGAATGGTTAACAAAGATTCAGAGGAAGTTAATTATATGAAATGGGAGGGAAATGCCTAAAAACCGGGTTATTCAAGCAATTTCACATACAGAAAGCTGTGTTTACTAATTCAACACCACAATGTTTAACATTTTTACAGTGGGGATAAAGCATGTGAGCAAAAAAAAATCGCTGTTATCAGCGATTTTCAAAAAACCCACAATGTCTTAGTTTATCTTAGACTGAGATTTTTTTAGAATTAATTAATTTTGCTAATTCTGATGTACCATTTTTTGCGATAGTTTTAATTCCCGCAGTGCTCAACTTAACTGTAACGAATTTATTAAGTTCCTGCACCCAAATTCTTTTCTTCTGCAAATTAGGAAGAAACCTGCGTTTGGTTCTATTATTAGCGTGGGAAACATTGTTTCCAACAGTTGGTTTTTTACCTGTTAACTGGCATACTCGTGACATTATTACTCCAAAATTTCAATTTTAGTCTCGAAATATACAAAAATCACTTCAAATATCAAAAAAAATTTATATTTTTGTTTCTACTTTTTTAAAAGGAAGATGTATGAATAAACAAACCCGATGCCCCTGGTTAAACCTTTCGAATCCCCTGTATATTAAATACCACGATAAGGAATGGGGAGTTCCTGTATTTGATGATAAGGTAATATTCGAATTCTTAACACTAGAATCAGCTCAAGCAGGATTAAGCTGGTACATTGTACTATCCAAGAGAGAAAACTATCGAAAAGCCTTCGCAGCATTTGATCCGGTTAAAGTATCCCGGTTTTCCGAAAAGAAAATTGAGAGTCTTATTCAGAATCCGGGAATAATAAGGAATCGTTTAAAGATAGCTGCTGCGGTTAACAATGCGATAAAGTTTCTGGAGGTTACCAAAGAATTTGGATCTTTTTCCAACTACATTTGGTTATTTGTGAATAATAAGCCCAAAGTTAACACAATTGAAAAAATCTCGGATTATCCCACGACCTCACCAGAATCGGATGCTTTAAGTTCGGATTTGAAAAAGCGGGGTTTCAAATTTTTAGGATCCACGGTTTGCTATGCACATATGCAGGCAACAGGATTAATTAACGATCATTCAATTGCCTGTTTCAGAAGAAAAGAAATCATAGAAGGATATTCAAAAGTATTTCCATAAAAGTGCTCGGATCAGCCGGCAATAAGAGATGGTTCTTTGATTACGAAAGGGAATAACAACTCCCAGAGATGCTGATATCATTATATAGAATCAACCCCAAAAGGAACTGGTCTTTTCCATTCTATATAAACTAAAAAACAGAGACACCTAAATCATTAGAAAATGAACATCTTTTTTGTTAAATTAAAGTTTAGTTCAAAAGTTTTAAATGAAGGAAATTAAATGAAAATAAGATTATTCTTAATAATTACGATCATCACCTCCCTCAACCTATTTGCCCAACTTATTACCTGGACGCCATATTTTGCAAATGATTCGGATTCTATTCTTGTGACATTTGATGCGACACAGGGAAACGCTGGTTTAGCAGGTTATACCGGTGATGTTTATGCCCATACAGGAGTAATAACAAATCTGAGCACAGGACCAAGCAATTGGCGATATGTTAAAACCAACTGGGGAGTAAATACGCCTGAAACGAAACTAACGCGAATTGGCACCAATTTATATCAATTCCCGATTAAGCCGAGTGTACGTTCTTTTTATGGAGTTCCGCAAGCAGAGACAATAATAAAGATAGCTTTTGTATTCAGAAGTGCAACAGCACCATACAGGGAAGGGAAAACTGCAGACGGAGGAGATATATTTCTTGATCTTGCCAATGCAGGAGGTTTGAATGCTTCGATTATATCACCACCCAAAGGAATAAATATTAATCAAATAAACGACACAGTAAAAATAAGTGCTGTATCAGTTCAGTCAACACAATTCACACTGTATGCAAACAACAATTTGCTGACTCAGACAGCGGGTACTTCGATTAATTATAATTATGTATCTACGAGTTCGGGAAAGACATGGTTTAAGGTTATAGCAACAAACGGAAGTCAAACCAAATCAGATTCGGTATACGTTGTAACCCGATCATTAGTTGTTACTGAAAATCCACCAGCAAATATTGTGGACGGTATAAATTATTCGACAAATCCGACATCGGTTACATTATCAATTTATGCACCATATAAACAATATGCTTATGTGATAGGCGACTTTAACAATTGGGAAGCTGACCCCAATTATTATATGAAGAGGTCAAGTGACGGCAAGCGCTTATGGCTTACAATAAATAATCTAAGTCCAGCAACTGAATATTCTTTCCAATATCTTATTGACGGCAGTATGCGAGTGGGAGATCCTTATGCGGATAAAGTTCTGGATCCATGGAATGATTCCTGGATTAATTCTGCCACATATCCAAACTTAAAAGCATATCCTACAGGGAAGACTTCAAATGTTGTGTCTGTGCTTCAAACTGCACAACCATCATTCACATGGCAAACAACAGGTTTTCAGCGACCTGAAAAAACGGACTTAGTAATCTATGAACTCCTGATCAGAGATTTTATACAAGCTCACACATATAAATCAATAATGGATACGCTCGGATACTTAAAGAATCTTGGAATCAATGCAATTCAGTTAATGCCAGTTATGGAGTTTGAGGGAAACGAAAGCTGGGGATACAATCCTATGTTCAAATTTGCTCCCGATAAATACTATGGAGTTAAAAATGACCTTAAGCGATTAATTGACAAAGCACATGAAATGGGAATGGCTGTGATTTTTGATATAGTACTTAATCATCATTTCGGACTTTCCCCTTTAGTCAGATTGTACTGGGATGCAGTGAATAACAAACCGTCAACGCTAAATCCATGGTTCAATCCTGATCCCCGACATCCATATAATGTCGGGTATGATTTTAATCATGAATCACAAGAAACAAAAGATTATGTGGACAGGGTATGTGCTTACTGGTTAACAGAGTACAAAGTTGATGGATTCCGTTTTGACCTTTCAAAAGGTTTTACGCAAACAAATTCAGGGAGCAATGTTGGACTATGGGGGCAATATGATCAATCAAGAATTAACTTGCTGAAACGGATGGCTGATAAAATCTGGTTAACAGATCCAACCGCATATGTTATTCTTGAACATTTTGCAGATAACAATGAAGAAACAGTATTAGCCAATTATGGAATGATGCTCTGGGGAAATATGAACTATGCATATAATGAAGCAACAATGGGGTACAACGCAAATTCTGATATCACCTGGGGTTCATATAAAGCAAGAGGATGGCAACAACCAAATCTGGTTACTTATATGGAGAGCCATGACGAAGAAAGATTAATGTATAAAAATCTTCAGTATGGGAACTCAAGTGGTACATACAATATAAAAAATCTTAACACAGCACTAAATCGAATAAAATTAGCAGGTGCATTCTTCTTCACAATCCCAGGACCGAAGATGATTTGGCAATTCGGCGAATTGGGTTACGACTTTTCAATACTTTACCCGACGGGGACTGATGATTCCCGAACGGGGAATAAACCGATAAGATGGGATTATTACGGTGTAGATGGCAGAAAGAATGTTTACAAAACATTTAAAGCATTGATAGATTTGAAGAAGAATTATGATGTTTTCAGAACAAATGATTTTACAGTAACCGGCTCAGGGACAATCAAGAAAATACATTTGAATCATTCATCTATGAAGGTGGCAGTTATTGGAAACTTCGATGTTAATGCGCAAAATGTAACGCCTTCTTTCCAAACAACCGGAAAATGGTACAGTTATTTTGACAATGATAGTATTATTGTGAACGATATTTACCAGCAAATTCAACTTGGTCCGGGAGAATTTAAAGTATATTCCACATCCAAGTTACCAAATCAAGAAACGGGAATAGTGACTGATATAGCTAAGAATGAGACATCAGAAGTATCGGATTTTAAACTATTGCAGAATTATCCCAACCCATTTAATCCGACAACAACTATTATTTATGATATACGAAATTCAGGAATGGTGGTACTAAAAATATATGACATGCTTGGGAATGAAGTTGCGACACTTGTTAATGAGGAACAAACACAAGGAAGATACAGTATTAATTTCAGTGCTTCAGAACTTGCAAGCGGAGTGTATTTTTATAAATTACAATCGGGTGATTTTTCCAGCATAAATAAAATGCTTTTGTTAAAATAGTACGAAACAAAAAAAGGCTGTCTTCTGACAGCCTTTTTTATTATTTCTCGTTTTTTCGTTTTCTAGCAAGAACCTCATAAGTCCTTATTTTGTCCTTATAGAAATTATGTTTATTAACCTGTTCGATAGTTAACTGTGAATCAGTGTTACCCTCCCATCTTCTACAAAGATAAACAGGCTCATAAATTCTTCCAATCTGATAATATCTAGAAATAGCCAGAACGACAGCATAGTCTTCCCCATAGCTTACGTTCGGGATAATATTTTTTCTGAGAACCGGAGTATAGTATGCCCTAGGGGCACCAAGTCCATTAATTCTGAGAGCATTATTTCTTCCATTTTCCGGGGTCCACTCTTTATGATCAATAACACCCGGTGGTAACTCTTCAAGATTAAAGTTGGTCATTCTGTACGAACCAATAACTGCTGCAGATTTTTCCTTAAAAAACTGATCTACTATTTTTTGCAAAGTATCCTCACCGGAATAGATGTCATCACTATCGAGTTGAACAGCAAATTTTCCGCAGTGCTCATGATGAACTGCAACGTTCCAGCAGCCACCAATTCCAAGATCTTTACGTTCCGGGATAAGATGTATTACCCTATTATCTTTTTTTGCAAATTCGGCAACTGTGTCAGTGGTACCGTCTGTTGAGTAATTATCAACCACAAAAAGATTAAACTTAAAGTTTGTTTTCTGATTCAGTACAGAGTTAATTGCATCAACAATCGTCTTCACTCTATTTTTAACCGGGATTATAACCGAGGCTTCAAATTCGAAAGTATTTTCGTTAAGATCCACATCTTTGAAGGAAGGTTCCAGATATGCACTTATGGTTTTAAGATGGTCGGTTACAGCGAGTTCCATTTCAATCTGAACTTCCCTATTTCTTGGATTGACATAATCAAAAAGTTTTTCGCCTGATTTTCTTGTGTCAATCTCAGTAGAACTATACAAAAACTCATCGATTCTGATCAAAAGTGAAATCTGTGAAGCTTTTAATCTTAAATCATAAATTCCTGCGAATTTATAATCACTTGCTGATTTGGATGCAAATTTAGCAACCTTAGTGCTATAAAAAAGGATAAAACCAAAATCAAAGTCATCTCGAAGACTACCATACTGATAATCTATAACAGGATGTGGAGTACGCACATCTTCTTTCATTTCATAGTAATTAGAATATACCAATCCCGCACCTGTATTTCTGGCGACAGAAATAAATCTTTCCAGCGCAAACTGTCCCAAATCTATTAAAGTATCTTGTTTCAGAATCACAAAAAACTCTGTTTCCGCTCTATCAACAACTTTCTTTATTGTTTCAGACGAATTAATCAATTCAATCTTTAGAAATGAAGTTCCCTCAAGAGGTGAGAGAGTATCATCGTTCACTAAAAGTACCACTTCCTCAACTAATCCTGTGGCAATAAATGATTGAATTGTCTGGCGGGTATGTTTTAATCCATTATAGGGTAAAAATAGAGTTACCGGTTTTTTCATTAAAGTTCCTTTTGAAATTATAAGATTGTCGCAAAGATAATCATTCCGGTCACAATTTTCAAAAAAGGGAGGCAAAAAAGGGGGCTGGTTTTCAGCCCCCCCAAAAAAAAGCCTAATTTACCGCATGATTAAGGTAACAGCAATAGAAAATTTTGCACAGATTTCTTACGTATTTGGAGTCGTCGTACTGAAATGCAAACTTAATTGCTTTTAAGCCACGAGGATCGCCAATTTTTACGAGTGAGAGGGCAGCTGCTATCCTCACTTTATCATTTGCTCCAGAATTAAACATTCTGAGCAGAGGGATAACGGACATATCAGATTTAATTTCTCCAGCAAGATAAGCAGCACTAACTTTTAGCCCTTCATTATCGGAATTGATACCTTCAACCAGGTTGAGTTCAATCAAATGTTTGTTCAACCCTCTCATTGGGTTAATTGACTTGGCGTATGACAAAGTGCCAGACAATAAAAGAGTAATGGAAACGATAAAGATGGAAAGGGATCTCATTTTTTCACCTCATAAATAAATAAATTCTTGGTTCAAAATTCGGATATTGAGAGGGGAAAAAAAATCGATTATATATAAGCGCACGAAATAAGTGATCAAATACTTTGGATTTGTGATAAACGGAAAATAAACTGTGCTTAGAATTCCCTATTAAATGGTTTCGGTTCTCTTAATAAAGTCATATATTACATTATCCGATGAATTCAGCAATTCGTCAGGTTTGCCAACAAAGTAAATTTTTCCTTCATGCATCATAGCGACTTTATCTGCAACATTTTTTACAGAGAACATATCGTGAGTAACGACAATTGATGTAACTTTAAGTTTGGAATTCAATTCATGAATCAAGCGGTCAATTGAATCCGACATTATTGGATCCAGACCTGTGGTTGGTTCATCGTAGAGAATATACTGAGGTTTAGAAATCAAAGCTCTTGCAAGACCAACCCGTTTTTTCATACCTCCAGAAAGTTCAGAGGGTTTAAGGGACTGAATTCCCGGAAGTCCAACTAAGTCGAGCATCTCCTCAACTTCCCTGTTAATTAGCTTTTCATCATAATTATCCCCGGTTTCAACCAGGGGAAGAGATATATTCTCCCCGACCGTCATTGAATCGAATAAAGCTGCGCCCTGAAATAGAAATCCAAATTTTCTCCTTATTGAATAAAGATCTCTGTTACCAAGTTCATTAATAAGATTACCCTCAACGAGAATCTGTCCATTATCAGGACTTAATAAACCAACAATCAGTTTTAGCAAAACACTTTTTCCACAACCGCTCCTCCCAACAATGACAATTGTTTCCCCCTTTGGGATAGTTAAATTTACTCCTGTAAGTACTTGTTTGTCTCCAAATTTTTTAAAAAGATTCTTAATTTCTATCATTGTTTCAGTTATTTGCTATTATTTCGAGTTCTTTAACTAACAGGTCAATATACCTAAAATTATCAAGACTTCCCCAGTGTTTGATATTTACTGTTCTGAGAGAAATTAAATTCTCATTCTGAGAATTAATATAATCACTCAAGACAGTTTTCGCGATTTCTGGGGAAATGACAAATTTGGATAAAATAAATTCAGGTTTGGCATTCTCGACAGATAAGCGGTTATAAAGTTTCAATGATTTAGTATTCAATTCAGTTATATCTTTTTTTCCCGGACGATTAAAGAAGCAATTAATATCCAAATCCGGCTTGCTGAGATTTGCAAAATCCTGGGTTTTTTCAATTTCTTCATAAAGATGCCTTGCAGAAAGATAACTACTGTTTACAAGTTTGCCAAGTCCATGAAAGTGGGGAGGAAGCGCTCTGAAAGTCAGGTAAGTAGCAGCAGCCATTGCTCCTGGTCTAGAACCTTCCAGACTAAACATTCCAATATTTGGTTTATCTGTTTTATGATAGGTATAGGGGGCAGTATTTAGTATCGCCTGTTGAAGTTCCATATTCCTGTATAAAACGGCACCAGCACCGTATGATACCGCTCCATGCTTATGGGGATCAATTGTCAAAGAATCGGCTTCCTGCAACGCAATCAGTTGTCTATAGAGATATTCCTCAGGAACAGTTTGGAACCCAGGGATAATTTTGTAATCAGAATCAAGAATAAGAGACCGGAAGAACCCCCCATAGGCGGCATCAATATGAAGATGGAAATTGTATTTATTAAGGAGTGAAAGAATACCCTCAATATCATCAACACTTCCTGAACCTGTTGATCCTAGGTTAGCAACCACCATCAGAGTATTTTCTTTTTTCAGTTCATCTTCGAGTGCGTTAAGATTTATTCTGAAGTTGGAATCAACAGAGATCTCTTTGTAATCCGGGATACTTAGAATTTTGCAAATTCTTTTCCAAGAGTAGTGGGAGACCTCACTAAACAGAACTTTGCCCTGTCCATAGGTATCTCTTGCCGCCCAGAGGGCTTCAAGATTCGCCAATGATCCACCGCTTGTCAAATGTCCCCATCCATCAGCATTATACCCAACAAAACGTTTCAATAAGTCGGTCACTTCCATTTCCATTTCGGTTGTAACCGGACCTCCCTCATAAGCATGATTATTGGGATTCGACATCATAAATGTCAAGTATCCCAATATAGTAGGGATTGTTGGATCCTTGAGCATCTGTGCAACATACCGGGGATGGAAATAAGGGAGGTTTTTTTTGCTTCTTTCGAGAAATATCTCCAATTCCTTCTCAAAGCTCTTAGTATCAAGTATTGAAGGGGGGAAAAGCGTATCGTCTTCCTGATAATAAGATTTTCTCCAGCCCTCATGAAAGTCGATAACTTTGTTAAGTAAATTTCTGAGAGTGTCAATATTTTCGGCTCCGGGGCCTATAAAATTTGAAAACAACAGATCATCCATTTAAATCACGCAAAAAAAATTCATTTTAATTACAAATATAACTCTTTAGAAAAAAGAGAACACAGTAGTTTTCATAAAAATAAAAAGACGGGGAAAGCCCGTCTTTTTAGAGATAAATCAAAACTCGAAATTACTTCAACAAGTTCATTTTAATTGTTTGAATAAACTCCCCAGAAGTAATGCGAGCAAAATACATTCCACTAGCTAATTTGGATGCATTAAACACAACCCTATAGATTCCGGGTTCCTTCTCCTCATCAACGAGAGTTTCCACTTCTTTTCCTAATAAATCGAACACCTTTAATGAAACACGTCCTTTAAGAGGAATCTGATAATTGATGAAAGTCGAAGGATTAAAAGGGTTAGGATAATTCTGCGAAATACCATAAGAGGTTGGGTTAAAATCATCGGTAGTTTCTTCCAGTCCTGTTGCAATATTCATCTGGAGATCATCAATGTAGATAGCACTATTCAAACTGCCATTTGCTGTTTGCGAGATTACAACACTGTGGAATAGTTTTTCACCAGTTCCGGTAACCTGACTAAGAGGAACATATTTAAGTTTCCAACCAATCCAGTCTATGTTACAGATAGGCACAATCACATTGGTTGAAGTATTGTAATAAAACCAATACTCCAAGTTGTTTTTACTATTATCGCCCCATATCCATAGCCCGACTTTAGTAGTATTATTGCTCCCCACACTTGGTTTGGCCGCATTAAAAGTTCTAACCACTCCTCCACTAGGATTACTAAACACATATGCAATCTTACCGGAATAAGTCCCACTAATTTTTCTGTCCTGAGACATTGTAAAAGTTGTCAAATCAGCATTAGTTCCAACCGTACTTCCACTGTAATTCGGATCTTTCCACTGACCGATTGTCTCGAGAGGATCAAGAACCTGACCAGAAACATAGTTTTCCATTTCGGTTGTAAATGGGAATGATTTTGTCTCCCCAAACTCCATCTGGTCAATATCCTTTAAACCGGGTTTAATATTTATCGTATAAGTCTTATTAGTAAGCAGCGGATTAATTGTCTCGAACTGAATCATTCCCTGAGCCAGTCCAGGAGAATTAAGAATAACGCCAACAGGAGAGTTATTTTCATCAACGAACTGGAAATTTGAACCAAGAGACGAAGCGCTTATTGGTGCATCAAAAACAAAAGTAAAGAGAGTTCGAGCCGGCACATTAACCGCACCACTATCAGGATAAGCAGAAAGCAAGTTAAGTTTTAATCTGGTTCTGAATGAAAAGCTATAATTATTAGCTAAAGCAACTCCCCAAGCTGACTTTGCAGTAGTGGCAATAGAAACGAGATAAGTTACTCCCGGTGAATATTTAGGATTGGGAGTAAAGATCATTCGTCTATTATTATTTTCCCAAGTAAAATTCCCTGCCACATTAGGGGTTATAGAAAAAGCGGCTTGTGCCAAAGTGGTGTTCATTCTCATATCAAAATTGATGATAATCGGTTTTGTGAGAATGATATTAGAGTCACCATTAGCCGGTTGGTAAGAGGTTACAACCGGGGGATTATAATTCGGCAATTCAGGCAACCAGCGATCAACGAATCTAAGCTGATTAGCCGCTAAGGTAACCGTAGCGCTATCAGCTCCATAACCAGGGGCATTAAAGTACAGGGTATAAGTACCAGGTGCAAGACTATCAAAATAATAGAAGCCATTATTTTTCTGATCAGTAATATAAGTTTTATTGCCAGGCTGCAGAGTGACAGTTACTCCATTAACATGTTTTTTTCTATCGTTTGTTGAACTAATATAAAAATAGCTAACATCCTGAAGTGAATCCCTCAAAATTCCGGCTAAAGTACCAGTAGTAATTGTACCTGCATTAAAGTAAGACAAATATGATTTTGCAATTGCCCAAGACTCACTCCGCCTATAGTGTGTATTTAGCAATCGCCATGATTCAGGAATATAATCATGAAAAGAACCTTCGGAAAGAACTCCGGGCATTGTCAAGGGACGCAGAACACCCAAACCAGAAGTTCCCCAGTCCGGGTAAAATGACCAATCCCCTCTTACAGAAGTTCCAGTAGTGCGGTTTGCAGTATAAATCTGGGCAACCATAATATTCGACATAGTTTTAGCATTAGGGAAAACCGGTTGGTTATCATAACCACGGAAAAGCATAAGAGTTGAGTTACTGGTTCCCTGCCAGCCGTTACTATGAATACTATTAAAAAAGTCGACATTATTAGAATTTGCAATGCCGGCTCTCACGCTTAAGGCAAGATCATCAGCATCGCTATTACCCTGTCGAGTAAGAATAACAGTAGCTCCAAATGATTCAAGGATTGGTTTCAAGTGGAGAGCTTTATCCCAGTTTGCATCCGACTCCCAAAGTCCAGTAGCTGGAATATAACGGTCATCAGCCGGATCATGTCCACCATGTCCCGGATCAACACAAATTTTCTTATTTACCAAGGACTGAGAACTCAATGTAAGACTTAACAGAGCGAATAAGACAAAAAATAATTTAATTGAATATTTCATTTTCGAATTCCTTTAGTCAATTTTTAGATCAATAATATAAATGAGCCCATCAGAGGTATTAAAAGCAATCTGTTTTCCGTCCGGTGACCACCGGGGGTACATACAGATTAAAGAATTATCCAGAGTGAGTTCAGTTGCTGTTTTGGATGCGAGAGAGTAGACAAACAATTTTGATTCCAAAACAACTTGTCCATCATCTTTATCCATCATGTAAACAACAAATCTTCCATTAGGTGAAAAATGAGGGGCATGGGCATTACCAAGTTGGTGGAGAAGATTACCGGAAAGATCTGTAATGAAAGTACCCTTCCCTGCAAGATGGAAAAGAACCTGAGAATTATCAGGGGATATGGAAGCCCAAAGATAATTGCCACTGCCAAGTGGATTGAACAGTCGTTTTTCACCATTCTGTTGAAGCATCAGATTGGAATTTTCAATTAAAACCAACGGTAAAGTTGAAACACGTTTGACAGACTCCTTGGCTTGAGTTTGATAGATGAAAACCTGAGTATCCTTTGAATAAGAAATTTCATTATTGGTTACAGAGAGAGGTTGGGAAACAAATCTATCCGCGGGAAATAGTACTTGCTCTTTTCGTTCAACGAAGCTGTATGATCTTAAATCAGAGTATTTGAGATTATCCTTATATGTGTCAGTCCTAAAGAAAACAGTTAATCCGTCGGCAGAAAATTGGGGATAATAGCCACTTCCCAGGTGATTATTAATCATCGTTAATGAATTAAAATTCAAATCATAGATCCACAAACCGGCATAAGCTTCAGAAGTAAGAATTAAAGCTTTATTATCGGGAGTAAACTGAGGATAAAATAAAGTACCGGCATTATAGTCAGTAATTTGTGATAAATTTTCAACGACAATCTCCTGAGAGAGAGCCGTTACAGTCAACAAAAACAAAAAAATCAGAATATATTTCATTTGAAGGAACTCCTAAATCATAAAATTTTGATTATAAAGTTACTAATCTGGATAATTAAAAACAATTCTAAAAGGGGAAAATGAAATAGATTGTAAGTCATTTGAGATTTTAATAATTTTGTTAAGTAAAAAAGGAAAACTTCAAGATGAAAAAACATTTAATTATTCCGCTTATGATATTTATTTTAGCGGGATGTGGTGATGATGGACTAAAAGAGATTGAATCAGCAGAAAAAAATGCTAAAGATAACAGGATGGAGGAGGCAGTAGCTTTATACGAAAAAGTAATAAAAGAAAATCCCGAAGGAGAGAATACAGCAAAGGCATATTACGAACTAGCTACCATTTATAAAAACGGATTGCATCCAAAGCTGTCTCCACAAATACAGTCTCAAAAGGCATTAGAGTATTACAAATCAGCTTATGAAAATTTTCCTGATTCAAAAGAAGCACCACAAAGTATGTTTATGACTGGTTTTATTCTGAATAATGATCTTATGGATTATCAAGCTGCAACCAAGACATATAAAGAGTTTCTTACCAAGTACCCAAACCACGAACTTGTAACTGCTGCAAAAGCAGAACTTGAAAATATGGGTTTGACGCCAGAGCAAATTTTAATGAAAAGATTACAACTGGGGAAGAAGTAAGAAAGAAATAGTATTGTCCAAACAAGAAAAAAACGATTTCAAGAAATATCTTGATCCTGGAATAGTCTCCAAGTTATCCTCACTTGAATTAAAGGCGAGATTTATAGTTGAAGGATTTATGCTGGGACTTCATCGAAGCCCATATCATGGTTTCAGCGTGGAATTCAGCCAGCACAGACCATATATACAGGGAGATAATCCGAAAGATATTGATTGGAAAGTGTATGCAAAGTCTGATAAGTTTTTTGTAAAACAGTACGAGGAAGAAACCAATTTAAAGTGCCATATTCTACTTGATATCAGCAAGTCAATGTCCTTTGCCTCTGAAGGAAATATCAAGAAAATAGAGTATGCATCAATGTTAGTCGGGGCACTATCTTACCTAATGCTAAATCAGAAGGATGCAACCGGACTTGTATTATATTCGGACAAGATCCATCATTTTCTTCCTCCGAAGGCTTCGAATATCTACTTAACAGAAATTCTCAAAAAACTGTCAACCGTAACACCAGATGGGAACACGCAAACCGCAGCATGTCTTAACACTATAGCAGAATCTATCAATAAAAAAGGCTTAATAATAATAATATCCGATCTGCTAGACGACATTTCAAAAGTACTAACCAGTTTAAAGCATTTCAGGTTTAAGCAAAATGAAGTGGTGGTATTTCAAGTGCTGGATCCTCAAGAAAGATATTTCGCATTTAGCAAGGATGCAATATTCAAAGACCTTGAAACCGACGAAGAAATGACGACACAACCCCATTTATTGCAGAAGAGTTATCAAGAAGCTTTTAACAGTTTTCTTAAATCCATAAAACAGGATTCATTAAATTACGGAATAGACTATAATCTACTTGACACATCCGTTCCATTTGATAAAGCACTTTATGCCTATCTTCAAAAAAGAATACGATTGCATTAAAAAAGGGGGCAAAGCCCCCCATTATTAAAATGCAGAACTAAAACCCGCCACGAACTGGTTAAACTTCAGAGTCAAGTTATACGTATATTCAGCCGTAAGTCTTAAATTCCTTTTCAACATATATCCAAAATGAGCAGTAGCAGTGCGAGCATTGATACGAGAATCATCTGATTCAATCCAGTTAAATAAACCAGTTGCGTACCATTTGCTATTATCTCCGTTTGGAGTAAAAATAAGTTCAGCCATTCCCCCTTTAGTCACGCATTCCTGATTGAGTCCATAAGGATCAGAGTCTTTTCTTTGCATGTATTGCAGATTCAGTTCGAGTAAATCGCCATAAGCAAGTGACATATCCGGACCCCAGAAAGTAACTTTATTATCGAAGGACAAGGCTATTCTACTAAGTTCTTCTTTACCAGAGTAGACGAATCCACCAATCCTAGCGAACTCACCAATGTTCTGGGAAACTCGTCCAACTAAACTTTTGTATTTATCATCATCATAAACCCTAAAAGAGTTCATTGAACCAATACCGTTACAATTTGTAACTTCAAAAATCACATCCGTTCCTGTT
>JAAYVN010000047.1 GCA_012517155.1 Ignavibacteriales bacterium | reverse complement strand
CATAAGAAAGATTTTTCCGACTATCAATGATCGAGCCAGAGGATGGCAGAGGATCAGGGGGAAAAGGAGGCTTTTTTTACCGTCACTTTTTCGAGTTCTTTAAAGTCAATATCAACGCCTATACCAGGTTTATCCGGAACAGACATAGTGCTATCCTCTTTATTAATAGAGAATTCAGGGATGACAATATCCTTTTTATAATAGCGTTTGCTTGCGGAAATATCGCCATGAAGCGAGAAGTTTGGGAGAGAGGCGAGGGCAACATTACCTCCGCGGGCGATTCCGGACTCATCCATACCGCCGTGCCAGACAGGGATGCCCATGGAAGCGCAGTAATCGTGAATTTTGATTGCCTCGGTATATCCTCCAGTGCGACCGGGTTTGATATTGATATTTTTGCAGGATCCGAGAGCCAGTGCAACTTTTGTATCGGAAAGATTGCGGATACTTTCATCGAGGCAAATAGCGGTTTTTAACTGTTTCTGGAGGATGGAATGTTCAAAGATGTCGTCGTATCCGAGAGGCTGCTCAATCAACTGGAGGTTGTAGTTATCCAATTCTTTTAACATGGGGGCATCCTCCAGAGTAAAAGCGGAATTAGCATCCACCTGGAGTATGATATGTGGATAAGCTTTCCGGACCGCCTGAACCAGGGTGATGTCCCTTCCTGGAGCTATTTTAATTTTGATACGTTTATATCCATCATCGAGATAAGCGCCGATGACATCAACAAGTTTTTCGGGAGATGCCTGCAAGCCGACACTAACTCCGACGGGGACTCTTTTGCGAGTGCCACCGAGAAATTGAGAAAGGGGGATTCCTTTTGACTTAGCGAAGGCATCGGCTAAAGCAGCTTCGACGCCGGCCCGAGCCATACGATGTCCTCTGATCCATGCGAACTGATTAAGAGCGCTTTGAAGACCGGGAAAATTTTTACCCAGAAGCGAGGGGATTATGAAATCTGACAAGACGTGCCATGCGGTAGTAAGAGTCTCGGAGGAGTAGGATGGGGAAGGCTCAACAACAACCTCGCCCCAGCCGGAGAGGCCTTCGGAGTCAATACGAACCATGATGTGTTCTTCATAAAGCTCCACACCCAGCGAAGTTTCGAAGGGGGAGACTAATTCCATTTTCGTATGGCGAAGTTCGATGTTTTCAATTTTCATAATATTTTCTTTCAGCTATAAATGATTACTATCTTATTAGTCTTATAATTGGATAAAATCCGTCTTTTTGGAGGAGGTGTTTGAAGCCGGGGTAAGTAACGAGACCGAGTTCTGATTTAGGCTCGAGTGCAATAACTATTGTATTGTTTTTCAACTGATTTACAGGTATAAAAAGATATGTGTCCTGCGGGAGGTTAGTTCCAAGATCATGTGCTTTGACGTCCGGATTGACAATTATGTCTCCCTCAAAATCGATTGAGTCGATTGAGGAGATAAAATAGTGCTCATATTTATCACCGGATTGCTTAGTATAGGGGGTGTATTTTATCTGATGTCTGTCTGCCCATTCGATAATTTCGATAAGCCGGGAAGGAATCAGATAGCCTGCAGGGCGGGTAACCTCGTGGATTGCTTTCACGAGGGGGCGATAGTTAGTTACAGTTATTACAGTATCCCGTCCGGTGTAGTAGGATAAAAGAGGGAGTTCGAGTTTTGTTCCGTCCGGGAAGTGATCTAATTGAATAGCGACTTTAGGGCTAACCGTGTTATTAATCAGTGCAGACCTCTCGGCGGCGATAAGCTGTTTCAATTCATACTTATTATCGTAAGAAAATTGGAGGAGAGCCATCATGCCGGTCATTTGAGATTCGGTGCGGTGTTTAATATTGTCAAGGAATCTGTCGGTTCCATTAAGTCCCTCCTGAATGAAGGAGAAAGTATTCTGAATGCCGAGGCTTTGTCTGCCATCGTTAATATCAAATGTGCTATGGCGGATATATTCCTTTTCAGGGGGTCCGCCGGGGCTGTATTCAAAATAGGAGATATTATTAGCGTTGAGTTGTTTTTTCAAAAAGGGGAGGTAACGGGTTTTGGATAATTCTCTAATTTTTCCGGAAATGTTGAGGTTAGTTGTCCTGCCGGCCTCGATATCGCTATTAGCCCGATAGCCAAATTCCTTATAAGTATCGCCATAGGGGAAATACTCGTGGACATCCATCGTGACTTCGAAGAGATATTTGTTAAAGAGTTTATGAAGAGCGATAGTTTCGGGTTCAGAAAGGATGAGGTGGTTGCGATTCAGGTCCATATCGTTTTTATTCCTCCGGGAGTTGGTTTCCGAACCATCCGGATTGACCTGGGGGACGAGTACGAAATCAATTTTATCAAAGAGGTAAGAATTTTCAGGTTTAAGGAGTTCTTGAATTAACAGGAGTGCGCCTTCTTTTCCCGACTGTTCGTTGCCGTGCTGCTGGCAAAAAATAAGGACTTTAAGTTTAGAGTGGTCTGCTACAAAATCCGATTTGGAAAACCAGACAGCAAATAATTCACGACCGCCAACGGACTTGCCGATGGTTTCGTACTTAACCCAAGGGTGAGCGGAGGTGACTTCTTCAAGGAATCGGGAGATTTGGGCATGGGAAGTTATGGCGGAATAATCTGATTTCTGCAGGGGGGTTTTCTGGGCGAAAATCAGTCCGGCAAGTATAATAACGAGTAAGTAAGTAAGGTGTCTCATAGTTCGATTTTTTATTTTAGATTAAATTCTCTGACAAAAATAGTGAAATGAAATTAATTTCAAACCAATAAATTTTTAATAAAATTAAGGGGTAAACGTAAATCCGAGGGAAAAAGGAAGGGGGTGTGGAATTGTAAAAAGAGCTTATTTATACCTTATTTGTACCCTATTTGTACCTTATTTATACCTTGTTTATAAGGTAAAAGGGGAAAGATTTTCGAAAGCGGGCTGGAAGGGGGTGGGGGAATATGGTGTGAGGGGAGGGAAGAGATTTTGATAAATAATTTGTTGGGGGCGGGGGAAAAATATTTTTTGCAAATAATAAAAAAATACACTATTTTTACAATTCAAAAAATTTGAATTCCGCGATAGCTCAATGGTGGAGCATTCGGCTGTTAACCGAAGGGTTGCAAGTTCGAGTCTTGCTCGCGGAGCAGAGCCCCAAAATAATTTGGGGCTTTTTATTGCTTATGAAATATTTTCTTTACATACTTAAATCACAATCTGCCGATAAATATTATGTGGGTATTTCTGAAAACCCCGAAGTCAGACTTTATTATCATAATAATATCGAAAAGGGGTTTACTTCAAGATACCGTCCCTGGGAAATGGTGTTTAAGAAAGAGTTCAACTCAAAATCTGATGCTGCAGATGCTGAGAAAAAGATTAAGGGATGGAAAAGCAGGGTTATGACAGAGAGGATTATCTCGGGAGAAGTGAAATTGTAAATTATCGACTGTTATCCCGAAAGAGTTCGGGATGCAAGTTCGAGTCTTGCTCGCGGAGCAGAGCCCCAAAATAATTTGGGGCTTTTTATTTAGTGTATTAAATATTCCCATTCCATTCTTAAATTGCATTGCAAAAGAAAATCAATTTAAATGAAAACAGCGACACTGGTTTTTCCGAATCAATTATTTGAGCATAATCCGGCTTTACAAAAAAGCAATTATGTTTTTTTGATTGAAGAAACATTGTTTTTTAAGCAGTACAATTTTCATAAGCAAAAGCTGACTTTTCACCGAGCTTCATTAAAATATTACCAGGATTACCTTCAAAAGAAAAAGAAGAAGGTTGTATATATTGAATCAAACAACGAGTTATCCGATATACGCAAACTGATTCCACACTTAAGGGAAAATGGTTATGATGAGATTTGTTATACAGAAGTGGCAGATAACTGGTTAGAGAAAAGAATAGCACAATCTGCGCAATTAAACGGAGTGAGGATTCAACAATTCAATTCTCCTTTGTTTATCAATACAAAAGAGGAGCTACTGAAATATTTTGAAGGGAGAAAAAGATATTCGCAGACAGATTTTTATGTTAATCAGCGTAAAAAGCTAAACATATTGATTAATGATGACAAAACACCAACCGGAGGGAAGTGGACTTATGACCAGGAGAACCGATTAAAGTATCCCTCCAATAAAAAACCTCCAATTGTTAATTTCCCCGCAATTAATGAGTACACCAGAGAAGCCGGTTTATATGTTCAGGAGTATTTTCCGGACAATTATGGGATCATTAATGAACAGTTTAATTATCCGGTCACGTTCGATGAGAGCAAGGAATGGCTTCAACAATTTTTAGAGACGCGTTTTGAAGAATTCGGTGCGTACGAAGATGCCATTGTTGCAAATGAAAGCATTTTGAATCATAGCGTTTTAACTCCAATGCTGAACGTTGGTTTGCTCACACCGAGTGATATTCTGAAAACCACATTGGATTTTGCAGTGAAGAGGGAAATTCCCCTTAATTCACTGGAGGGATTTCTCAGACAAATTATTGGGTGGCGAGAATTTATCCGTGCTGTTTATGAGCTAAGAGGAATTGAGCAGAGGACAAAAAATTACTGGGGTTTCAGGCGAAAGATTCCGGAGGGATTCTGGAAAGGGGAAACGGGGATTGAGCCGGTGGATATAACCATAAAAAAGGTGCTTGCAACAGGATATTGTCATCACATTGAAAGACTAATGGTGCTGGGGAATTTCATGCTTCTTTGCGAGTTTGATCCGGATGAAGTTTACAGGTGGTTTATTGAATTGTTTATTGATGCTTATGACTGGGTGATGGTGCCGAATGTTTATGGTATGAGCCAGTTTGCGGATGGCGGGCTGATGTCAACGAAGCCCTATATAAGTGGAAGTAATTATTTGATGAAGATGGGAAATTACAAGCCCGGGGATTGGCAAGTAATCTGGGACGGACTTTTCTGGAGGTTTATGAATAAGCAAAGAGGATTTTTTCTTTCAAACCCAAGATTGGGAATGCTGATAAAAACATTTGATAAAATGTCGGAGGAAAGAAAAGCGGTGCTATTTGGTACTGCAGATGAATTTCTGAAACAATTATGATTATTTGGTTTGGGAGATTAATAATAAAAACCGTCTTAGAACTATAAGAGCAAGAGAATTTAAAAAAGGATGTGTTTTATGACAACAGAATCAGCGATACGATTGATAGACGGGATTGATAAAACAGAGTTAACCTCACTAAAGCAGGAATTGTTCAAGTATGCCGTTGATTACTCGAGAATAAGAGTTGACTGGTATTTGGCAAATTCCGAGGGAAGGAGGGAAATGGAGGATCTCCGCAGCGCAAAGCATACTGCATTTATTGACAGTTGCAATGTATTAAGCAGAGCGATGATTAAAAAGGGGGAGGATGCAACCTGGAGGAAACGGCTTGGGGATGACAGAAAAACGATAGGGGATTTTGCCTGCTTTATTAATTTAATAACGGGATTGAGAGCAAGATAGAGATATAGTAACCGGATGAATGGGGGATATCTCAGAAAGGTTTACAGTCAGTAGTATTTACTTGTTTTTTTTGTAAAATATTATTATATACAACTGTAATTCCCAATTTTTTTAGTAAATATTCGGAGGCTTGTATGCGGCTGATATTTACGCTCTCATTATTGTGTGTTTTAACTCCTCACCTTTTTTCACAAAGCGACTGGTTCGGGCTTAGTCCCAAACCACAGGGTAATATCCTCTACTCTTCATTTTTCTACAATTCAAGTTACGGCTGGGCGTGCGGCGCAGACGGTACAATTATTAAAAGTACAGACGGAGGCACAACCTGGAGTATTCTATCGTCGGGTACGACGAATGCATTACGCGGCATCTTTTTTTATTCCACAAACATAGGATATTGTGTGGGGACAAACGGTTCAATTTATAAGACTACCGACGGAGGTGGTGCATGGGTGCTGCAGGTGAGTGGAAGCACATCCAGAATAAATTGTGTTCATTTTATTACAGAGAGCCTGGGGTGGGTTGCTGACTATAATGGAAAGATCATAAAAACCACAGACGGCGGATCAAACTGGGTACTTCAGACAAGCGGTACTTCCAATAATCTCAACAGTGTATTTTTTGTTAACGCCACTATCGGTTATGCAGTTGGTTCGGGGGGAATTATACTGAACACAACAGACGGAGGGGGGAGCTGGAATAGTCAGACTTCACCCGTTTCGACAGAGTTGTTTTCTGTTAATTTTGTTTCCAGCACTCAGGGATGGATTTCCGGAGCCGGAGGTAAAATTCTGGTAACGACTGACGGAGGTGCTAGCTGGACACAACAGACCACACCAATTACCAATTCATTATACTCGATCAAGTTCGTAAACGCGACAACGGGATGGTCTGTTGGAAACAGCGGAAAAATTTTATATACTACAGATGGAGGGACCAACTGGGTACAGCAGGCAAGCACCGCGGTAATGACGCTCTATTCTGTTACGGCAACCCATACAAGCGCAGTTTGGGCAGCAGGAGAATCAGGAAAGATAATTCATTACAACGGTATTGAATGGTCCTCATTATCGACAGGAGTATCAACAAATTTAATCGCAATTCATTTTGTGAATACCAATACAGGATTTGCAGTAGGGGACAGGGGAGTAATAATCAAATCCACAGATGGCGGAACCTCCTGGGCGGAGCAATCAAGCGGAACAACTAATACAATAAGGGATGTATTTGTCACATCTGCCACATCGGCGGTAGTTGCGGGGTACTATGGATACATAAAATATACAACAGACGGAGGAAATGTCTGGAATGCGGCAACTTTGCCGGGACATCCTGTCCCATACGATGCAGACTTTTACTCAATCGATTTTACCTCTGCGACTGTTGGATATGCAACCGGTTCAGGCGGGACAATGCTAAAGACGACCGATGGTGGAGCAACGTGGAGCGAGTATGCGACAGGAGTTTCAGCTACTTTGTGGGGGATCTCGTTTGCGAACGATAACAAGGGATTTGCGGTCGGGACATCGGGAACGATGATATTTACTACCGATGCAGGAGCGACCTGGAATGCAAAATCGAGCGGTACTTTTACGACTTTATATTCTATTCACTTTCCTTCTGCAAATATAGGATACGCTGTGGGGATGGGGGGAGTATTGATCAAAACCACGGATGGCGGAGACACATGGTCTTCAACTTCAATCGGGAATGCCCAGCATTATTATTGTGTTTATTTTGCAAATGAAAACACAGGCTGGGCGGCAGGATCTAACGGGTACCTGATGGGAACAACTGACGGTGGGGGAACATGGGGAAGACAAAACACAAATCCATATACCTCAAACTACTTATATTCGGTGCACTCAATCTCATCAACAACAGGATGGTTTTGCGGAAGTTTCGGAAACATTTTCAAAACCAATATGGGGGGGCTTCCAATAGAACTGACATCCTTTACTGCAGAGAAAGCAGGAGACGGTATTCGCTTAGAATGGCAGACTGCTTCGGAGATAAATAACTACGGATTTAGTATAGAAGCAAGGTTTGATTCAAAGGGAGAGTGGGAAAGTATTGGATTTGTGCAGGGGGCGGGAAATTCAAATTCACCGAAATATTATTCCTTTGTCCATTCGTCAATAAAGGAGGAGGCGGTGAAGTACAGATTAAAACAGATTGACAACGACGGACAATTTTCGTACAGCAATGAAATTGAGGTAAGCAGCACATTACCGGAGGAATTTTCAATTAAGCAGAATTATCCGAATCCGTTTAATCCGGTAACAACTATTGAGTTTACGATTCCCAGGGAAGCAGAAGTAAGATTAAGTCTATTTGATATTCAAGGCGGGGAGATCATCGTTTTAGTTAATTCACTCCTGCGATCCGGATCTCATAAAATACAGATATCGGCAGAAAAATCAGGTCTTTCATCGGGAGTTTATTTTTATCGATTAAGTTCAGAAGGATTTATCATAAACAAAAAACTTTTAATCATAAAATGAGGAAGCAAATGAAGAAATTATTTATCATACTCATAACTTTCTTCACTGTGTTAACGCAATTAAAAGCACAGTTTATGCCCGAAAGGAGTTTTTTACTAAATGGAACGGATAACTCGGCATATATTGGAGCGGCATCATTTCCTTCGACGAATAGTGTTACTATTGCGGGATGGGTTAGACTTCAGTCGAATGCTAACCAAACAATAGTGGCAAAAAATTATAATTCCGGAACGGAGAATTCAGGACAGTACGAGCTGTATGTAACATCGGATGGAGGTATAAACTTTTTAAAAAGAGTAAGCGGAGCCGACTTCATATCCGGTTCGCCGGGTACTTTAGAGTTACAAAAATGGTACTACGTAGCAGGGATATTTGACGCAACAAACGTAAAGGCATTAATCAACGGTAGTCTGACCTCATCAAATCCGGCCGCCGGGGATTTGGATGTCTCAAGTTCACATCCTTTTTCGGTTGGCGCACAACGCTCTATTAGTAATGCATTGAGGAATTATTTTAACGGAAACATCGAAAATTTTACCATTTGGTCAAGTGCGCTGGACATAAATACACTAAAAGACTGGATGCACAAAGAAATCACAAGCAGTCATCCATATTATACAAATTTAATCGCGCTGTACAAATTTAATGAGTATGATAACTCATCCTATATCAGCGATCAGTCGGGCAACAACAGGGGTCTAAGCGTAACAGGTACAAGAACTTATTGTTTTTCAGCAGCGCTTCCACCGACATGTTATACTTACGGAAAATTAAAAGATCATTCTGAAGTGCGGGGGATATGGTACGGGACGGGTTCAAATTCCTCTTCAATATTAACAATTACAAACAATTCAATTTCCGGGACGGATTATGTGCTTTGGGGGCATAACAATAAATCATTACTATGGAATTATTTTGATATTCCGGATGGTGTGGAGAAAAGAATGGAGCGAGTCTGGCATTCTGAACAATCGGGCAATCCGGTTTCGGACTTTGTATTCAGTACAGCTGGGCTTGCGATACCCGACGGAAGCAGACTAAGAATGTTAGTTGATGAAGATCCAAATTTTTATAATGCAATGATAGTAACAGGAGTTTATTCATCAGATAACAACACATTTACGGTTGCCGACAGAGCAGTAGAGGACGGTTTTTATTATACACTTGCAGTATTAACTGAAGGGGGAGGTAATGGCGGAATTCCAAGTACGCCCGCACCATGGAAATGGTTAAATCCAATTCCGCAGGGGAATGATCTCTACGGAGTAAATATTTTTGATGACAACGAATTTTGTGCTGTTGGAGACGGAGGGACCCTTGTTTACACGGAGAACGGAGGAAGCACGTTTAAGGTGACACATTTCCTAAATAACTTTTCGGGGAGACTGAATACATGCGGAACATTTCCAGGTACTAATGTAACAATAGCAGCCGGAGATAATGGGGCTTATTTTAAATCAACGAACTTAGGTGATCCATGGGAAACTCCTGAGGGGACGGGTCTGGATGGGAATATTGATTACAGGAATATACATTTTGTAGACGGAAATTTTGCTTTTATATGTGGAGGCGAAGGGAAGGTTTATAAGACTTCAAACCGCGGAGAAAGCTGGACGCCGCAAACCACAAATTTAACCGGGAATATCGGGACGATTAGTTTTTATGACTCACAGAGGGGGTGGGCATTTGATGATTTCAGTTATTCGGTAACCACGAATGGAGGGAGCAGCTGGGACTGGAGATTTAACACACCCGGACCGGTACTCTCCTCAGTTTTACTGAGCGAAACTGACGGACTGGTATCATGTGCAAACGGAAAAATATTTGGCACAACTGATTTAGGAGAAACCTGGGCAGAAAAATATTCGGGGTCAAATAATATTAATAAACTAACTAAAATCGGGGGGGGGACGCTAATACTTGGAGGAGGAAACAACGGAACAATAGTTAAATCCACCGATTCAGGTAATAACTGGACATCACCCACCTCCAATATCACAAATAATATTTTAGACATTTATACGAAAGGAAACTTAACCGTCTTCACAGCAAAGAACGGGATGATCTGTTCCTCGCCAGATGTGTGCAATACTATAAACAAAATTTCCTCGGGCATAAATGATCGTTTTCATTCAGTGGCGATCATATCATCCAATTTATTAATATCACTTGTCGGCCGGAACAAATTGTACAAATCAACAGATGGGGGAGAGAGCTGGACTCAAATTCACGCTGGCGGGGAATCGGATAATTATAACTCTGCTTCATTTTCAGATGCGAACAACGGATTTATAGTTGGCGAGAATGGTAAGTTGATCAAGACAACAGACGGCTCTAACTTCACAGATATTTCAATCGGGGCGACAAATAATATTTCGAAAGTCTCGCTAAAATCAGGGAGCGGATATAAGGATAAATTGCTAAATTCCGAAAATGGTGAAAACAGTATTCTTGCGATACTATATACAACTACAACCGGGTCAAATGATCAGCAGATTATTTCGATCTCAACAAATTCCGGCTCCACCTGGGTGCCGGTCAGAAGCGTATTAGCTTCATCCAACCAAATTGCTAACAGTGTTTCATATTTCTTACCCGGATTATTTGCCGTAAGTAAAGACGGAAAAGTTTTAAAGTCAACAGATGACGGGGGAAACTGGACAGTAACCTCTTTATCAAGCAGTAACTCATTAAATGATGTTTCATTTTCGGATGTTAATAATGGTATGGTTATTGGAGATAAGGGAATTATATTTAAAACCACAGACGGAGGTACAAACTGGGTTTCAAAATCTAATTGTGGTAATAGTAATCTCAGCAAAGTTTCAGTTATGAACGCAAGCCGAGCGATTATTTTTGCTGCAGACGGGACAATATATGAAACAACTGACGGGGGAGATACATGGAAATCCTCGGTAGTAAATCTTTCGAGCTCCATAAATAATCTTATAGGGATAGCAGCTCTGAAATTAAGAAAAGAGCAGAATGAGAAAACATCAGATTTCATCTATTTTGCATTAGGTGAGGGGGGACTTGTGCTTAAAAACAGTGATGGGGGTATAGGACTTTTCCCTGTAGAACTAATCAGTTTTTCAGCCGATGTAAAAAATCACTCTGTGTGGCTTTCGTGGGAAACGGCGACCGAATTAAATTGTTACGGATTTGAAATAATGAGAGCGGAGGTATCTCTGGATATTTCAAAACCGCACAGCTGGAAAAAAGAAGGGTTTATTCCGGGAAGCGGTAACAGCAACGCATTAAAGAGATATTGTTTCAGAGACGAAAATATATTTACGGGAAAATATCGCTACAGATTAAGAATAATAGATAATGACGGAACGTATACATACAGTGCTGAAATTGATGTTCTAGTTGGCAATCCGGAGGAATTTTCACTTGGGCAGAATTATCCGAATCCGTTTAATCCGGTAACTAAAATTGGATTTAATATACCTGTGAGTGCGAAGAATAAGAAGGTCACGCTAAAAATTGTAAATCTGTTAGGAGAGGATGTGGAGACTCTGATAAGTGGTTTTGCGGAGCCGGGATATCATGTGGTACAATTTGATGCATCCAAGTTATCAAGCGGGATTTACATATATCTGCTTAATACAGGGGGCAGGATCATGTCGCGGAAAATGATATTTCTTAAGTAGAAAATTATTAAGCAGAATATTTGTTTTTGCAAACCGGGGTAAAGAAAAGGCGGATTGAAGTGAATCCGCCTTTAATCTTTTAGATACTGAAGTGACTTATTTAATCAGTATCATTTTTTTGATTCCAATAAAATTACCAGAAGTAAATTTATAAAAATAAACACCACTTGAAAGAGTTGTTGCCAACAAGTTGTAATTATAGTAACCGGCGGGTTTTTCTTCATTAATAAGTATAGCCACCTTTTCACCAGTAATATTAAAAAGTTCGAGAACCACTTTGCTGTCTTCCGGAAGTTGGTAACTTATAACAGTAGCAGGATTAAACGGATTAGGATAATTCTGAGACAGTGCATATACACTAGGAATATCAACAGAAGCATCCGTTTCCAGGCTATATTTAAAAGTGCCGTCGTTATCAGTGATCTTCAACCTATATGTATGAAGTCCACAATTAAGCAATGTTTCGGTAAAGGAGTAATCCTTAGGAGAATTACTATTTCCCGCAGCTTTGACCTCACCTATTTTCAGCCACTCGCCGTTTCCACTCTTTTTTTCAACCGAGAAATGAGAGGTGTTAACTTCCGTCTCGGTTCTCCATGTAAGGGTAATATCTCTTTTATTTGCACTTGCATTAAACATAGCGAGTTCGACAGGCAGTGGGTTGGTCTCATCTGCAGCGATAACAAATTCAGAAAAACCATTTTCTATTTCGAAAGATAGAATTGTTCCCGATACTGAATAAGGAGTGCCGAGATCAATCCAGGTATCGGATGGATTATCTCTTTTAAGCAGATGCAGATCCCAATAATCGTTAATTCCCGAGAGTCCAGCCACATCAATTTTAATAATCGCATAACACTCATTATCAGTATTTTCATCAGGAATGATCACCCAATAATAAGGGGCAAAATTGTTTAGCGTTCCGGGGAGTATTCCTCCGGGACTTCCTTCTATCTTTTCGACTGTAATTTCTATTGGGTACCATGTATTATCAACAGAGGAAAGATTGATGTCTGTACCCGTAAAATCGTAAATTCCCCAAAAACTGCTAATCGTTTTTGTTGATATTGCGGTAGGAGTCTTTTCAATTTTGAGGTTATCCAAAAGAAATCCAGTAGCATCAAATGACTGATCGGTAACGTTTCTCCATCTGAAAGAAACTGTATTCCCTCCGTATGAGGAGAGGTCATAAACCTCGCGATCATAGGAACCATAATTTTGTTGATCGGACAAAGTAGCCAGTGTTGTCCAGTTATTCCCATTATCCGTAGTTATCTCGAAAAATGTTCTATCGTATGGTTCTTCTTCAATTCCATTTATGGAGTTGGATTTCTTATCAACCATTTTTAACGGTCCGGAGAAAGGGTCATCATCCTGCCAGTAAAAACTCATTCTCATATTCGCTGGGAGAACGAACTTATTAGTTGTGAGGGTACCATTTTGGTCGTATTCTATGCCGATGGCGAAATCACCGGCCCATGAGTTATCTCCAAGAATCCATTTATTATCGGCGTCCCTCCAACCCGCCGGTGGGGCGTATCCCCTCTCCATACCCTCGAAGGAGGGGAAAGAGGAAACAATTTTTTCATTTACTGTGGCGACACCAGAAACGTGACTGTTATTATCCCAAAACCCACCACCACTGACGCTGTATCCACCGTAGGAATAAGAACCGCTAAGTATTTGGAATCTTGTAGCGTAATAAGCTGTACCCATTTGGATATTTTGACCTATATCAACGCTATACTCATCATTGTTTTCGTACTCAGCATAAAAAGAAGCTTCTGCCCATTGAGATTCGCTCCAAGTGGATGGATCGGTATTTGTATAATTCCACCCAACCCAAGCCTTTAAACCGGGTTGTTCACCATTCAAGGTTGTAATTCCGTCTGAATAAACCCTTCCATAAACAGTAAAGCTGCCTCCCTCGGATTGAGTTACCGTTGATGGGTGCTGCAAATTGCACCAGCCAATGGTTGAACTAATTACCGTAAGCACACCCGAGACATAAATAGTACCATCCCAGAAGCCACCGCCGCCCGAGCTATAGCCGCCATATCTCGGTTCCATACCTTTGTAAACAAATTTTGCAGCGAAGTAGTATGTCCCCTGTGCAAAATTTTCTCCTAAAGTGAGTTTGAACTCATCGTTGTTTTCCGATTGGACATTAAATGTAGCGCGGGTCCAATTAGTCCAAGTATTAGGATTTGTATTTACGGTAGAGTAGCCAATATATGCTTCCAGATCAGTAGTTGCACCAGCTGTTGCAGTAATGCCGTCGATATAAACACGTGCATAGATATCAAAGCCAAGAGTTCCTTCTCCTTTGGAATAAGTTCCAGGGGACTGCAGATTACACCATCCAATTGGGGTGGGGTTATAGCCGGTTTCGAAGGCTCCTATAGTAGGAATAGTTTCGTTGCGTAAAGTTCCAGCATAGTCAGAAGTAATTCCTATAACCGGAGTTCCACCACCGATTATTGATGAATTATTAGGCACATACAAAGCGGAGTTCGACTGGAAATATGTGTTTGTATTTTGTGAATGAATATCCTGACCTGTAGCTGTTCTCCAGTCGGCAATAGTCAATCTAGCAGATCCAAGAAAGCCAAGAACCCCCTCATTGCCCCCGCCAAAGTAATTGTTATAATCAATTGAAGCAAAATTCGTATTTGGTGCTGCAGAATAAATTGCATAAGCAGTTGACACCCCGGTAGTATTCTCCAAACTATTTTTGAAAACATTATTTTTGAGAGTCACGCCTGTAGAACCGCTATTGATATAAAGTGCATAACTTGCATCACTTGTTGCACTTGAACGGTTACAGTTACCATAAAGATTTACGCTATTATAATAAAGATAAACGCCATTAGCCGAGCTTAACTTAATTCCCGTAACTGCTCGGTTTGAGCCCGCGGTATAACCAGATCCGGATATATTGTAAAAAATATTATTCGATAATGTTATATTTGCTGGATTTTCGGCAGTATTGATTTCCAAACCGCATGCACCACCACCGGAAGAAGAAGTGCTTGCCCGGACAGAATGAATATCGTTGTTTTCGAACATAACATTCCTAACTCCCGCGCTAAGGAGTACTGCAGTGAGGCTACTGGAACCATATTCTACATTTTGAATTGTATTTCCACGAACAATGACATCTTCGCAATTGTATAAATATAATGCCATATTACCAAGTTTTCCTGTTGAAGCTCCGATGGTGTTATTTGTAATAGAAATGTTATTGTATTTCCCTCCGGTTCTACCAAAAAGATATATTCCATAAGCGGAATTATAAAGTTCATTATTATCTAAGGTAAGGAAATCGTGATCGTAACCATCGCTTCCGATGGTATTCCCACCGGCGAAAAACACTATATAATAACCAGAGTTATTATATCCGGAAGTGAGTTTGCAATTTTTAACTGTTACATGATGGCACCCGGCACCTGCGGAAGCGCCCGCAAGCCAAATGCTTGAACTTGTACCGCTAAATGATGTATATGTATTTGCAAAAGTCAAACTTCTGTCAGTTCCCTTAGCCCCGTTAGAACCATCGATAATGAAGTAATCTGCTCCGTACAATTTAATCAGAGCTTGTGAAGAGGAACCAGATATTACCGGCGTTTTTCCAGAAGCAGGTTTGATTGTGATGGTGTTCGTTTCACTCGAACCGGCATTTTCATTAAATACTATTGGAAAAGTTTCGCCCGGGTAGGTGTCATCAATAAGGGAGAAAACAACGGGACCGGTTTGCTGTTTCATATTATAATCGGCAGCAGCAAGAGTAAGCGTGGCAAAATCTCCCCCAACGCCAACGGTGAATGTGCCGGTGATCATGCCAACTATTTTATAGCCATTAATCATTCCGGAAAGCGGAAAGTGGGGGGCGGTGAGTCCCACTCCGGTAACAGGTGCATTCAGCGTTCCAGAATTAATTGCTGCATTCGGAGTAGTGGCTACATCCTGCGCCACAATAAAATACTGGATGGAATCTCCGCTTGTTACTCCTCCGAAAATAAGTCCATAATTAATAGTAAATTCAAAAGGTGACGAGGAAGAAATAGACTCTGAATATTTCCAGCCGTCTGTTGAGTTTGTATTATCATTCAGGTTGTTTGTATTAGTTGACTTCTTAAAATAAATTCTAGGTTTTGCACTTGAGGTATTAATACCCGATAGATCTTCTATAGATACACTTAATGTCCTGCTATCTGTGGATGTGGTTGAGGTTAATGCAGAATACTCAATCACAGGAGGAATTTCATCTATTGCAATAAAATTCCCCGCATCTGCACCAATATCCGGAAAAGTTTGATTCCTGATTTCATCATCAATGTCGTCGGTTATAAGAAAAGGGGTTGAAATTCTTTGTCCACTCCCCTTTACTCTAGTGGGCACATCACTTTTTATATGCGGGTTTGATACACTAACAAAAGGAACATCCTCGGAGAAAGATGACTGTTCTTTTGTTACCAGGACGGTTTTATAATCAGCAAGTGTCTGGTATGATGCCGGAGTATAAGAATCGTAACAAATCAGATTTGAGGCAGAGGGGGTTCCCGAAAAATAAATATTATTATTTGAGTTAGCCGAGATATTTGTGAAGTCAGAGGCATATCTATAATGTCCAAGACTCTTACTGTAAGTACCTGATAATATACATTCAAAAATATTATTTCTCAAATCGATCACAGCCGGGTCATCATTTGAGTAATATGCAGCGGCGATATTACCCGCATTAGATGATTCAAAAGCTATATTCACAGTATTATGGAATAAATAATAATTAGAAGGAGTGCTACTCCCCATAAGTTTTAAACCTCTAACAGAAAAACCACTGCTTGAAGGCGCACTAAGTCCCCAAATGAAATTATTATAAATATAGGCGGTCATCTCGCCGAAATCAAGGGTGATTCCGGAAATATCCTTCTGATTAGAACTTTGATTGGTGATTTCGTAGATCTGATTTTTAAAAAGATGGAGTGTGGTTATCCTACCGGCAAATATTCCTGTAAATGAGCCATCATTTATTGTACAGGAATGAATAAGATTTTTATATACGTGGATATTTGCTCCCGACGTAAGATACATCCCATATCCCGAATTACCTGATATTCCTGCGGAGTGGTTCATGTGGTGGATAGTGTTCCCGTATATATTTCCAGTGTTTGATCCATTTTGTATTTCAATACCGGTGTAATATCCCAAGGTTGATGAAAAACTTATATCATTGTTAAAAACATTAAAGTTTACCTGGTAGGATAAACCTATTCCTGCCCTTTCACAATTTCTCAGAGTGCTGATTCCTCCATCTATAGTTCCCACCTCGTTGCTGCTATCAGGATAAATGCCGGAACCAGTCAGATAATAACCATAATAAGATGAACTAATAATATTATTGTAAAACTTATTATAAGAATTTGCAGCGGCGTTTGACGAGGCGGAACTAAATAGATAAATTGCTTTTGTATAAGTGCTATTTAACGAAAGAGCAATAGAGCAATCCCTGACCAAGTTGTATCTGCAACCAGTGGTTGAAGTACCGAGCATATATATTCCATATTCAACAATATTTCCCTCTCCGTTCCGGATATCAAGACCCTCAATAGCTACATAGGAAGCCGAGGAAAGTTTTATCGCGGCATCGGAATTCCCGGTAGTTCCCGTAAAAATCAAAACAGGTTTTGCACCCTCCCCCGACTGTCGAATAGTTATAGTTTTTTCTATTGTGCCCGAAACAGTAATATTTGAAAGCCCCGGTTCATCAAAAGTCTCACCATCCTGGATATTAAAAATAACGCTTCCGCTCAATCCAACTGCATTTAATTGCGAGACTGCGGCGTACAGAGAAGAGAAATCACCGCCGGAATTTTTAATAGAGTAAGTACCGCTCATGGGTGTTTTTATCTCTCTTGATCCGGCAGGTGAAGTAATGTCGGGAATTCTCAGAGCTTCGCCGGTTTCCGAGGTTATAAATTGTGAACACTCTGCATCAACAAAATTTCCTGCAGTTGCGCTTCCGCTAATATCGTAAGCAAGCCAGAAAAAATTATTTCCATTACTCAGAACCTGATTTCCAGTTACAGAGAAAGAACCCGAGGGATTGGACACGGGACTACCAAAGGGAATATCGGTTGAGAAATTATCGGTAGTCGTATAATAAGCAGATGCCCGGGTTACGTCAAGCGAAGAAGTAGTCCCATTAGTGTTGAATGTAATCGAGGAGACACTTATCGGATTTTGCGCACCAGATGTAACAATATTAAGTTTTATAATTTCCTGGTTTATATCTCCGACCAATACTCTTGCAGTAGTCCCTTGTTGAGTAGTTGCAGAGGAAAATGACATATCGCCCAAAAGATAATAAATCTGTATATTGGGGCGGTTTGTGGAAAGAGTTCCTACACCCAGTGGGATACTGTTATCACTCGCCCATGATTGAAATAAGTTACTACCAGAAGAAGTATATCTGAACTGAGGATATGATGAAGTGCCAGTGCCTCCATAATTTGTTTCGCAAAGGACAAGGAGATTATCCTGATCGTAAGAAAAATCATCAATATCTATACTCTTCCATCCCGATGAATTGCACGTCAGACTCCCCTCATAGACAAGAGTTGCACCCGCAATCATGCTGCTCCAAGTATTAGAGGTCATAGATACTGAGGTTGTTTTCTTCAGATAGATTTTTGCCGGAATACTTTGTCCGCTATTAATAGATACAAACCAGCCGAGAGCTTGAATAGATTTGGGCGGGCCAATTTCTGCAGCTGTATATAATGCCGCAGCACGCTCGTAACCATAATAAATACCCAGCGGTTGACGCTGATAACCGGTTCCAGTTCCTATCTCCACCACCCCCTGAGGTCGTAAAGAATAATTAAATAAAAAAAATGACACAAACATAAAAAGCACAGAAAAATTCTTAAACATAAACACCTCTCAACAAATAAGTCTTTTCATAGCGAAAATTCAAAAAAATTCCTGAGATAATCAAGAAATAAATTATATATTTTTTGTACCTGTGATTTAAATCTCTCTTTTGAATTCAAAAGAATATTGTTACATTGTATTAAGACAGGGGAGAAAGACATTGCATTACCAAGAACGTTAGAGTGGTTGGCGGTAATATGTTTGATTTGAGCTGTGAAAAATCAGAAATAAATGACTTTTTTTGACAGATGGGTGTTATTATAAACTTATAGATCAAAAAAATAAAGAAATTTAATACGCTTTATGCAATCTGTTTGCGGATGAGAAGAAATTATTTGGCTATTTGTGGGAATTAAATTATTTTTGGTGCGGAATTATTTTTGACTTTAGTATAGGAGTGTAAAATGAACAAGGAAAGAAAATCTGCCGGTTGGCTAGTAGTTGACAAGATTCCTCCCTCTCCTAAATTCAAGGTTCTCTTAATACCCGGATTGATGGGTTCCGACTTTGTGTTTTCAAAATTAATGAATAACTCTGCGCTTGAGGAGGCAGGGGTTCATTTAATAGGCGGAAATCCTCCGGGATTCAAAGGGAATCTGCTTCCTGATGATTTTGACTTCCACATCAGCAGTTATGCTGCTTCTGTAGAGGCAATTGCGGAGGCTGAGACAGTTAATTTGATTCTCGGGCACAGCTTTGGAGCAAATGTTCTGATAGAGGTCGCTTTCAGAAGGAAGTTCAAGGGGAAACTCATGCTTATCTCTCCATCCCTGTGCCGGGATGCGGAGACTAAAGATATGAAGATGCTGGATAAATACAGCCGAAATAAACTTCTCAAGGGGCTTATGTGGAGTGTTACTTACGCCTCGATAAAATCCGCCTTTACTCCGTATTTTAAGGATCCCGATGATCTGGCTTCGGTTGTACGGGATGCAAAACTGATACCAAAAAAAATCGCTGCAGAAATATTCCTTGGTTATTTTGATTATCTTATCCGTCATCCTGATCTAGATGAAAGACTAATCACCACAACAGTTCCGGTTTATTATCTGAGGGGTGATAAAGATGATATTGGTTTTACGCAAAAGAACCGGGAGACACTTAAAAAATCTTCTCTGGTTAAACTATTTGAAGTGCCAAACGCAAGTCACTTTGCAATGAATGACAATCCGGAAGAAGTTGCAAGACTAATAATTGAAATGCTTAATTCATAATTCGGAAACAAAACCGCGATACTACATACTGTTATGAGAAAAATGATAATTCTTACTGAGGGGATGACTACAGTTCAACATGCAAAAACTGCAATAAATCTGATTTGCTATAAACCGGAAGAAGTACTTGCCTTGTTTGACAGGACAAAGACGGGGGAACCGGTTAGTCCGCTTCTTGGAATTGAAACAAACATTCCAATTATCGGAAGTTTGAATGATTTCCCGGAGGCAAACACATTTTTACTTGGAGTTGCAACAGCCGGGGGGGGATATCCCGATGAATGGAGACCAATAATTCTGGAAGCCATTTCAAAAGGAATGACAGTTGTATCCGGACTTCACAAGTATCTTTCCGATGATCCGGAATTTGTTGAAGCAGCCCGTAAACACAAAGCGAAGCTTGTTGATATCCGCAAGAACGATTTTAAGAAAGTGGCAATCCGCAAGGGGATTAAAGAGACAACTTTGAGGATTCAAACCGTTGGGAACGATTGCAGCAACGGAAAGATGATAACAAGCTATGAAATAGCTCTTGAACTAAAAAGAAGGGGGAAGGATGCTAAATTTGTAGCAACAGGACAGACGGGGATACTGCTTGAGGGGGACGGAATTCCGATAGATGCTGTGATCGCCGACTTTGTAAACGGTGCGGCGGAGGAGATGGTTCTGCGCAACCAGCATCATGAAATACTCATAATTGAAGGACAAGCCAGCATAATTCACCCAAGATATTCTTCGGTCACGCTCGGATTGCTTCACGGTGCAATGCCGCAAGGGTTAATTATGTGTTACGAAATGGGGCGCGAGTTTACCAAGAATCTTGATCATGTAAAAATTCCTCCGATGAAGAGAATAATTGAACTTTACGAAGCGATGACCGCTCCACTCTTCCCGTGCAAGGTTATTGGATTTGGAATTAACGGCAGAAAATTTTCACAAGCTGAAGTTGACTATGAAAGGGAGCGGATTAAAGAGGAGTTTGCTTTACCGGCTTGTGATGTAATAAAGCATGGACCGGCTGAACTAGCTGATGCAATTCTTGGGTTCAAGTATTAGTAACAGAAATCATTCCGGGGCTTTACTAATCTGAGCGGAGCAACTGCTGCAGTAAAAGCCCCCTTTAATGTCCACTTCTTCTATTCCTGCTGAGGAGTGCATAACGCAGTCCCATTCCCGGCAGTGAATGAGCCCGAAATTATGTCCCAACTCGTGATATACTTCTTTCATTAATCGTTCAAAAAACAAATCCTCGTTCACTTCGCCGGAATAAAATTCCTCATGAAGTCTGAAAGATGATACGATGGAGTGTTTACCTCTCAGCTGAGCTTCGCCATAGATAAACGTCAGGACTGGGACATAGAGATCCGCATCCATGAGGATTAGGATTTTTCCATCATAGTGGGTGGTTTGAGGTATTGCCTGAGCCAGCAAACGGGTAGAGAAGTATTGATTTCTTTCAGGGGAGCGGACGGCCTCAAGATCAAAGTTCAATTTAATAACTGACACATCGGCATGCAATTTAGATTTGATATCTTCGGCAATCCTCTCAAGAAGTTGATTATTTATTGCTCCTGCCGGTGCAAGAAAAATGCGAGTCATAAGTCAGGCTTATGAATTATCTCTTTTAAGTCCGAAGCGATTCAGTTTATTGTACAAAGTCACCCGGTCAATTCCCAAGATCTCGGCACTCTTGCTAATATTCCAGTTATTCTCTTGCAGTATTTTTATAATATGCCGTTTTTCCAGAGCGGCAAGAGATTTATCTCCTTCATCGAGCACGGAAACATCTCCGACATGGAAAGGCAGGTCTTCGGCACTTACTTTATCTTCCTTGCAAACCACAACGGCTCGCTCTATTGCATTTTCCAGTTCCCTGACATTACCAGGCCAGTTATAGTTAACAAGAAAATCCATTGTCTCTCTTTTGAAGTCCGAGATCTTCTTATTCATATTAGTGTTGAACTTCTTCAGAAAGTATTGCGCCAACAACTCAATATCATCACGCCGCTCCCTAAGCGGGGGAATAAAGATAGAGAAAACATTCAGTCTGTAGTATAAATCTTCCCGGAACAGACCGTTTTTCAACTGTGTTTCGAGATTCTCATTCGTAGCGGCAATTACTCTGAAATCGCTTTTAATCATCTCATTTCCGCCGACTCGATAAAACTGTTTTGTTTCGAGTACTCTCAGGAGATCAATTTGCATTTTAGGAGAAACCGTACCGATTTCATCAAGGAAGATAGTTCCCCCGTTAGCCATCTCAAACTTTCCTTTTCGTTTATATTGTGCGCCGGTAAAAGCGCCTTTTTCATGACCAAACAATTCGCTCTCCAGAAGTGATTCGCTCAAAGCTCCGCAGTTAACAGTAATAATCGGAAAATATTTCCGGTTGCTGTTGATATGAATCGCCTTTGCGATCAGCTCTTTTCCCGTTCCGCTTTCACCTCGTATCATAACAGTTGTATCTGTAGGTGCCACGGTATTTATAAGAGAAAATATTTTTTTCATCTGCATGCTTTCGCCGACGAGGTTATCGGGTCTGATTATCTCATCAATTTTTGTTTTGAGCAGAATATTTTCCTTTTTGAGACTCTGCTGATTCAGGGCTTTATCAACAATATGAGATAACTCTTCGGGATCAATAGGTTTGGTTATATAATCAAAGGCACCGTCTTTCAGAGCTCTTATAGCTGTGGGGACTGATGCGAAGGCAGTTATCAGGATAAAAATCACCTCATCATCAATTTCCTTTATTCTGGTAAGAAGATCAAGTCCGCTCATTCCCGGCATTTTCATATCAACCAGCATGAGATTATACTTGCCTTTCTCGAATTTTTTCAAAGCAGTTTCCCCATCTTCAGCGACATCCACTTCATATCCCTCTTCTTCAAACCAATGAAACAATGATTCCCTGACTATGTTCTCATCATCAACTATCAGAATTCTAACTTTTTCCATAACACCCTTAACTTAATTGTGGTAGTTCAATTTTAAATACAGTTCCTCTTGACGAGGTTGATTCAACAGTGACATTCCCCTTGTGCTGTTGAATAATTCCATAGACTACTGCAAGACCCAATCCGGTACCTTTGCCATTACTCTTAGTCGTATAGAAAGGCTCAAAAATATTCGGAAGGTCTTTATCGGAAATTCCCTTTCCCTCATCGGCAATTCGTATAACGCAGTACATATTTTCGGAACTCAGACTCACTTTCAGAGTCCCTCCATCTGGCATTGATTCAATCCCGTTAATGCACACCGATACAATTACTTGTTCAATTCGCTGGCGGTCGCAATTTACTATAATGGACTCTTGGGGATAATGTGTAAGCAGCCGCACCTTGTGTATTTCAAAATGATGATTTATGATCATCAAACTCTTCTCAATTATGTCGCGAATGTTGCTGTTATCAAATATACCCTCTTCTTTATGACTGAATAACAGCAAATCTTTTACTATCCGTCCGCATCTTGAGGTTTCGTCAGAAATCAAGCGGAGATACTTTAAGAGGGGATCAAATTGTCCGGTTCCATTATCCTTGTCGAGTTTCCGCGCAATCAGTTTCGAGTAGGTTAATATTCCTTCCAGCGGATTGTTAAGTTCATGGGCAACAGTGGCGGATAGTTTTCCGAGCGAGGCGAGTTTTTCTATTTGCACAACTTGTTCATAGATCTTCTTCAACTCCTCGTTTTTTTCCTCCACCTTCATGTTTAGAGTCTCGGACCAGTCCTTAATTTCCTTATAAGCCTTATCCAAACTTGTGGACATATTGTTAAATTGTTTAACAATAACCCCAAGCTCATCTCTTGACTCCAGGGGTATTTTGTAATTCATATTTCCGCGGCTTATCTCTTTTATCCCGGTAGATATTTTTTTCAAAGGAACATTGATCATCAAATTAACGAAAAGTGCAATTATCAATGCGAGAACTCCTGTCAGGATAATAGTGCTTGTTACAATACCAGATACATTAGAGTTAACCACATTATCCACTCTGTCCGTGGACATTTGAATATCCAATAGTCCCAGCAGTTTAACATCACCGGAGTGATAATGGCATTCGGCGGTATAACAGTCCTTTTCGTTATAAATAGGATTAATCAAGCCCAGAACTTTCTGTCCGTCCTTGTTCCAAAAATACCGGACCATTTGCTCAAGGGGAAGGTTAGAAGGAAGCTGGGGTTGACTATGGCACGGGCTGCAGGATGGAGATTTTACATCATATATCTTACCCACTTCGCTGCTGTCGGAAGAATATGCCACAAGTCCATCCTTATTATAAACCTTGATAGCGTAAACTCCCTTTTCGGTTCCAACTGTATTGATAATCTGGGCAATATCTTCCCGCTTGTTCAACAACATGCTATATCGGGTAGATTTCTTAACAATATCGCTCAGGTTCAGTGCATTCTGTGTACATGCTAAACTGATATCCTGCTTTAGTTTGGAAATCGTATAGTACGAGTAAAATCCAAGATTCACAAGTACTACTGCACATAATATTAATATCAGTTTTACACTGACTTTATTAAACAACTTTGCGGGCATAGCATTAAAATTTATAAATTTTGATTAAAAATTCTGCAACATCTGGTATAAAGTGTAAATAAAATATACAGAATTGAATAATGCAATCTATTAAGTATTTCTCATAAATTCAAGAGGTTTCTGAATTATTTCCTGGTTTTTACATTACTGCTAAAAAAAAAGGCTGCTTTGCAGCAGCCTTCAGTTTAATAAAAAAGGATGAAAAGCGGTTACTTAATAAGCATCATTTTCTTAATGCTTTCAAAATTATCAGCTTTTATTTGGTAGAAATAAATTCCGCTTGTCAGGTTCGAAGCATCAAAATTCACGGTGTGGTAACCTGCAGTCATTTTTGAGTTAATTAACTCAGCCACTTTTTCACCGATGCTGTTGAAAATATTTATTTTAACCTGACTATCCGCAGGCAGACCGAACTTAATGGTTGTCGATGGATTGAAAGGATTCGGGTAATTCTGTTCGAGGACATAATTTGCCGGGATATCGAGATCTATTTTAACCACGCTACTATAAGAGAATGTCCCGTCAAAATCAATCTGTTTCAGGCGATATTCATAAGATCCGGCTTTCAGGTTCTTATCCGTGAACGTATAAGAAGTTGCTTCGGTTGTAGTTCCTTTACCGTCTATGAAAGAAACCTGAGTCCAGGTATCAGCACTGACATTCTTTCTTTCAATGCTGAATCCGGAGTTATTGGTTTCTGTTGCTGTTGTCCAGGTTAACAGAACATTATCCTTAACCGGTTCAACGGTAAAGGAGGTGAGTTCAACAGGAATTGGGGCTATAACCATTGTAAGCGGCACAGTTACAACCGGAGTTCCGGAATTGTTATTGACAACAATATCCATTGAATAAGTTCCAAGCGGGAAGTCCTCGCTCTTGAAAGTCATTTCAATCGCCGCAGTATTTCCGTTATGCAATGTACCTGCAAGCGGACTATTCGTGAGCACCCATTCAGGGTCGGCGGAAATCTTGAGAGCAAGGTTGTTCTTTATATAGTTTGCATCTTTAGCAACCTGAAGACCAACTGTACCTGTTGAGTTTTCGATCCCGATCGTAGCGGAGTTGATAGTACCTGTCATTGTGTTATAGTAAACCAGGATTTTTCCACTTGAGTAGAGATGAACCTGCCAGGTATAACTTGATGTTCCGCTATATCGCTGGTAGTTGGTCCATTGAATAATTATTTTATTACCATCCTGTTTATAGTGAACGGTACCGGGAGATTTTGCATCGAGGTCATCCCAGAACGGACAAATAATCTCATTTGGAACACCGGCAGTAGGAATTGAAGCATTTGAAAATGCATTTGCGGTTATCGGTGCAAAAGAGATAAATCCATTCGATGACAGATAAAATTGTGTTTTAACCTGTCCATAGAATTTGAAATTGAATCCAAGGTTATAAGGACCGGAGTAACCCTCGTCCGTTGCTCCAAATGTTCCGGTGGCAATCCAATTGGTAACCGGAGTACCGGTCGCAGCAATATCATTCCACTCATAAACCGGACCCTGAAGTTCGTCGCTGTCAATCCATTGATAACCGAAAGCATCCGGACCTCCCAATCCTTCAATAGACTGACCACCGGTTGTGACCGGATAATCTTTGTCCACTTCAGAATTTTCTGTATTATTAGCGAGCGGAATAATCCTGAACTGAATTTTATTAGGATAATTATTATTCTCCATTACAACAGAATAATCAAGAGTGGAGTTGTGCGGGCTGACGTTGTTAATTCTAATAGTATCCGTAACCACAACGCCCGAAGGAACCTGTTTGTTAATAGCGTTCGGAGTCACAAGTATCTGAGGAGCACCCCAGGTTGAAGCTGTTGCGATGTTTGATATTGGAGAAGTATTACCCCATAAATCCAGGGCTTTAATTGCAAAGTAATATTGCGTGCTGAATGCAAGGCTGTCGATTTCAAGGGACTTAGGAGTTCCGGCAGAATCACTTTGCATTGGCAGTACTACCCGGGGAGCCGTATTGAAATTCCCGTCATTAATTGCTGAAGTACTGTAGCGTATATCGTATGCAGCTATTCCGCCGAAAGTACTATCATATGGTGCTGTCCAGGTTAGAGTAAGTGAGTTTGAAGTTGGTGATGTAACCGCTAAATTGGTTACCGGATCCGGAGGAGTTGTGTCAGGAGGAATGACTTTTTTTGTCTCGATTGAAGGATCGCCCATAAGATTGTACATCTCAAGATAGCGAAGCATCATTGAACCGGATGTAACCGATCCTCCGAAATGCTGAACCATCAAATACTTTCCTCTGTCAAACATTGGGGTGACTTTTGATATCCCCTCATCATACATTGATTTAAATATCCTTCTTTCAAGAATATCATCCTCATCCCAGTAGGAGTTAACCGAAGAGCCGTAGAAAGTAACTCCGCCGGTTGCTGCTCTAAGCCATGTCTCTCCAAATGATTCTGCAATGTGGTAGGATCCCGTTATACAGGAGAAGGAGTATACAAACGGAAACACGGTATTGGTAAGGGCATTAACCTGACTTTGATTTAGCACCGGACCATCCGCCCAATAAGTTTCAGCACCATGACCCGAATAAATCGCAAACACCTGATTAGCATTCAGAGCATTTACAAGTTGTTGTGTTGTAGCATTATATGTGTGGGTATACAACTTGAGTGCAGAATAACCGGAAGGCTGGAAATAATTGTCAATAACAAAATTATGAGTTCCCTCGGTTATTGAGTAGTTATCTTCGGAAGCCATATAAACATTCTTTTTTTCGAATGTTCCGATATAATTTTCCATATAGATCGTTTTGTTGATGGCGTTTTGTAACTGCGAGGGACTTGCTATTGAGAATCTGCCGATGAAAGCATCTGCATAATAATCAGTTCCTTCTAGCAAAACATAATTGAGGTCTGTTCGCGGGCTGCCTGTTCCGCTACCTGTCCAGGCGGGAATTTTATCCGTATCGCCAACCAGGAGAATAAACTCGGGTTTGGTGGTCGGATTTGCATAAAGATTCTGGATATAAGTTTTTATAGCTGTGGTAGTTGTTCCGGTAACGGTTGTGGTGACAAGAGTAATATTATAACCGAGTCCGTTTTTGTGAGCTATGAAAGGAGCTAGTCCTGCTTCATATTCAGGAGCGGTAATTATGAGGTAGTTCCTCAAGCTCTTCGAAGATCCCGCTTTATAATCCTGGAAAAAGCTCTTTAAGAAAAGATTATAGGAATCGGATAATCCGTTAACTCTTTCAACCGGTTTTTGAAGTTCGATCGTAAAAGTTGCATGCTTAACAACTTTAAGTTGTTTTGCCACGGGATTGAATGCAAAAGGATAAATTGTAATCGTAACACCTTTAACACCGCCAATCACATAAGGTTCTGAAATTTTGTAAAGAGGAGCGTTCGGATCCCCTGTTGAGGAATAGTATTTAGTGTTAAACGAAAAAGGTCTTTCTTTCAATGGTTTATTTCTGGGCCACGGCTCCTGGAAAGGATAAACGGGGCTTTGCAGAATTTCGATAGAAGATAACAGATTCGAAACGGAGATGTTCTTTACATCATCGTTTGAAGTTATCGAAAGATTGAAGGATATCTGCGGAAGTGCAGGATAGCCGATATCGGTGGTTGTTCCGTAATCCGGAAGTATCAATTTAGTGAATTCACCCTGTTCAAGGTCAACCCGCTGAAAAGAATATTCGGGAAGCGAAAAGTCAATTGTGTATCCGCTGTTTCCCGAAGTTACGTTCAAGCCATTAATATGCTGAGCAACAACAAGATTGGACATCAGGAATAGAATTATCAGTCCTGATAAGTAGAGTTTTTTCATCTCATCTCCATTGGTAAATTATTTAATCTGGTTTATTTTTTATTAAGTCGTCAAAAGAAATATTCATCAGTTCGTAGTTTTTCCAACCCTTAAAATCATAGTGCCACCACTCCGCCTGCATAATAGAAAATCCATTTTTAGTCATGAGACTTTTAAGCAACTCCCTGTTTTTCAGAGCGGTTTTAGAGAGTTTATTATAATTGTGGTTGGCCTTTTGAGTAAAGTCGTCGTAAAGTGTTGGCATTTCAAGTTCCTCGCCGGTCTTCGAGTCAATAATTGTTAGGTCAACTGCGCAACCCCGGTTATGTCTGCTTCCTTCTTTTGGATTAGCTACATATTTTTTCAATTCAGTAGCACCCCACATAAAAACTGTTATGTCATAAGGGCGATAGCCGTCAAAAATCTTAAGTTCAAGTCCTTTTTCTTTAAGTGCCTGCTGGATTTTTAGGAGAGCCTTTGCAACGGGGAGGCGCACAAATGCTTTGGCTTTCGGGTAAAGAACCTTCCCGGTGAAGTTATCGGGGGTTGCATATTTGATATCAATCTTTATTCCCGGGATAAACTCCTCGAGATCAACAAGCTGTTTATTGCTGTTCTTAGCAACCAGTTGCTCATAAGTGTCGAAGCTGTCAACAACCTTAAGCCCGTACTTATTAGCCGGGATTGTCTGTGCAATTGTGGCAAGCGAGAAAAAGAAAAAAACGTAAATAACGGAATTAATCCGCAGAGCCAATTTCATTCTGAAAGCTGGTATCCTAAAATAAATATACTAATCATTAAAAATACAACAATCCTCTTAAAACTCAAACCGAAAAATCGGGTATAAATTTAATTTCTTATCGAAATAGGGGGAGCGTTCATAAAAGAAATTCAGTCTGGCATATGGCTCATTCCTGAACTTTTCATCCTCCGAAAGCCGTTTATCGAATTCTTTACGGAGTATCGGATCCTCGTTATACATCTTAAGCGCCACTTCCTCCATAACGTACCACTCAAAATATTCTTTTCTCTCGAAAATGGAATTCATGAATCCCCACCTGAGGAAAGAGTCCGGGCTTTTGGGTTCCAGGGCGTGAACAATAACACGAACTGCGCGCTGATTTGTCGGGATCAGGAAAGTACCTGCCGGAATTCTCTCCACTGCCGTGAAAGTGTCGTAACTGCATGTTACTGTCTGCCTCCCCTCATAAGAAACCTCGCTTAGTTTAACATCCTTAAACTTGTACCGGGTAACCCGGAATGTTGTATCTTTTGTGAGTTTTTTATAGACCACACCATGAAGTTCCAGCCGTTTAACCAGGGATTCCCATTCTTCGGGGATAAAGTAGAATTTCGCCGGTTTAACAGAATCTGTTACTGCCATATCGTTATAGAACGGGACAGTCATATCCTTTTTGATATTGGTATATTTAATTTTCTTCGTTCCCGATATATTGCTTTCTTCCCCTATAGTCTCAAATCCTTTATAAAGAAAGTCCGTTGATTTTTGTGTCCGTGAGAAAGTTAGCGGAAACCATTTTCCCTGCGCTCCATAATCGCATCGGCTGTTTCCGTCAGCGTCGTTATTAAGTTTTTTGATATAACTGCCTCGGTGGTAGAGTAATTCGAGAAATGACTCCATACCCGCTTTAGTTGAAAAAACACGTTCTTTATAGGGTTTAATCATATGAGTTTCAATCAGGAAGCAGATTCTGTTCTGTGCTGCTCCATATCCATTTGATAAACGAGGTAAACCGACCCAGTCATACAGTCCGTTTTCAGGGCTTTCCTTAACGAAACCAACGTATGGTGCAACGAGATAACCTTTTCCAGTAACATACTTTTCAATATGCGGTATCAGTTCATTCTTTGTGAAATCAGCCAGACCGCTTTCAACATTGGCGAACTTCTCAAGTCCATAAGTCAAGGTATATTGATGGTCCGCACCGTCGGTAGTGTGGGAATCTATCCACAGGTCAGGCAGCCAGACGGAAAATAGCCTCAGCAGCGCCTGCATTTCCGGAGCATCCGCTTTAAGCCAGTCCCTGTTGAGATTCAGATTCTGGGCGGTAGTGCGCCAACCCTGTTCAACGGGTCCGTTCTGGTTAATTCTGCTGAAAGCCGAACTTCTTTCATGTCCATCCACGCTGAAGATTGGAACAACTAAAAGAATAAGGCTATCAAGGTAGAATTCCTTTTCCTTTGTTACAAGAATTTCCCGCAGGAGGAGCATTGACGCATCTTTCCCCTCAATTTCGCCGGAATGGATACCGCTGATAATCAGGAGAATTGGCTTCCCGGACTCGTGCGCCTCTTCGGGGGTGAAGCATTTATCTTTGGAAACTATCAAATAATTAATTTCCCGTCCCTGAGGGGATACTCCTATGGAATTAAAGCGAACAATCGGAGAGAATTCGCTGAATTTGCGGAAATAATCCATGGTTTCAGAATACCGGGGAGACTCGAGAAAGCCCGATTTCTCGAAACGGGTTTTCCATTCCTCCGGGATCTTATCCTGAGGAGTGACCGGAAACGAAAAAATGAACCAAAACAGCGCGAAACCTGTTAAAATCTTATGCATCTTAATTATGACTATTATTAAAAAACTTAACTAATTAAATTACGAAAATTATATTAATAAATGTGTTTCTTTGAATCCACTTTTTTTGTAATTTTGCAACTGATATTCACTAAATGAGGGAAGATGTGTTAACCACTATAGACAAAAGCAATTACCTCAAAGGTCTGTTAATTCTGGCTAGAAAAGACGACAGGCTTGTTGAGCAAGAGAAAAAAATAATACGCGAAGCCGCCCGGCGGCTCGGATTCAGCAAGGATTTCTATGAAGATACACTCAGAAATCTGATGAATAACAGATATCTGGCAGACGGACCGGTAATATTTTCGACTCCCGAAATCGCAAAACTTTTCATTTCGGAGGGAATTGAATTGGCCGCAATAGACAATGAGCTATGCGAAAAAGAAATTATTTGGCTAAAATCTGTAGCCGAAGAAAACGGGTTAACTGAGGAATGGTTTGATGAGACTTTAACTTTAATAACCCTTCCCCCTGTAAACTGAAAAAAGAGATTTCATTAAAGACCGGACTCAAAATTTTTTAGTCCGGTCTTTTTTTTTGTCTTATATTTAAGTTCATGAAAGAAGATATTTTATATACTAAGTCTGAACAGAAGTGGATAAACGCGAGGCGCTAAGCAAGTACTTTGGATTCACTGAATTCCGTACGGGTCAGGAAGAAATAATAAATAATATAATTGCCGGACGGAGTGTGGTGGCGGTATTGCCTACCGGAGCCGGCAAATCGCTGTGTTATCAAATCCCTGCCCTTACAGGGAATAACTATTCTATCGTTATTTCCCCCTTGATTGCGTTGATGAAAGATCAGGTGGATGCGCTGAATAAATTTTCGGAAGTAGCCGCATTTATTAACAGCACAATGGAATTTTACGAAATTGAAAATGTAATTCGTAGGATTGCCGGCGGAGAAATAAAAATTCTTTATGTCGCACCGGAAAGACTTGAGAGCGTTTCGTTTGCGGAAAAGATAAAAAGCCTTAAGCCCGATTATATATTTGTGGATGAGGCACACTGTATCAGCGAATGGGGGCATAGCTTTCGGCCTAGCTACCGGAAGATTAAAGAGTTTGCCAATTATGTGGGTATGAAAAAACTTTCTGGATTTACAGCCACGGCAACCCCGGAAGTGGTTAAAGATATTGTACACCAGCTCGGATTAATAGATCCAACGGTTATCGTCAGGGGTTTCAGGAGGGAAAATCTTCATATCTCAGTCCTTCCGCTTAAGAATAAGAAAGATAAAGTGCTTGAACTCATCCGGAAAGTGGGAACACCCGCAATAGTTTATACGGCATCAAGAAAGAAAGCAGAGGAGGTTTATGAATTCCTTGCGGTCAACAGAATTAAGGCTGCATTCTACCATGCCGGACTCTCAGCAATCGAGAGAAAGATAAAACAGGAAGAATTCATAAAATCGGGTATTGATGTTATCGTAGCCACTAATGCCTTCGGTATGGGGATTGACAAAAGCAATATTAGGGTGGTCATACATTACAACATGCCCGGCACAGTGGAAAACTATTATCAGGAAATAGGAAGAGCCGGGAGGGACGGAAAGGATTCTTATACTTTTCTCTTATTCGATAATCCCGATATAAACACTCAGCAATTCTTCATTAACACTTCATATCCCGACAAGGAACTTATTCTCGGAGTTTATAATGCCTTGTGCGATGCCGGCAGGATTGCGGTCGGGATGACTTCGGTAAAACCAATACCTGTAAATACCGAATATATAAACAGATATGTTCGCAAAGAAGTAACTCAGGCTCTTCTCTATTCAACTATGAAGATACTTGAGCAGGGGGGATTTATAAAATTATTCTCCGGATTGGAAAAGAGCACCCGCTTTCAGTTTCAGACCACCCCGGAAGCATTGAAAAGAATTATTAAACGGGGCGAAGATAAAGTCCGGCAGGAATTTTTAATTTACCTCGTAAGGAAATTTGGAAGTAATGCATTTAACGGAAAAGTGAATATCTCCTTAACCGGGATTGCAAATGAACTTGAAATGAATCCCGAAGACGCCGACTATTTTATGAGCGATCTGCACGAAAGCGGTTTGATCGAATACGATAAACCACTGGGACAGGAAAACGTTCAGATAACCATGCCTCGGGTTGATACTCAACGGTTAACTCTTGACTTTAATAAAATTAACAGCGCTTTTCTTATGGCAAAGAAAAAGCTGGACAAAATGATCGACTACGTTTTTACAAAGGAATGCAGGGTTGCGTATATACTCGATTACTTCGGGGATAAAGGAAAAAATGTTAAATGCGGCATGTGTGATAATTGCACTACGGTAACTACATCCACAAATGCGATTACTGATTATTTATACGAAACTGTCCTGACAACCCTTAATGAGTCGGAGGAAGGACTTCTGGAGGGGAATTTGGTGAATTTGCTGACTGGAACAACCAAGTCCTCCAGGCTCCGGATATTTTCAGGTTTTAACTCATGTTCCAATTACTCAAAGTTCGAGATAAGCGGCATAATCAAGGAAATGATTTCCGCCCGCTTTATTAAGCAGAATATCTATAGGAAAAATAAACTGCAGATAACGAATAAGGGAATCGACTTTCTGGAGGAGAGGGGACTCGTCCGGAAAGGAGATGAAACTGAAAATTATGAAAAAAATATGGAACTTCTATTTCTGTTGAAAGATATCCGGAAAAAAGCATCGGCAAAATTCGGTCAGCCGGAGTATATTGTCTGTCCCGATGATACGCTCAGGGAGATAATAAGCAGGAAACCGGTTACGCGGTCCGCAATGATGAAAATCAAAGGTTTTAATGAACGGATGTATAATAAATTGGGGGAACAGTTGCTCGAGGCTGTGCAGACTTTCACATCTCCCCGGAAGGATGGGGAGGAGCTGGAGTTTTCCGGCAAATTACCCGTAAATTTAACTGATACACTTAAACTTATCAAGCGGGGCTATTCATTGAATGAGATTGCAGCAACTTTGAAAAAAGAAGAGGCTGTCATTTCCATGCAGATCGAGACGATTCTGGATTTCTACCCAACGCTGGATTTGAGTAAACTGGTTAAGCCGGTGCATGCGGAATTGATAAAGGGGGAACTGGCTGCGGGCGTCAGGGATATGAAGGAAATAAAAGCCAGACATCCGGAATTGACTTATCCGGAGATAAGAGTCGTAAAGGCTGTGAGTAAGTGATTTTCTTAAATTCTTTGCACAGACAAAGTATGTTTTTATTTCCCCGAAAGTGTTTTCAGGGAGTCGCGGAGGGCATTGTTTCTCTCCTCCATCATCTTTATTGTACTATCGAAAAATTGCTCCCATCTTTTGGGGTCTTTGGAGTACCAGTTGATAGTGTTGTGGTAAAGTGTACTGTCAACAGAATATTTTTTATATAAGCTGTAGAGGATTTTTTTTGTCGCTGGAACATCAGTCCCCATTGAATCCTGAGCGGTCACGAAATCAATGTAGAACAGCATAAATTTCTCCTCCGGTATAACTTCCTGCGTGGAGAAACGGAAGTAAATAAGAACAGCCAGAATTACCAGCAGTAAACCACCTCCCCAATAGTATTTTTCGGAAAACTTCCTCATCGCATTCTTTTCGATGCTTCAAACAGAATTTTCTTTTCATGATCTGTAAGTCCCTTGTAACCATACTTGCTTATCTTATCAAGAATACGGTCAATCTCTTCCTGAGTAACAGGCTCTTCTTTCCCGGTCAGATCATAATAGTCAGCCTCATCAATATTGGGAGTCCGATAGTTCGTCGATGAGGTCGGTTGAGAGTAATAGGATCCCCCCGAGGGTGGCTTTTTACCTGGGAATGAACGTTTCATTCTGTTGAAAGAATCCTTAATGGAAATTCTCGTGTTCCGGTCAAGCATTATAAAAATAAAACCAATCAGAGCACCGCCAAGATGGGCAAGATGCGCCACGTTGCTTGCTGCACTGTCAACAAGCATAAATTCAAGTATGATTAGGAATCCGATTAAATACTTTGCCTTGACAGGAATAAAGAAATAGATGAAAATATATCTGTCCGGAAAGAACATTGCAAAAGCGATCATAATACCGTAAACTGCTCCCGAGGCACCTATTGTGGGGGCTAAAACATCCGATAAAACCGGAGAAAGAAATAAATGGAGAAGCCCTGCACCTACCCCGCATAAAAGATAAAAGAGTAAAAATTTCTTCGAGCCCCACTGGTTTTCTATCTCGGCTCCGAACATCCAGAGTGCAAACATATTAAACAAGATATGGGGAAAACTGCCATGCATAAACTGATAGGAAATCAATTGCCAGATCTCAAATCCATGACCAAGCGGCATTAGTGAAAGCCATCGGATTATAATTCTTTCCGCTGGGACGCCTTCAAATGAAATCCCTTTCATTATGGTCTGGAGAAAAAAAACCACACCATTAATCAGAAGTAAGTTTTTTATAACCGGGGGGAAAAAACTGAATCCTCTCATCGGTCTGTAATAATCTCTGTCGCTATATGCCATTATCTTATTTGTTTAAGTTAAAAGGAGGCTTGTTTTTTCAAGCCTCCTGAAAAAAATTATTCCGGGTTATTTAATGCTGCTACACCGGGGAGGGTTTTCCCTTCCAGAAACTCAAGCGAAGCACCCCCGCCGGTTGAAACATGTGATACGCTTCCTGCCAAACCCGCTTTTTCGATTGCTGCAGCAGAGTCGCCGCCGCCGACTACTGTAACTGCCCCTTTCGATGTTACATTTGCTAGTTCCTTGGCAACTGCGTATGTACCTTTGGCAAAATTATCCATTTCAAAAACTCCCATTGGTCCGTTCCATACTATTGTCTTTGAAGCACCAATTGCTTCGGAGAATAATTTCACTGTTTCCGGACCGATATCCAACCCCATTTTATCTGCTGGTATGGAATCTGCCTTTACCACTTCAGAAGGGGAGTCATTATTGAATTCTTGTGCAACTACAACATCAACGGGAAGAAGGAAGTTTAATTTTGTGCCTTTCGCTTTTTCCAGAATTTCCTTCGCTAGCTCGATCTTTTCTTCCTCCAGAAGCGATTTCCCAATCTCAAATCCTTGCGCTTTGAAGAACGTGAATGCCATTCCTCCGCCGATGATTAGCGTGTCAACTTTATCGATAAGATTGTTGATAACATCTATTTTGCCCGAGATTTTTGCACCACCGAGGATTGCACAGAATGGGCGCACCGGATTGGCAACTGCCTTGCCGAGATAGTTGAGCTCTTTTTCCATAAGATACCCTCCTGCTGCTACCGGAAGAAATTTTGTAACCCCTTCCGTGGATGCATGCGCACGGTGAGCACTGCCAAAAGCATCGTTTACGTAAATGTCTCCGAGTGAGGCTAATTTTTCAGCGAATTCGGGGACGTTCTTTTCTTCTTCTTTATAGAAACGAAGGTTCTCGAGCAGAAGTACATCACCCGGTTGGAGTGAATCTGCGAGGGCTTTTACTTCTTCACCGATGCAATCGTTGGCGAATATTACCTGCTTGTTTAGTAATTCAGAAAGCTTTTGCGCTACTGGAGCAAGCGAGTATTTTAGGTTTTTCTCCCCCTTCGGTCGTCCGAGGTGACTCATCAGTATTGTCTTTCCTCCGGAGGCAATGATCTTTTTTATCGTGGGGAGGGATTCCACAATTCGTTTATCGTCTGTGATCTCTTTGTTTTCGTCCAATGGAACATTGAAATCTACACGCACAAGTACTTTCTTGTTTTTAAGTTCTATCTGGTCAATCGTTTTTTTATTCATCTTTTTTCTTTCATAATGGTTAGATTATTTTAATTTCATGTAATTTTTTTCTTTATAACAATTCCCTTATAATCAGTCCTGTTTTTCAGACAACTTTACAAGGGGTAAATATAAATTTCCTTTAGCGACCAAATAAACCGACTCAGGCACAAACACCTGCCGGTAATACTTTAGTCCTCTTTTTTAATCTCTTCAACCCTGGAGAGATAATACTCTCGTTTTTCAGGATGAAGTTGAATAAGTTTTTCAAAAACCGTAATTGCTTCTGCAACCTTTCCCTGCTCTAAAAGAATTTTTGCATAAGTTTCCGTAAAAAACGATACATCAAAATCAGGGACCTCCTCCTCCGTGTAATTCTCCGGTGGCGGCATGAATTTAGGCATCTTGGCATTCGCAAGCTGTTCTGCCAGGGACTCAATACTCAACCCGCCTTCAGACTCTGTCTCACCGCTCAGGGTCGCAATCATATCATTATAATAAACAAAACTCTCCTCGCTGTGAATCAGTTCCGCCCCCTTCAGAACCGCGGCTTTTGCCTCCTCCACACGCCCCTTCAGGACAAGACATTTGCCATAAATAAAATGCGCAACGGGATAATCGGGATAGGTTTTAAGGCCGGACTCTAGGATATTTAGAGCATTATCAATATTATTGTTTTCAATCTCCGCCCAGGCCCATCTGGCAAAAAGCGGAGATTGAATTTCAGACTCGCAGATTAGTTTAACTTTATTTTCAAATGCAACATTGTCGGTTTTCAATCACAACCTATTTTTTGCTGTACGCATGTCTTATGGAACTGCCCGACATAAATGCAAATCCAAGGAAGAAAAGCAACTGGAATGGCAAAGTGGCAATTTCCAGAAAATAAATTGATGAAAGTACTCCCACAAAGCAGTAAACCGCCATAACCAACTCAACTATAACCCCGGGCTCCAGTTTGCGGCTGATGTACTTATTGGCTTTTATCTGATCGGTTTTATCGATCTTATTGAACTTTGGTGTACGTACAAATTCACTTCTTCTGCCAAGCAAACCTTCGATTACCGCTCTCGAATTATTAACCGCCAGCCCCATACTCCCGGCCATAAACAAGGGGAAAAGAACTATCTTCTTTCGCCAGTCCGGTCGGATATCCTTTTGACTGGTCAGATAAAATATAAATGAACCTATGAATGCAAGTACAAACGTCGATAAAATCGCGAAGTAAATCTCATGTGCGCCGGAATTTTTAACAAACACCAGCGGAACATTCATAATTGCAGCAAGCAGTGTGAACGGAAAAACAAAGTTAATTGAAAGATGGAAAGTTGCCTGTACTTTGATTCTGAACGGAATTTTAGCCTTCCACACTAGGGGAAGAAGTTTCTTCGCCGTCTCAATATGCCCTTTAGTCCATCTGAACTGCTGAGCTTTTAACGCATTGATTTCAGAAGGAAGTTCAGCCGGGGAAATGGAATCTTTTAAAAATACAAACCGCCAGCCGTTTAACTGTGCGCGGTAACTAAGGTCAAGATCCTCCGCAAGCGTATCTGCATGCCAGTTGCCTGCGTCATAAATACATGATTTGCGCCATACACCACCGGTGCCGTTAAAGTTAATGAAGAATCCCGCTTTATTGCGTACATTCTGCTCAATAACAAAATGCGCATCCAGCGCAAGCGCCTGTGCCTTGGTCAGGATTGAGTAGTCACCGTTAAGATGTTCCCATCTTGTCTGCACCATTCCGATATTATCGTCTGCAAAATGCGGAAGGGTTTTATACAAAAAGTCCTTTTCCGGTACAAAATCTGCATCGAAAATGGCAACAAACTCCCCTTTAGCGGTTTTAAGCCCTTCCTTTAGTGCTCCGGCTTTAAAACCTTCGCGGCTTGATCTTCTTACATGCGCAATATCATAACCAAGCGCCTGTTTCTCGGCAACTTTTTTTGCCACAATGTCCACAGTTTCATCTGTGGAGTCGTCCAGCACCTGGATTTCCAGTTTGTCCTTTGGGTACTCAATTTCGCATACTGAATCAATAAGTCTTTCAACCACATACTGCTCGTTATACAAAGGCAGTTGGATTGTTACTGTTGATTCCGGTTTGAAATCGGATTTTGGATTATTCCTTTTAACATTTCGGTATTTATTATAATAGTAGACCATTATAAAACCGTGAGAGCCAAACACAAACAACACCAGCAATGAGAGAAAGTATGAGATAAGTACTATCTCATCCATTATATCCTCCTAATGAATTATTTTTTTACCAACCTGATACAGTATCCAGTAATATTGCATCAGTAATTTTATTAACGGCGAGTCGGATTGCTTCTTTCCTGCCTTCAATCCCTGCACCCGCCGGGTAATCGCCAAAGTCAGAGAACTGCTTTTCATAAATCACCTTTTTCTGAACAAGGTCTTTGTAAGTTACAAAAACCCCTACGGTAATTCTCCGCGTTTCAATATTTTCACCTGAACTAACCACTGCCGGAGCATCGTTAATTGAGGCAATATATGATTCGAGTAAAGCATCAGCATAACTTCTTTCCGTAATTCTGAAACTATTGTCATCAATAAACTTTTTTGTAAGTTCAGATGTCAGAAGGTTTCGGAGATCAGGATCACCGGAACCACTGCGGTCCTCAGAAAACGGAATTGCAATTGTTTTGAGATGCGGTGGTACGGAAGAGCCCGTAAATGAATAAGGGCATCCAAAACAACCTGCAAAATTAACTAAATTTAAAGAGATTATCAAGGCAGATGCGAATATCAAAAGAATCCGAAAAAGGTGAATTTGTTTCATTTTAATAGGTCTTTTAACCATAATTTTAATTTTCTAATTGTTTTTCTAAAAAAAAGCTAAAAAAGACAAAAAAATCACTGCCCTGGCTTACTTAACAATTTCTTCGCGTCCCGTCAGCGTGTGTTGCATTGAGTAATTTCATTCCTGCCATTGTCTTTTTCTCTGCGTTACTCTGCATTTTCATCTCTGTGGTCTCTGTGTGAAACATTACCAAACGCCTTGGAACCTTGTTAAAAAACAGTACT
>JAAYVN010000046.1 GCA_012517155.1 Ignavibacteriales bacterium | reverse complement strand
GTCCGTTGGTAAATCCGTTGTACCTGTCCCGCTTTTAAGGACAGTTATAAAAAGCAAAAGATTAAAAAGTGTTAAAAATCATTTCGTGAATTCTGAAAAACCCGGATGGCGAAAAAACGCTAAAAACGGCATATTTATTTTGAAATATCAGGCGCCGCCTGATAGACTTGCTATAATAAATTTTGTAAATTGATATTACAAAAAGATTAAATGTTGTAAAATGAACAATGAAATATCTTAACAAACAGCTTATAATAATTCTAAAACCTCCTCCGCGGAGAAGTGTTCTTAAAGAACCGGAGAAGATTAAATAATTGATTACAAAGCACTAAGAACCATAAGGCAAACAAAATGAAAATAATAATTCTTATCAGTTTTCTATTACAGATAGTTTTTTCAGGTTATAGTTATTCCCAGTTTACCGGTTATTACGGAAAAATAAACATCAAACCTGCATACTCGTCAAAAGGGAGTGTGATTTCTCTTGGAGATCAGAATAATGACGGATATGATGATTTTATGATATATGAAAACAGAGAGTATGTAGATCAAACTGCTTTTCACTCAATATTTTGGGGAGGAGAAACTATTGATTCAATACCAGATTTAGTCTTCCGTTTACCTTTTCAAAAATTGACAATATCCAAGAGTTTACTTTCTGATGATATAAATAACGATGAATATAAAGATTTGATTATATCATCATTGACTTCTGGGCATGAACCAGAACCTCGTATAGCAAATATTCTGATTTTTTATGGGGGGATACTGTTAGATAGCATACCTGATCAAATATTTTCTCAACCCGAGGGAGCTTCCGGAGGTTGGGGATATTATATGGAATTAATTACTGACTTTGATGGAGACGGGAAAAAAGAATTGGCGGCATATGATTTTGGAACCCGTTATAGTCCGAACAAACAATTCGGAACGATATATTTTTATAAAATAGAAAATGGACGAATAGATACAATCCCGATAACATTAATGGAGGGGGATTCAGTTACTCTAAGAAGAATAAACTCAATCAGTTCAATAGACCTGAACAATGACGGGTTATCGGATTTGATAATTAAAGGATATAAATCCACATATGGGGGAGTCCCGGGGTATGATTTCATGGAAATATATCTTGGAAATCCGGATTGGGATATCTCATTACCGGCACAGGAATTCAGAGCCTACACACAGAGTGAAATTGGAATTTTAACCAGATATTTTTTTATCAAAGATATCAACAGAGATGGTAAAGTAGATCTAATATCAGATTATAAGGGTGATCCCTATTATCATAAGGGGGCAATACTAAAAGGGGGATATCCCGTTGATACTACAATCTGGAAGACTTTAAACACATCGAACCGATACATATCAAATGAAATTGCAGGAGAAATAGATGCAAACGGAGACGGAATTAATGATTTATTGATAAAGATGTTTGGTCTGGGGACACATGATACATATCTCTGGTTGGGGACAAGAAATTTCGCTGAATATCCAACAAAAAAATGGTTAGCGCAAGACTATTGGGAGGGGGCGGTCTCTGGGAACCTGGGAGATGTAAATGGAGACGGAGCAGATGATATATTCATAGGGCAAACTGATGACAACACATCATTTTACAGACCGGGTAAGGTGGAAATATTTCTTGGAGATACAAGTGCGCATGTTGATACTACAACGTCAATGAGAGAAGAAAAGGGGGAAAACGAACTTGAAAGCTATCAATTGCTCTCCGCTTATCCAAATCCATTTAATCCGGAGACAGTAATCAGTTATCAGTTACCGGTAAACAGTAAAGTGATTTTAGGGATATATGACATTCTTGGGAGGGAGGTAGGGAAACTGGTGGATGAAGAACAGGAAGCAGGAAAGCATGAAGTCAGATTTAACGGTACCGGTCTGGCAAGCGGGGTGTACATAGTAAGGTGTTCATACCGGCAAAGCGATGGGATGGAAGTAATAAATTCATTAAAAATAGAACTGGTGAAATAGTCCGTTGGTAAATCCGTTGTACCTGTCTCGCTTTTAAGCACAGTTATAAAAAGCAAAAGATTAAAAAGTGATAAAAATCATTTCGTGAAATGAGAAAACCCCGGGTGGCGAAAAAACGCTAAAAACGACATATTTATTTTTAAAAATCAGGCGCCGCCTGATAGTCTTGCTATAAAAAATTTTGTAAATTGATATTACAAAAAGATTAAATGTCGTAAAATGAGCAATGAAATATCTTAACAAACAGCTTATAATAATTCTAAAACCTCCTCCGCGGAGAAGTGTTCTTAAAGAACCGGAGAAGATTAAATAATTGATTACAAAGCACTAAGAACCATAAGGCAAATGGAATGAAAAAAATAATAATTAGTTTATTTGTGGCAATAATAAGTCTGAGTTGTAATTCGACAGATCCGGAGATTAAAGTTCCGGAAAGGGAAAAGAGTTTCATTGAAGCTGCAGATGTTTCATGCGATGAGATATGGCTTAAATTAAAAGTAGGCGATATTGATCTTCCGGCAGAGGGAGTGATTAGAATAGACGGGATAAAAGACAAACCTGTTTCAGTAACAACCAAAGATACCATACTGTATATTGATTCCCTTGAAGTAAACAGGAATTACAAGTTTCAGGTAATATTGCTTAATCAGGGACAGACATTAATCAGTAATGAAATAACGGTAAAGACCCTTGATACAACAAGCCACAACTTTACCTGGCAAACATTTGAGTTTGGCGAACATTCCCACAGTTTATTATATGATGTAGCCATAATAGATGAAAACAACATCTGGGCAGTAGGGGAAATTTATGTGAATGATTCATTGGGAAACCCCAATCCAAAATGCTACAATGCAGTTCATTGGGATGGAACAAAGTGGGAGCTGAAGAGGATATCAGTCCTGTTTAGAGAGAATAATATTACCCCACCCTTAGATGGAACTTTTGTGTTTTCTGAAAAAGATATTTGGTTTGTAGGAAGCTTACCAATTCACGGTGATGGTAATAACTGGATAATGCATGATCTTAGAACAACTTTATCCCCCGATTTATCATTATCCAAAGCTTGGGGATTAAGTTCCAACAATATTTACTTTGTAGGGAATTCAGGTAGCATCGCACACTGGAACGGAAGTATCTGGGCAAAGATTGAGAGCGGGACTACAGTTAATTTGAAAAGTATCATATCCTCTCCAGATGGTAAAACGATGTGGGCATGTGGAAGCAATGATGATTATTTTTTGGCAGTGTTTCTTGAAAAAACAGGAAATGATTGGGAAAAAGTATTTGAAGGGAATCCGGCTGAAAGAATAAACGATTGTGAAGTAGGTGTGATACAGTCTGTATGGACAAATAGTAATCAGTTTGTATATCTGGGATCATCAAGCGGACTATATAGGCATACTAAAAAAGAAGCACTGAAATTGCAAAAGGTATTTAGTCCATCAGACGCTCCGTATTCATATAAAGGAGAAGAAAAGAACAATATTTGGGTTTGCGGACAGAACGGATTGGTCGGACATTATAACGGAAAGAACTATTATGAAATATCCGGACTAAAAAAGGCAAGAAACACCTACTACGGAATAGACATCAAAGGAAAAACAACATGTGTAGTTGGAAAAATTTATAATAATGCTATTAATAGTAAAGCAATAATTCAAATAATCAAACAACAATGAAAGGGCACAATCTATGGAAGCCTAAATTGTTTATCGCAAAAGACAAATCATTTGTCTCTAAAATAATTAATTATTTAATAATAATGAAAAGGGTAAAGAGGTTTAAATATGAAATATTCAAAAATGCTAATATTATTACTTTTCTTCTTCGTTTATAATGGAGGATATTCTCAAGATACATTATCCATCCAAATCCGAATGCTTTCGAAAGATGAAAGACCATCTTTAAGTTATTATACTGATTCTCAGACTTATCCTATTAGAGTTCATTATAATCAAAACGCTTCATATGCAAACGATGTGAAAGAGTATGCAGAGATTGCATACTCATATATATGTTCAGAAATCGGTTTTCAACCTCCACCGGAGGATGATTTAAGAGGTGGTAGCAATGCATATGATATATATATTTATAATCTAGGAAATTATACAAACGGACAAGCAATTGCAGAAGTACCGGATGATTGGGAGTATGAGTGGGTGGCAAGCTATATCGTGCTATTGCCCGGCATTCCGGATGAGGATTTGGCTGATATAGTTGCACACGAGTTTACCCATGCATGTCAGTTGGGGTATTCTTATGCAGACTTTGAGTATGACCCAATTACCGATACAGCACCCGGTAAATGGTTTTATGAAAATGTTGCGAGTTATTATTCTGTACAAGTTAATCCCATAGATAATAAATATACCAGTCACTTTGGTACAACATGTGGGCCTTTAAGATACCCACAATGGGGTTTGGACCAGAGCTATAATAATTATGACGGTTTATTGTGGCCACTTTTTCTTTCAGAATGGAAAAATTGTACAAATATAATTCCATTAATATGGGAAAGAATGGGACAAAACCCCGGTGCAAATATTCTTGAAGATATTGATTATGTTTTGGTTAACAGTTATAATAGTTCTCTATCTGAAGCATTGTTAAAATATGCAGAATGGAGATATTTTACCGGTGACAGAGATGATGAGGAACACTTTGAAAATGCCGAACTATATATAACCTCTGAAGTAACCCAAATCTATACCTCAGGTTACCCTGTGAATAATCTCAATGTATCTGGTGCAATGGGAATAGGAGGTGTACATTTTATAGACTGCTTTTCTAATAACAATGAAGTATTCAATTTTTCTGTAAGCATAGACCCTAACTATACACAGCCTATGGATTTTGGGATTCTGGAAGTTAAGTATGATCCTGAAATTGACAGATTAAGAAAAATAGAACTAAATTCTTCAAACCAAGGGAGTATAAAAGGTTATGTTAGAGGAGGAGAAAATGTTGTCTTGCTTGGTTTATCTTTAAATAGTGTGAGTAACCTCTTTCACAAATTCTATTATTCTATATCTGCTCCTCAGGAAAGAGCCGTTGCGTTTTATACAAAGTGGGAAGATGAATCAAGTTCCGGATATTTGAATGGTAAATTACTAATTGATGGAATAACAGAGGTGAATTCGGGGGATTATTTCGGTTTATCATATCTTACAAATTACAATAACCATACTGTGAAAGTCTCTTCTGAGAGATTAGCCGATGTAAATTACATTTATAAACATAACAATTGGAATGGAGGATCTTCGCAGTATTTATTGAGTCATTCATTTAATGTAGCTTCCACCGGGAACTATGATAAAGAAGGAATTTATAATAAACTTAAGATTGCAATTATTCGAAATTCAATTGAAGGTTTAAATTTCAGTAATAATGTCGGGATTCAGTTTAATGACCCCTGGTATTTGAAAAATGCGCAGGGTGATCAATCAGCTATGAACGATTTCTTGAGTGTAACTTCACCATATTACCCTACCGGAGCTTATAATCAAACCACCGGCGGCGTTTTCTTGGATCAAAACGTTACTTTTGATCCGACCAGACCTTACTACTCCGTACAGGCGATATCGCCTCAGGATATTGCACTTTCCCAAACAGGTAAAACACACAGATTCTATTTCCGGAATTGGAGCGGTACAAGTGTTAACTTTCAAAATGAAAACAACCCATCAACAGGAGTTGTGTTTAATTATGAT
>JAAYVN010000045.1 GCA_012517155.1 Ignavibacteriales bacterium | reverse complement strand
GAATTATTGAATAAATTAAATGATGAACTGGCGCTAAGTTTTGATTCACCTCATTTAATGAATAAGATAATTACAAGTGCTACCACCCATCCTTCATTGTTACAATTTTACCTCCAGAAATTAATAAATTATATTTCAAAAAAAATAACAAAAGACTACAGAAAGATAACCGAAGAAGATGTCAATTACATTCTTAGTGAATACTGGAGTGGAATAAGGCACTCCGGTGAAATTACATTTACTCAATTTGTAGATGCTACTTTATCCCTGACCATTGAACCAATTCACTACTTGATTATAGATCTAATGGTAATTGAAGATGTTTGTACTTATGATGATCTATTCTATAAATTAAACACATATGGATTAAAAATGACGAAAGACGATGTTCAGTATCACTGTGTTTTTATGGCTATCGCACAGATCTTAAATTTAGAAGGTGACGAGAAAATTAAATTCAAGAATGAAGCCTGGAAGTCATTTTCATTTGATAAACTTCAAAATGATATGGAAATACTTGACAGGCACATTGAAGATGCAAAAAACCAAATGGAGAAAATAAATGGAGCTAAATGAATTTATATCGAGCTTAAAATCTTCAAAATATTTAGCTATAAACGGATGCGACACCCCAGATATTCCCAATTTCTTGTTTGATTATCTTGAGGCTACCACAAAAAGCGGTACAATTAAATTGTTGAATTCCAACCATGTAAAAGATCTTCAGGAACTAAAACGATCTCTATCCTGTAATCCATTAGATACAGACTGGAAAATCAATCAATCCCTCGAAAGCGTAATTGCAGAGTGTATAGAAAAAGAAATGATAATTGTTTGGGATTTATGGGATTCTTCAGAAGATGATATATGGAATATTCTTTTCCTAAATAAACAAGTGGATAGGAGTAGAAATCGAGCACTAAAGTTTATCATTTGCGGAAAATGGGAAAAATCCAAATTCTCACGACCATCTTCATATCCGATAAGTCCAGCACAGACGATTTATGCGTGCGATCTTTTTCTTACTTACTGTGATTACAAAACTATCAGTAAATTATTTCGACCCTTAGAATCAGACGAGTTTAAAATACTTATCGATTATACCGGAGGGTCACTTTATTTTATTTCTAAGTATATATATATTTCTGATGAACTAAAAGTCCTTACTTTGGATAATTACCATACTCATTTTCAATATTTAGCAGATAACTATTATAACGAGGTTAAAGATAATACTAATCTTGACTTCCTTAAAAATCCAAAATATGTAACGAAGCATAAAGTACTGCTAATCAACTCGGAAGAGGAAGAAAATATATTTGGCTCAAATCTATTCAAAGTAATAACAAAAGATGGCTCAAAATCCATCTGTAAACCTTTAAATTTTATAACAGACTATACGTTAAATGCCTTGTCAAACAAAGAGCGTTATCATGAATACAATCCTTTGAGACCAATTCGTTATATTGATAAAGAATTGTTGGTCTCTACTCTTACAATCGAACTTGAAACAAAACACATATTGCGTGAACTTATAAAATATGATCCACAAATTCCCACAAGTAACTATGACCTCTTAATAACAATGGATTTAAAGAGAGAGCTGAATTATTCTAATTATCCACCAAAAAATTGTCGAGAGTACGCAAATGAAATGTATCTTAAAGATAAAATTAATTGGGACAAAGAGGATTTTACAGGCAATGATATATTTGATTATTTTACTTTCGGAAATATACCGTTTTATATCCGCACACTAAAGGAAATAAAGCGTTCAAAATCAGACATTGATTTATCAATTTATTCACTGAAGTTCAAATTTGAAAAAATTCCGAAATTATTGCCGGTTAATACACTTATTCAGCAAAGAAATATAGAGGGAAAGGAGATATTATATTATTTTATCCTACCCGACGAGAATATATATTTTGCATATGAAAATATTGACAGAACTAAAAAGAGTTTGATAAATAAATTGCCGCATTTGTTTAAAAATGATTTTAGAGAAAAACTCTCTGAATTCGCAGATATTATAGAAGAAATAATTAGATACAGAAATTCCACTACACATCTAAAAATTCTGTCAGATGACACATACAGAAGCTTTAAGAATTATGAAAGAAAGTTTTATACATTTATCGCTGGATTAAAAGCCGCTATAATTAATTCATAATATTAATAATGATTTAATGAAGGATAATAATCTTAATCCTTACAAGTGATATATATTATTGTTTAATTAACAGATAAGAAAATATTTTCTTATCTGTGATAGTATTTTCATTTTCCCCAAAATAATATCGCCTCATTCTTGGAAAAAATTCTATTCCTTTACTCTATGGTAATATGAATAACGAAATATCAAATACTTTAATTTCTAACAACGGACACCTCACCGGGGGCGCTTGTTCTTTTAATTTTTTCTCAAAAATAGTAAGCAGGTGTGGCGTTCAGGTTTCGGAAAAAATGAAAATTGTGAACTCTATGGATATATAAGTGAAAATCCGGAAAATAAATTTTACATCGATATTGGAAAAAGTAAACTTTAATCACTCTGTAAAAATGAAAACAAAAAAAGGAATGATATGAAGATCTCACAAGACGACCGTAACACACTCGAAAAAGCTGTAAATATTCTGGAGAACCCCTCACTGATTGCCCAAATTGCAGATTTTATTGCTATCCCGATTGAAGCAGGACTTAAAAACCTCCCTGATAAAGTGACTTCCAAAATTTTAAAATTGACCAATAAAGCCTTACTTACCGCACTGAAGGGGGGCATTCTCACTATGGACAGCAGTTATCGGGGACTGTCCTCTAACAACTGGCATAAAACTGCCATAATCGCAAGCGGAGCAGCCGGCGGTTTCTTCGGACTCCCCGGATTGAGTATTGAATTGCCCTTATCCACTTCAATAATTTTGAGGTCTATTGCAGACATCGCCAGGGGCGAGGGGGAAATACTTTCTAAACCCGAAGTTCAGCTGGAGTGTCTTCAAGTCTTCGGGCTGGGAGGTAAATCCGATAAAGACGACAGTTCCGAAAGCGGTTACTATACCATCAGGGTTGGTCTTGCAAAATCCCTGGGAGAAGCAGCAAAAAGGATATCAGGAAAAACATTTGCAGAAAAAGGAGCGCCTGCTCTCATAAGTTTCATCACTAAAATTGCAAACAGGTTCGGTGTGCAGGTAACGGAAAAAACTTTTACGCAGTCTATCCCGGTTTTTGGTGCGATTACAGGCGGGGCTATCAATTTTATTTTCATTCATTTTTATCAGCAGATTGCCTGGGGGCATTTCACTGTAAGAAGGCTTGAAAGGAAATACGGTGCGGAATACATTAAAGAAGAATATCACAAAATCAAGCAGGAGATGAATGAACAACCCACAGGTGGGAGTGGTAAAAACAGTGGAAAAGGGAATAGTAAAAAAGGGAAGAAAGTGTAAGTAATTTATACCAATATTAACAAGACGGAATGCATAAAGACAAATACGACTTGGTGTTTAAGGCTGTAACAATTGGAATTCCGATTGCGGCGTTTGTAATTATAGCTTTTCTGATTAGTGCCGGTGCCGCCATTCCTCTTTTAGTACTTGGCTGGTTTGGTTATCTTGCAGTACGATCATGGGGGAGAAGGTAGGGAACAGTGATCCGCCTGCGGCGGGGTCATTTGGCTTCGCCGTCATTCGCTTCGCCGTCATT
>JAAYVN010000044.1 GCA_012517155.1 Ignavibacteriales bacterium | reverse complement strand
TTATATTTATAAAATAAATAATTTTTAGTTGATACATTAAGATTTTCAATGCTTATATAAGGCGGATTGCCTATCACTACATCAAAACCGCCATTCTTGAATACTTCCGGAAATCCTTTTTGCCAGTTGAAGGGATTCACTGACGTTTCCTGTTCAAAGAGTGTTTCGTTATCATAGAAATCTGTGTCAATCAGACTGTTCCCGCATTTGATGTTTTTGCTAAGGTCCGGGAGTGCACGTTCGGTGAATATGTCTAATTGCTTTGCGAGTGTTTCGTCTGTCTCTCCCTCAAGCACCTTAAGCAGCAGCGAGAGCTTGCTTACTTCCACCGCCTGGGAGTCTATATCAACCCCGTAAATATTGTTCAGGAGTATCCTCTTCTTCTCCTTTGTTGTCAGGTGCAGATCGGTATCCATCTCTTTCCCGGATCTGTAAACCCTCTCTTTAAATTCCTTCTCGTGGGACTGATATATCTTAATATGCCAGTCGAGCAGGTACTGATATGCCCCAAGCAGAAAAGAACCGGAACCGCACGCAGGATCAAGCACTCTTAATCTCCCCGCTTCCTCGATAATTTTTTTTACTTTACCTTCACTCCTACCTTCTATCTCCTCAAGCTTCTTACCGAGGGTATTCTTTACGATATAATCAACAATGTATGCGGGTGTATAATAGACGCCTCCCGCTTTTTTCACTTCCGGCTTTTCCTCCACTTTTGCCTGATGACCGGCAGTGAGGCGGATTACCTTACCGAGGAACTGCTCATATACGTGCCCTAATATTTCCGCCCCAAAAACAGAAAATTCGTAGGGGGATTTTGGATAGTAGAGACTTTCGATTATGTCCTTAAATATTTTGTCATCAATGGAGAGGGCGGGGGTGATGTTGTCAATATCTTCCGATATATCTTTTTCTTTTGTAAAGTGAAAAAGTCCGCTGTTATATTTTTTATCTGCATTTCTGAATAGGTTAAGGAGGTGTTTATAAATATCATTTTTACCGCTCAGGTTATGGAGTTCCTTAAACTCCTCAATTCCGCGTCCCTCGCAAATACGCAGGAATATAATCCGGTCAATAATTTTCTGTACCGAGTAATTAAGTTCCCCTCCCGAAAGGCGGGAATTGCGGAGGGCAATGTTGCGTGCAAGACTATCGCGCCAGCCTTCAATCTCCCGGAGGAAAGCATCATCAACTTCAGTCCCCTTTACCCTTGTTCCTCCCTCGGCAAATTTATCGTACTCTCCCTGAAGCACCGCTTCCCGGGAAAACTTTGAGTGGATTTCGCTCCACATATCGGGGTATTCGCGGAAGGTATAATATAATCTGCGGGCAACGGAGGCTTTATCTTTTTGATTTGGTTTAAGGCGGCAGTCATATACGGCGAATTCCTCAAAGTCAGTGAGGATGCTGAGAGGGAGTTTGGCACTCCAGGCGTAGCGGCGGAGCTGATAAGCGGGGTGGATGTCTTCTTTAATATAGATTACAGGTTTTTTTGCTTCAACGAAAAACTTTTTCATTGTACCAACCTTGAAAAGATAATCGGGGGCGTTGCTGTATTCCTGAGTTTTGAGGGAGAATTCGTGAATGACGTCCTTATACTGATCCGAGTAGCCGTTTTTGTTATAGACATCCCAGCCGAGGGCTTCGAAGAAGGGGTTTATGAATTCCACGCGTACCTGGGTTTCGTTATATGTACCCGATTTGTAGGCGTGGAGATGTCTCTCAAATTTTTTTACGAGTTCGATAACTGAAGGAGGAGTCTGCATAATTTTCCGTCACTAAATTTATTTTATCATATGCAAAATAGTAAAAAGTTGGTTAATCAGCTAACGGGGAAAAGGAAGGGGGAACGGTCATTAGGCTGCGCCGGCATTAATGGTCATTACGCTTCGCTGTCATTAATGGTCATTTGGCTGCGCCGTCATTAATGGTCATTAAGTCGTTTGTAACGTCCATAACGTTCGTAACGTTTGTAACGGGACGAAAGTCCAAGGTCAAAGAAGAGTGATTAGTAAAGAGTAAACAGTCATTTGGCTGCGCCGTCATTAATGGTCATTTATAGTCATTAAGTTGTCATTCCGACTCGCAGGGTGTTGCAGAGTGAGAAAAGCGCTTAACAACAGCGTAAACATAATGAATTTCTTAACTGCAATGGAGTATTCTAGGCGAAAAATAGCTCTTAAACGCAAAGTAACGCAAAGTTTTCCGCAAAGTAACGCAAAGAAGAACAAATATTGTGAGTGAGATTTTTCACTGCAACAGCCTGCTCGTCGGAGTTGTCATTAGGTGGTCATTACTCCCCGGCTGAATATAATTGTTAATGGTTAATTATAAATTATGAAAAAATAGTGGGCTGTGCCGGTCAGCCCTGGATTTTATGTAGCGGACTCCCATTTCCCGCTAATTTACCCTCTCGCGAGGTTTAGAACTTTTAAGAAGCCGGCTCTTCTGCAGCATATCGCCGGGAGATTTTGCCATAATATCCTTTTGATTCATTCACTCTCAAAATCGATTCTTATCTGAGCAGGAACTGTAATTAATTAAATCACCTTCTCAATTTCGTATTCTGTCTTTAAAATATTATCCTGATTACGAGGTTGAATTTAGTACCCAAATATAAACAATTGAAAGCAAAACACCACGAAATAGTTTGTTAATCCGCTACGCGGAAGAAGTTTTTTTGGGGGGATGCGGTTTCTATTGATATTTATCCGCTACGCGGAAAAGAAAGGGAAAGGGAAAGGCAGAGGTAAAGAAGGACCGGAAGACTATAGCGCGTGAATCGTTAAGAAAGATCGGCCTGGAGGAACATCACATTCAGACAGAGGTTGAGACTACCAAGGCGGCCCTGAATAATCTGACGCGTTTAGAGCAATTCAGGAATGCAGGGGTAGGGTTCCTGAGGTATGAAGGACCTTCGTCTGAAAGAAACTTTTGTAAAGCTCACATTGGGAGAGTATATTTGTTAAGTGAAGTTGAAAAAAATGGTAAATGATTTCGGGCAGCCGGCATATAGTTTTTGCGGTGGTTATAACTGCCGGCACAGATGGGTCCCGATGAAAGGAGAAGCAGACCAGTCAAACCCAAATTTATTTATAGAAAATTCTTTTACCGAAGTGACTAGTGACTAGTGACTAGTGACTAGTGACTGGTGACTGGTCACTGGTGACTGGTCACTGGTGACTGGTCACTGGTTACTGGTTACTGGTTACTGGTTACTGGTTACCGGTATAAGGTTTGTGCGTTCGTAACGGGGGAAATCAAGGTCGAGGTAGAGGCAGAAGGGGAAGGTAAAGGGCTTGGATTTGGAGACGGAATACTCCGGATCAATCGGAAAAATTGCTGAGTACCGGTAACATCAGTAATGTAAAATTTACCATCCACGGACTGCATTTTCAGCGGTTACAATTTGTAAGCAACAGATCACCTTAATTGTTTAGTCTGTTTATTAATACTTTCCAATAATTACCATAATAGTAACAAAAATAAAGATAAAAATAAAAACCGATTAGATTTCAGAAAGAGAAGGAGAGATACTTGATTGTCTTGCCGGCGAAGAGGTGGTCCTGTTCAAAGCGGGTTACAATCAGGGCATCCTGTGGGGCGCCAGATTCAGGGGTGAGATTGTTTGTTGAGAAGCGGATGGTCATTTTCATTTCCTCAATAATCTGAAGGGTATATTCATATAAAAAATCGTCATCGGTTTTAAGGTGAATAATACCATCGGGGCGGAGTATTTTTTTGTAGATTTAGAGGAAGGCGGGATTTGTGAGAATTTTTTTCATTTTACGACGATGAGGAAGGGGGTTCGGATAAGGAATCCAGATTTCGTCAACGACAGGTTGGTTAAAAATCTCCAAAAGTTTTTCGACATAAGTAATGACAAAGGCGGTATTGTGCAAATTAAGATTCAAGGAGGCTTTTGAAGCGGCCCAAATTCGGGCGCCAGCGCGGTCTATACCAAGGAAATTCCGATCGGGATGTTTTTGAGCAAGGGTATTTGAATACTCGCCGTTACCGCAACCGAGTTCAAGAGTAAAGGGATTATTATTGTTGAAGTAAGTACGAATCAGTTTATCGAGACCGGGTTGTTTGCTGTGGAAGACGTTAGGAAGAGTTCTGACTTCGCTTTGTTTAAGATGTTTTCGTCTGGTCATAGGATTTGTGCTTTATATAAATAAAGTAACCGAATGAAGAAGTTGTCAGAAAGTCCGGGGGACGAAATAACGCCAAAACAGTTTTAGTTAACCTCGCCGAGCAAGTCTTCCAACACTTGCATATCCAACTGGTTTTTAGTTCTGAATGACTGAAGGATAACATCAACCTGCTGAATTATCCGTCGTTTAAAGTATCTTGGAGCGAAGATGGAACCATCGAGCATATAGATTCTACGGGCTTTTTCATCGTAGATAGTATAATTAATAAAGGGACCGCCCATATACATATCTGTCATTCTCCAGAGACCCTGAGTAAAGAGGGCATAGCTATTCTGAAAATTGACCTCCACAGGGGTGAAGGCAGAATCGGCAATCTCCACGAAATACGAATCATCGCTGGTGCGGTAATATTTCTGAGTAAGTCTATTTCGCAGGGAGATTATAGAATCCTTATTCAGATATTCGGGGGAAGCGTTATCAATCCAGTGGACAAAAATCCAGCGTTCCATAGCAGTATCGGGGGAGCGTCTTAACCAGATAAAATTATCTTCCGGGCGTTCTACCGCGAGGACGTAATCCACTTGTGAAAAAATATACCAGCCGTAGTTTTTCAAAAACTTCCCTTCCAAGGGGCGGTTTTCATATTTTGAATTATAAACATACTTCATCAGTCTTTTATCCGACTGTTTTTGAAGCGCGTAAGTCAACTTATCGCCGTGGTTAAGGATGGCGAATTCAACCTCTTCAACCGTTGGGGCAGACATGAGCATAACGATTTGTCCATCAGCCCAGAAATTATATTTAATAATGAAAGCGGCTTCCCCATTTTCCATTTTCTTTTTTGCTGCGGGGTCAAGCAGGGTGGCGATATACTTTGAAACAGAAGAGCCGGAATTAATCGGAGCGATTATTATGATATTTTTTCTGGATTGGTATTTATTAAGCTCGTCAAAACGGATTCTTCGGAGGTTAAACAATTTTTCGGGCTGCGGGGTGTTTATAGTCTTTTCAAAAACCTGCTGAAGAGAGTGTTTGAATGCCTCATACTCCGAAGAATCGGCAATTACAATAATCTCATCCTCATCACCGCGAGCGGGTTTAAGATTGGAGTCGCAGGAAGAAATCGTCAACAAAGACAACAATATCAGGCTAAAAAAAATAAATCTTTTCATAATTATATTATAAAGGAACATTTGATAAAATCAGTTGCATTTCAGGAAAAACAAGTATATATAAAAGCCACATAACCAATCCAACAGAAAGTGGGATTGTAAGATTATCGTCGGCATATCCAAAGGATATATTCTCCACAATAGCTCCAAGAAAAGCAGCAAATACAGCGAGTAAATATTCGCCGATCCGATATTCAATTTTAGGAGAAAGAAGAACGACAATTATTGCACTAATAAAAAAGGCAGAAGTTCCCTCGAGGCTTTTAAAGAGGAATTTATGTTTACCAAAGCGGCGACCGATGAGAGCGGCAAAAGAATCGCTAATGATGAGAATTGCGAATGCAGTAACAAAAATCACTTTTGGGAATATAATAACACAAATAAGGGCAGAGAGGAGGACGTAAGTTGCACCGTTAAGATTTCGTTTTTTTGTATCCATTTCGTGAGTTCTAAGAAGGAAGCCGAAAACCTTATAAAAGAAGTCACCAAGTGGGGGGAAGAAATAGCGACCCAGATCGACGACCAGAAAGAAGAAAGACAAAATGGAGAGGATAATAATTGCAGCCTCGCGGGGGATAAAATAATAAATCACCGGAATAGAGAGGCTGCAAAAATGGATAAGTTTTCGAATTACCTCGTTTTTATAATTGATTGTGCCGTTATCAATTTGGTTCATCTTGTTTAGGCGCAGTTCTCTGTTCAATCAATTTTTTAACATGTTCAGGGATTTCATCTTCTTCAGATTTTTTCTGATTTTCACCGTTTGTGCGTTCCGGTTTTTTGTAGGGAGGCAAAGACTCCCCATTCATAAGTTTATCAATCTCCTCGCCATCGAGGATTTCCCTTTCGAGGAGTTCTTTAGCGAGAAGGTGAAGGAGGTCAACATCCTCTTTCAATATTTGTTCTGCTCTAGCCATGCATCTATTAACAATATCCCTAACTTCGAGGTCAATTTCGACTGCGGTACTTTCGCTAAAATCCCTATGGCGCTGGATTTCCCTACCGAGGAAAATCTCCTCCTGTTTACCGCCGTAGGCAAGCGGTCCGAGTTTTTCGCTCATTCCCCATTCACAGACCATTTTGCGGGCAATGCTAGTAGATTTTTCGATATCGTTTCCAGCTCCGGTAGTCAAGTGATTAAATATCAAGAGTTCAGCAGCTCTTCCGCCGAGGGCATAAGTAATAATAGTTTCGAGATACTCCTTAGAGTAAGTATGTTTTTCATCCACGGGCAGGTAGCTAGTAACACCAAGAGCGCGACCACGAGGTATGATAGTGACCTTATGGACGGGATCTGCCTCGGGGAGTCTTTTTGCGACGAGGACGTGACCGATTTCGTGATAAGCAGTAATTTTCTTTTCTTTTTCGGAGATAATGAGGCTTTTTCTCTCCATACCCATCATGACTTTATCCTTAGCCTCTTCGAAGTCGTCCATGGTGACTTTCTGTTTATTCTTACGAGCAGCGAGGAGGGCGGCTTCGTTAACCAGATTTGCCAATTCAGCTCCAGCCAAACCGGGGGTACCTTTAGCAAGAATTTCGAGGTCAACATCGTGACCGAGGGGGATTTTGCGGGTATGCACCTTAAGAATGCCTTCACGACCTTTAACATCGGGGCGGTCGACGACAATCTGCCGATCAAATCTACCGGGTCTAAGGAGAGCGGGATCAAGTACATCCGGTCTATTAGTAGCGGCCATAATAATCACACCGCTATTTTGCTCGAATCCATCCATTTCAACAAGAAGCTGGTTAAGAGTCTGTTCCCGTTCATCATGTCCACCACCAAGACCGGCGCCTCGTTGTCTTCCGACGGCATCAATTTCGTCTATAAAAATGATACAGGGAGCATTTTTCTTTCCCTGTTCAAAGAGATCTCTAACGCGGCTAGCACCGACACCGACAAACATTTCAACGAAATCCGCGCCACTTATAGAAAAGAAAGGGACGCCAGCTTCGCCGGCAACAGCGCGCGCAAGAAGAGTTTTTCCAGTGCCAGGAGAACCGAGCATAAGCACACCACGAGGGATCTTCCCGCCGAGTTTCTGGAACTTAGAAGGCTCTTTAAGGAATTCAATAATTTCCTGCAATTCGACCTTAGCCTCTTCCGCTCCGGCGACGTCTTTAAAAGTAACCTTATTAGCAGATTGATTAATCATCTTCGCCTTACTTTTTCCAAAAGAGAAAATGCCTCTCTGGCTTCCGCCGCCAGCGCCGCCCTGCATTCTTCTCATAAAAATAATCCAAACGAAGATAATAAGAATCCAAGGTATAATGCCAATGAGGATATTAAACCACTCATTTGACTGTTTATCGAAGGAATAATTAATTCCGTACTGGATCCAGAGTTGTTCCTGATCTTTAATGACGGGTTCCGGGAGATAGACAGATATAAATTTAACCTTAACATCCCTGCCATCAATTTTCACGAACTCTTCCGCTCTGAGTTCAGCTTTGAAATAGTAGTCATTAATATCCGATTTAGTAATCTTAGCGGAAGAAATCTTTTCGTTTTTGAGGAGGGCGTTATACTGGTCATAGGGGATATCAATATAAGTCGCCTCACCGCTTTTAAAGACTTGCATTACGATTACAGCGGCAACAATTACCGCACCCCAACCGAAAACCATTCTAATGATTTTAGACCAATCGAAATTATCTTCGGGTTTATTAGGTGCGGGTCCTTTAGGTATTTTCAAGTTTTTATTTCCGTCTTTATTTTCTTTATCGTTATTTTCCATAATTATTAATTAATAAATCCCTTTTTTATTTTAATTACTTAAGCAGTAAATGGATTTAAGATTTCTATATTTCTGAGCATAGTCCAAGCCATAACCAATAACAAATTTGCTTGGAATTTCAAACCCAATATAATCAATTTTTACGTTATATTTAAGACTATCCGGCTTGAGGAGGAGGGTAACAACCTTAACAGAGGCAGGTTTCTGTAATTTCATAAAATTTTCCATAAACTGAATAGAGAGGCCGGTATCGACGATATCCTCAACGATTATCAGGTGTCTATCCTCAATTTTGCAATTCAGTTCTTTAAGCAGCCTTACCTGTCCAGAAGAAATTTTTTCCTCGCCGTAGCTAGAGAGTTTCATAAAATCAATTTCGCAGTCACCGGGATAATTTTTCACCAGATCCGACATAAAAACGAACGAGCCATTCAGGATCCCAATAAAAACCGGAGTAGTATCCTTATAATCGTGATGAAGCTGCAGGGCAAGTTCAGCAACTCTCTTTTGAATAGTTTTCTCCGTCAAATAAGGGACAAAAACATCTTCACCAACCAAAATCTTTTCCATTTTCACCTTATAGAAATTTTAATAAATTTTTTTGTATTATTTGTTATCTTAAAGCGGTCATCCAACCGAAAGCCAACAAGCCAGACAATTTTGTTATTGTTCAGAAGAACAAGAGCATGTTTCTTTTTATCGGCCGGGACCTTAGCGTTAGTAAGGAAGTCAGATACTTTTTTCCTTCCCTTCATGCCGATAGGGTGGAATGAATCCCCCGGCAACCAACGTCTAATAACAAAAGAGTTACCGACAATTTTCTCCGAATCAATAAACTCAACCGTATTATCCTCAGGAGAAATAAGCGCTTTCCCTTTAGATACCATCCGGGAATAAAAGGTTCTGTTATCCAGAGAGATTTTTTTACCGATCAATATGTCTGCCGCGGAAAAATCATTTTTAGTAATAAGAGCAATCTGAATGAATTCCCTCTCGCGAATTGCAGAAAGGGCTCCCGGGAGCTGAAGCATTGATCCCGTTTGTTTCTCAAGCAGAGAGAAGATTTTTTTTGAATGGAGATAACTTAATTGTTTCCCAAAAGCACCATCAATACTTCGGCGAATCACCATTCCGGCGATATACTCTCCCCTTTTTTGGAACAGACTTGTTTTAATCATTAAAGAGTGAACGCCCTGACGAGTAAATTCCTTTATTGTTTGTTCAATGAAAACGTCTAATTCCGAGTTAAAATTCCTTAAAAGGAAAGACATATTTAAGACATTTCCGCTGAAATTCGGATTTATCTTAATAATTTCGGGGATAATTCTATTACGGACAAAATTTCTCTGATAGTCATCCAACAAATTGCTTTTATCCAGGCGAAATTTGAGGTTTTGCTTTTTCAGATATTCAATAATAGTAGATTTTTCAAGGCACAGAAGAGGCCTTATAATATTCTCCCGTTTAACAGGGATTCCGCCAAGACCAGTAATCCCGGTACCCTTAATAAGATTAAGGAGAACCGTTTCAGCATTATCGTTGCGTGTGTGAGCAGTTACCACAAGATCAAGATCCTGTTCGCGGCACACTGAATTAAAGAATTGATATCTTAGAATGCGGGCGGCCTGTTCGACAGAGAGTTTATTTTTTTGAGCGTAAGATTTAACATCAACAGAACTCACAGAGACAGGGATTTCATTCTGTTTGCAGAATTTGGAACAAAAAATTTCATCGCGGAGGGACTCTCGTCCCCGCAGGTTATGATTAACATGAGCAGCGGAGATACGGATATTCAAAAGGCGTTCAAACTTAATCAGAAAATGAAGGAGAAAGAGAGAATCGGGGCCGCCACTAAAACCGACAAGCAGTTTGCTTCCCGGAGGAATAAGTTTATGCTCTTTAATAAACGAAACAACCTGTTCTTCAGCGGGGTGCATCAGAATCCCATTTCTTTAAGCCAGTCTTCAGTAATTTTGCCGGATCCGCGGGGGTTGATACTATTCAGAACATATTTTCCGAGGACATCAAACTCCAGATTTACGCCATCGCCCACATTTTTGGAGACCAAATTAGTGTTTTTGTAAGTATGAGGAATAATTGCGACCTTAAAATTATCATCAGTTGTTTCGGCAACTGTCAGACTAATTCCATCCACCGCAATAGAACCGACCGGGATAATATATTTGGCGAAAGAGATGTCAAAAGAGATTTTAATAAGGATACTTGACTGAAGTTGCCTTAGGGACAAAATATTTCCAACGGTATCAATATGACCAAGCACAAAATGTCCTCCCATGCGAGAGGCAGGAAGGAGAGCTCTTTCGAGGTTGACGGGAGTTCCGGATTTAAAGGAGCCCAAGTTTGTTTTTTTAAGAGTTTCCTCGACAGTATCAACCGAAAAAGTATCCGTGGTAATTTCCACAACAGTCTGGCAAGCTCCGTTAATATTAATGCTGTCGCCCAATTGAGTTCCTTTACAAATATGAGGAGCGCGAACAACGAGGCGAACACCTCCCCCCGACGAGCGGGAAGAGATAACAGATCCGACTTCTTCAATTAATCCCGTAAACATAATTCACTTCCGTTCAATCAAATTGACAATTATTTTAGATACCGAGTGAGAATATCACCATCCAGGAGAGTAAATTCGACCAATTTCAAGGTAACACACTCTTCAATTTTACTAACGCCGATATTTTCAAGAGCGGGGATACCCGATCCGAGAATTTTGGGTGCGGAAAAGAGAATAATCTCGTCGTAAAATCCAGTTCTCATAAAAGAAGAAAAAACCCTTGATCCTCCTTCAACAAATATAGAAATTATCCCCTCAGCGGCAATTTGTGGGAGTAAAGTGATAAAGTCAAAACCACCATCAGAATTGAGTTGAGTATATATGACTTTATGTCCCAGGGCAATAAGCTGAGATTCCTTGTCTGAATTTTTTTCTGAAGTAACCACTATAGTTTTACCGGAAAGGAATATATTCCTACTCAAGCTAATCCCGAAAAATTTATCCAGAACAATTTTAGTGGGATTCCTACCATTAACAAATCTAGTATCGAGAAAAGGATTATCCACCATAACCGTATTAAGGCCGACAAGAACTGCATCAAACTCACTACGGAAGTTATGGACGAGAACACGGCTTTTCTGGCCGGTAATCCATTTTGAGGCATAAGAAGAATCGGCGATTTTCCCATCCAGAGTCTGAGCGATTTTCAAAGTAATAAAAGGACGTTTTTCACTGTAAAATTTCAGAAAGAAGCGATTAAGTTCGCGACATTTTTCCTCAAGCACGCCGGACACAACCTCAATGCCCGCAGATTTAAGTATATCAACACCCTTTCCGTCAACCAGAGGATTTGGATCCGTGTGACCAATAACGACCTTTTTAATCCCACGTTTAATTATCAAATCGGTGCAGGGAGGAGTTTTCCCAAAGTGAGAACAGGGCTCAAGGTTGACGTATAAAGTTGTGCCGGTCAGATCGCCCGAATATTTATTTATTGCATCAGCTTCAGCGTGTGGGGAACCGAATGCGCTATGAAAACCCTCCGAGATGACCTCATTATCTTTGACGATGACACAGCCGACCAAGGGATTCGGGCTAACATAACCGGAGCCCTTCTTTGCCAAGTCAATGCATCTTTGAATATATACTTCGTTTGAATTCACTACTCTACTGATAGAATTTTTAATTCAATTATACCAGCGGGGACTCTGATTTTAACAATCTCACCGACAGATTTTCCCATTAAACCCTGTCCGATAGGAGAAGTAACAGATATTTTTCCAGTTTGAAAGTCAGCTTCCTCCGGGGAGACCATTTCATAGACAAATTCTTTTTTAGTTTTTACGTTAAAGACTTTGACACGAGAAAGGATATGAACTTTATCTTTAGTAAACTGGGCGGTATCAACCACGCGAACCCTTGAGAGGAGGTTTTCGAGTTTATTTATTTTCATTTCGAACATAGCCTGTTCATCCTTTGCAGCATCATACTCGGCATTTTCCGAAAGGTCGCCATGTGATCTAGCTTCTGCAATTTTAGCGGCGATATCCTTACGTCCGTTGGTTTTAAGATCCCTTAATTCCTTTTCAAGTTCTGTCAATCTCTCTTGAGACAGATAAACAAAGTTTGATTCAATCATAGCATCCTAATGATAATTGAGAAATTTAAAAAAAATTACCACTGCTTTTCCGCAGTGGCTATACAAAAATATGAAAAAATATTATCTTTTTAAAACTTTTTTTGAAAAGTTAGCGCAACCGGAATAAAGAGAGTAAAATTAGTCAGGGGGAAAATTGAGAGAAATTTCCATTTGGACATTTACTTTTTTCCCCCGGAGGATACCGGGTTTAAATTTCGTATAATAAACGAGGATTTCCGCTGCTTCGGTACAACCGTAAGGGAGTCCGGAAATAACCTCTGTCTTTTCCACATCACCATAGCGATTTACAAATGCTCTTAATTTGACCGTACCGGAAATTCCCCTTTTTTGAGCGCCTTCGGGATAGACGAGTTTATCGAAGAAAGCAATCCAGCCGATAGTTGGTTCCGGCATTATTTCCACATCGAAATAAAAAGCCGGATCATCATCGAGTGAAGATCTTGGCTGTTCTTTTGGAAGGCCAAAATTATCACTTTCCGTTTTTTGTTTTTTATCCTTCACCGGTTTTTGGGGAGGCGGTGATTTAGGAGTTTCCGTTCCAGTAATATCTTTCTTTTCCGACGGGGGCAATGGGGGTTGAGACCTTTCCTCAAGCACCCGCTGCAGTTTTCCTTTTACGAAGAAGCGATCTTCAAGATAAACTCCATTCTCGTCGAAATAAGAAGTGGGTCCATCCCTCTTTCCATCCACAATAACATAAAGTTCCTTAAGCATTCCCGACTCAGAATATTCCTTAACGGTTCCGGAAATTATACCGTTAACGTAAGTCAGTTCCCGTTTAATATTTCCATTCGGATAAAAAAACAGAGCTTCGCCATCGCGAATTTCGCCATTAAAGCGGATAACAGACTCGATTTTTCCATTAGAATAGTAATTAACGATACTGTCATTCATACAATATGCGAATGAGTTAGCGAAAAGTATGAGAGCAAAAAGAATCACGTTAGACATTCCAAAAATTAATTAAATTCAATTATAAAGATAATCATTTGTCCAATCAAAAGAAGTTTACAATTTTTTCCACAATACAAATTTTGGAAATATTGTTAATTTTGTAACATGAGAAATTTGAAACTACTACGGGACAATTAATGGCAAAAAGCAAATCACCGAAAACCTTCATATTAGACACCAACGTTATTCTTCATGACAGCACCTGCATAACCCAGTTTCAAGAGAACGATATAGTAATACCTCTAACGGTGATTGAGGAACTGGATCACTTCAAAAGGGGGAGTCAAGTAATTAATCTCAATGCGCGAGAATTTGCGCGCAAATTAGATGCGATTACGGGAAACGAAATATTTAACGGAGGAGTTTCACTTGGGCGAGGCAAAGGGAAAGTGCGCGTGCATATTTCGAAGGGTTTGTCCAAAGAAATAACCGAAATTTTCAAAGAGGATAACGCAGATCACAGAATTCTGAGCGTAGCAATGGAAGTTAAAAGAAAACTTCCCGCTAACCGGGTGGTAATACTGGTAACCAAAGACGTAAACCTCCGGATGAAAGCAAAGGCAATCGGAATACCGGCAGAAGATTACTCCACCGATCGAATATCGAATGTAGAAGAGCTATATTCGGGGAAAGAAATCATTGAGGATTTTAACAGTGATATAATAGCCGCATTATACAAAGTTCCCTTCGAGGTTCAGGCAGCACCGATAATGAAAAAATACAAGACGGAGTATGTACCGAACAAATACTTTATATTGCGAAATCAGAATTATTCAGTTTTAACTTATCTGGATCCGAATAAAGAGTTATTTAAAAGAATAGATAAAGTTACGGCATACGGAATAAAGCCAAGGAATGCGGAGCAGGCATTTGCGGTAGACGCATTGATGAATCCGGATATTCCGCTTGTATCGATAACCGGGAAAGCCGGAACAGGCAAAACATTACTTGCGCTAGCAGCAAGTTTGCAAAGCAAAAGAAACTACAGACAAATCTATGTAGCCAGACCAGTTGTGCCATTAAGCAACAAAGATATTGGGTATCTTCCAGGGGATGTTGAAAGCAAACTTGCCCCATATATGCAACCTTTATGGGATAATCTTAAAGTGATTCAGGACCAATATCCAGAATCAGACAAGCAGCATCAGTTAATAAACCAACTTTTAAAAGACCAGAAACTGGTAATAGAGCCGTTGAGTTATATCAGGGGTCGCAGTCTTCAGAGGATTTATTTCATAGTTGACGAAGCTCAGAATCTAACGCCGCACGAAATTAAAACAATAATAACACGAGCAGGAGAAGGGGCAAAGATAGTACTAACGGGTGATATATACCAGATAGATCATCCATATCTTGATTCGCAATCAAACGGGCTTTCTTATTTGATAGACCATTTTAAGAATCAAAAACTATATGCACACATAAATCTTGAAAAAGGAGAAAGATCTGAGCTAGCAGAGTTAGCAAGCAATTTGCTTTAATTCTGCGCGTCGTTATATTTTTTAATAAACTGTTGATACTCGAGCATCAAGGCATAGTTCAGGAGTTCAGCCTGTTTAACATAACCTGCGCTGGTGAGATGAATTTTATCCCTTCCGGCAAGACCTTCGCTGACCCAGCGGTCCATTGAACCAGGTCCTCCCATAACAGAAAAGAAATCCCAGCAGGCTACGTTTACTTTCAAGGCTGATTCCACAATAGCATTCCTGACAGAGGGAAGGTTCTTGTTTGAGGTTTTTCTTTTGACAAAAGAATCCGGAGGGGTAATTAGCAAAATAGAACAAGTCGAGTTAATCTTCCGAATATTCCCGATTATTGTCCCAATTTCGGATTTAATCTGTTGTTCTGAATAAGCGGGACCATATGCGTCATTGGTCCCCAGAGTTACAATAACAAGATCGGCATTAACCTCTTTAATATGATTTAGAATTTTTTCGGACTTGGAGAAAAAGTTAAAAGACTTCCCTGTATATCCATAAGAGTAATACCGAACTCCACGTTTTTCTTCTAATGGGGGGAGGGTAAAATCATCTAATTCGAAAAAGAAAGCCGGAGGGACGGAGTTTTCAACAATTGTGTATTGAGGGAGAGGGGTAGTAATCTCAAATAAAGAGGCCCGTTTTTTTCTTCTGGTTTTTCTTGTCGGTTTGGTTGGAGCTTCCTTAAAAGCTTCCCGACCGGCGAAGCCGAAATTCAGTTGAAGAAACTCTGCAACACCATTAGGAAGTGCAATCGCAGCAACATGAGAGTCACCAAAATGATAAACCGCCACAAGGTCGGTTTCCCGATTTTCAAGCATAGCGAGGCGTGAAAAAAAATGATTTAATCCCGAAGACGAATTTATTATTCGATTTACCGTATCAGGTTCAGTTACGGGCAAAGGCAGACTTGCATTTACTTCGCTATCGAGAGGGAAAAAGAAAGAGACAAAAATAATAAGGAAGAGACACCCGGCGATAATTTTTTGGCTCAATGATTTTGATATGCTATAAGATGAAAACCAGTACATCAACGAATTCCTTTCAGGAGGGCATCTGCCAGCATCTTCCCAGTTTTTTTTGCACCCATTCCGGTAAGGTGGGTATAGTCAGAAGATGCGAGTCCGTTCTGAACCCAAGCGAACATGGAATTTTTTCCTCCCATCATTTCAAAGAGATTCCAAAAAGCCGCGTCGGTTTTTAATGCAGCATTCTTTTGCGAGTTGACCAAACCAGTTATTGCTGGAGAGGAGTGAAAGCCGTTAATATCTTTGTAAGCCCGGTCCGTAGTAGAAATTAAAAGGACCGGTACACCGCGCATAGATCTTTTTATTTTTTGGATCACAGAACGCATTCCGTTTTCATACCAACCAAACTCCTTAGTGGATTCATCGGAAATATTAGGACCATAGTGAAGGATAACCAAGTCATATTCGAGAAGTGAATTAAATGCAGCGAGCACATTATCATCAATTTTTTTCAGATTTAGCCCACTATGTCCACGAAGAGCGAAATTATCCACGACAACTCCCCTTCCATTTTCAAAACTCACGCCATAAAGAGACAAAGATTGCCGGGGGGGAAATATGAGTTTAAGGTGTTTAGCCCCACCAAGATTAATGCGGATTTCTCCAATTCCTTGTGTGGGGGGAAGAGACAGTTCATTTTTGTTCCCATCTGTCAGAGAATAAAAAAGTTTTCCGCCGGGAGCTTCGGCGTTATAAAAAAGACGGACAAAGTCAGACCCGTTGTCTAAAAGCTGATAATCCACCCAAGGGTAGTCAGATTCATCAAGAGAATCCCCGGGGAGTTTGAATGTATAACCGGAAATGCCATAATAGCAGCCATCAGGTTTCGCGGTGAGCAGAGTAAATTTTTGCCAATTTTCTGAAAAAGAGTGACCGATGGTTCCTCGAAAAGAAGCTGTTTCGCTGGTAATCGGGATGAATCCAATTCCCCCGATACCGGAAATCTGTTGAAGTTGATAGCGGAGAGTTTGAGTAATGAGATCCCCCTCGACCATTGAATCGCCGAAATAGGCGATACGGATCTGGGTTCCGGCATCCGAAAGAGAGGAAAGAAACGGGGATAAATTTCCGGTTGGATCAAGAATATTGGTTTCTTTTATTGCTAATTTTATGGGGGTTTGTGAAGAAGAAATAGTTGGATTACCATTCATACTATGGGTTTGTTTCATACCGTGGTTTTCAGAATGGGTACGGAAAAACTTTTCCCGAACACCGAACAAGTTTAGCACAAATAGAATTATCAGACTGAATACCAGTAATAAGCCAGTCAATCCTGCTTTTTGCATTGATTATCGTCTCTCCTGATTTATTAAAAAAGGCAAATATAGATTCATGTGATAAATTTCAAAAATCGAAGCAAAAAATAACGCTATTTATCCAAAAAACAAAAAGTTTGTCCGGATTCGTTCAGTGTAAAAGGGCGGGAATACCCGCCCATTTAAGTAAGAGAATTAAAAAGGTTCTTTATCTCCATCTATTTTAATTCTTCTTTCGATTCTTCGAACATTGCCCTGAGAATCAAAAATCACTCTTTGTGAATCATCAAGTAGTTTTCTGATTTTTTGGTGATTTAACTCGTTCTCTTTGGCAATTTTGGTATTGATAGCACCTATTTCCTCAACCAGTTTGTTAATTGCCGTCATATCAGGATTGTCAGAAGAGCGAAGGGCGTTAAGCTGTGCTTCCTTAATTTTGATCTCATTCTTTAGCGGGAGAGAAAACTTCCTGAAGTCCATATCAATCTGCTTCATTTTCTCTTCCTGATCTTTTGTTAGTCCGGGTATTGGGGGGGGGAGAATACCGTCCGGGTCCATCAGTTGCATTCTGAACTGATCGCCTTTTAAGATCTTTATCTCCTCGCGAAAATTTTTCTCTTGTGCAGGGAGATTTCCAGCAAAGAAAACCAACCCCAGAACAAGTATGATTAATCTTGTTTTCATGACTTCATTCCTTCGAATAATTTTGAATATAGTTAATTTAAATTTGGGCTAAATGAATCTTTAGGAATTTAGACGCTCAAAAAGAGAAGATTCCTCACCCCAGAGAAAAAAAACCGGGAGAATATGGAGAAGAAAGATGCGGAACGGGGAATTTAATTAAAGGAATTAATCTTTTTTCTTCGGACCGGTTGATTTTTTATCGTCTCCACCCGATGAAGTGGGGGTTTTTGAATCGGTTTTCTTTGGAGTTTTGACATCGGGTTTAGCAGAAGAGCGCTTATAGTCGGTTTCATAAAAGCCGCTGCCTTTAAAGATCGGGGGGGCACCAGCACCGATAAGCCTTTTTAATTCTCCCTTACATTTGGGACAAAACTTAAGAGGTTCATCTTTCATAGATTGAAAAAACTCAAAAGTTCCGTTACATTTTTTGCATTTATATTCGTAAGTTGGCATATAATTATCAATATTTTCAAAATTAACCTCCAAACTTAATGAAAAATCTCTTTTTTTTCTATAATTTTAGAAAGTAAATTTTATGGAATTAGAAAATATGTTAACAGTTAAAAAGAAAAAAATCTTTTTGCTCCTATTCATGTCACTCATTTCTTTTGCCTGTCTAAATTATGAACAGGAAGTGAGTTTATATCCCGACGGATCCGGGACCATGAGGATCCATTATTGGATGTACTCTCCGGACACGTTGCGTGCGGGGGTGATGGATCAAGTTGGTATTTTTAATAGTGATTCGATAACTAAAAATTTTTCCTCCGATTATTCGAAAATCGAGTCCGTTAATGTATATTCTGATACAACGGACAGCACAATACATGCCGAACTGGAGATCACATTTTCTCATATAGACTCACTAAATAAAACCAAGCCGTTCTCTGAAGCCAACTTTTCGCTTCAAGACGGAGCTGCGGGGCAGAAAGTGTTTTCACAGTTTATACCACCAACGATAACGGGTTTTGGATATGATGGATCGGATTTTACAATAAAATACATATATGATTTCCCGGGTGAGATCATAACTCACAATGCGTTAGAGGTAGATAAGAGGAAATTAATTTGGAAATACACACTTGCAGATATCGGACGAGGTAAAACGATATCTGTAACATACCGTCCCTTCAAGCTAAAAGAAACTCCGGTATGGATTTACATCTTATCGGGAGTCGTTTTAACAATTGTGGTAATCTTTCTCTTCAGGAAGAAAAAGGGATGGTAAAATTCAAACCAACCCACAGAGAAATTTTATCTTATATTTGAGTAACCGGAATTTATGAAGAATAAAGGAATAATAATTTTCTTCCTAATAGCAGTTGTAGTCATTTCGGCAATTATCTGGTTTATTGGAACGATCTTCTCACCGGAAAAAGAGGAAAAACCAAAAGAAATTCCACTGGACGAAGTTGAAATAACCAGAAATCATTTACGAAATCATTCCTTTGAATCAGAATTTACCCCGGCAGACTGGCGAATTATATCCAATCACGACAGCTATGTAACACTGTTTGATAATGCCGTACGAAAAGACGGCAATTATAGTCTCCAGCTAAATTCAGATAAAGAAGGGGATTCTTTCGTTATAGCAGCGCAGTCATTAAAAAAAGTTGAAGCGGAAATGAAGTATATCTTTTTTGCGCTGATAAAAACAGAAGAAGCCGATTCAGTTAAACTTGAAATCAGAGCAACCGGGGAAAAAGATTCCCTTATCATTGCGGGAGTTTCGGAAGTGATCAAGGGGACCACAGACTGGCAAATGTTAGTGGCGTGGGTCAGAACAACGAATCCAAAAATAATAAGAATTGAAGCGGCGGCCATGCTTATGGGCCGGGGAAGAATGTGGATTGATGACTGCAAATTATATAAAGTCCCGGTTGAGTATCCGTTCAGCAGGATAGATTTCGGGAAACTACTCCAAGAAAAAAAATAAGGGTGCCGAATGACCTTTCTTAATCCCGCAGTTTTGTTTGGGCTTATCGCAGCATCTATTCCGGTGATAATTCATCTACTTAATCTTCGAAAACTCAAGAAGATCGAGTTCAGTTCGCTTATGTTCCTTAAGGAATTACAACGAAACAAGATCCGCAAAATTAAAATCAAGCAGTGGATAATACTATTACTACGAATTTTAATAATTCTCTTTTTAGTTTTTGCATTTTCGCGTCCCACAATACAATCAGTTAGTTTAAGCGGAGTGGCATCAAGTGCAAAGACATCAGCCGTTTTTATATTCGATGATTCGTTTAGTATGAATGTTATAAATAAAAACGGATCGTACTTTAATCAATTTAAGAACATTGCGTTAAATCTGCTTGACATTCTTCAAGAAGGAGACGAGGCGGCAATTATCAGGATTTCCGGGAGTGAGGAAGAAGAGACAAAGCTGTCGACAAATATTTCGGAGTTAAAAAACCGAGTAAATAAACTAACAACCGGTTATATTCACGGCGCGCTGGACAAAGCAATAGTACAGGCTGCCAGATTACTTGAGGAATCGAAAAACTTTAACAAGGAGATCTATATTCTTTCAGATTTACAAAGGTCATCCTTTTTAAATATAAATGCAAAGACAGATCTAAGTGAACTGCTTGACGAACGGGTAAGAATATACAGTTTTGAATTTCCCGAAAAGATGCCTTTCAACTTAGGGATTGATGAGTTTAAGATAGTTACAAAAATCTATGAGCCGGAAAAACAACTTACTGTTGCACCGATAATAACAAACTATTCTGATAAACCGGCAGTAAACAGTGTGGTTTCGCTTTTTTCGGGGAATACAAGGCAGGCACAGCGCAGTATATCCCTGGAGCCAGGGGAGACAAAAGAGGTGATACTCGAAGGGACAATAAAAGATTTCAACTATAACGAACTAAACGTACAACTCGAAACGGATGAAATAAGCGAGGACAATATTGCTTTCTCCAATATTTTTGTTCCGGAGAAACTCAATGCGCTAATCCTAACTAATAATCCTCCAGATGCGAAGTACCTGGAACTAGCGCTTAAAGTTGGAGGATCTCCCGAAAGGAACATTATAGAAGTCAAGGCAATAAATCAATTTAATTCAGTTGATTTAACCAAATATAATGCAGTGTTCATTGTTGGACCCGACAAGAATATAGCAAAAGAAAGACTAGCGGCGTATGTCAGTTCCGGGGGGGGGCTGTTTCTAGCGCCTTCAAGCACTTCAGCGCTTGAAGATTTCAGAGAAATAGCGGTTTCTTTGAATCTTTCATATCCGCAGACCGTAATAAAAATAAATGAAGGAAAACAGGGACCGGTATTTAACGAGGTTGACTTTGAACACCCGCTATTCAAGGATTTATTTCAAAAAGATGCTGATAAAAAACTGGCATCACCGGATATTAACACATACACACAATTAGCCCCAGGTGGAAGAGGAAAGAGTCTTATCAGTCTAATAGACAACTCCGCATTTCTTGCCGAGCACAAATATGGCGCGGGGAAAATTATTCTTTTAGCCGTGGCACCGAATCTGGAACAAAGTAATTTTCCGCTAAAGGCAATTTTTGCTCCGATTGTTTACAAATCATTATTCTATCTGTCATCCATTAATAACGGAGACACCACTTATATTGCAGGGCAACCGATTATTCTTGATCCTATGAAATACCGAAGCAAATTAATAAAAGTGGTCAAGCCAGATAATTCTTCAGACGTAATCAATATGAGCGTAAATCAACAACTTGTATATAATGATACCGATATTCCGGGCAATTACAAATTCTATGACGGAGAAAAACTTGCAGAAATGAAAGCCGTTAACAGAGATAAGAAAGAATCGGAAGGGGAAAGGCTGAAGGAATCTGAGTTGGAAGAGTTTTTGACCAGTATAAATTTTAAGGGAATACAGACAACCATTAAACCTGACGGTGATGTACAAAAGGCTGTAAAGCAAGCTCGTTTCGGGGCCGAGTTATGGAAAATATTATTAGGGTTGGCACTGATTACAGCCATCATTGAAATGATACTTAGCAGGAGCTTAAAAAAAGATCTTGTTGACGAACCAGTTTAGGTAAGGTCAATAACCGCTAAAATACGGGAGACAATTTCGTCTGCCAGGGAGAACCCTTTTGGGGTAAGTGTAAAGCGATTATTTCCGGGTTGAATCAAACCAATTTTTTGAAAATCAGCCACCAGATTACCCAGAGAACTTCTTATATCAACACCAAAAATGTTTATGAGTTCGGAGAAATCAAGTATACCCGATCGCAACCTAAGCATTATATACTCTTCAATCTGCTGAGCATTAGTCAATAGTTCTGAACCCTCTGTACCCTTCCCAGTATCTTTTACGGCGTGCAAATAGTTGTGAATATCCCTAAAATTCCAAGACCGGCACCGGTTGATAAAAGAGTGAGAAGAACAACCCAACCCGAGATAATCAGAATAATTCCAATATGAGTTATTGTGCACACATTCGAAACCCTTTTTTGCGAAATTCGACACTTCATATTGAACAAAGTCGTGTTTTGAAAGAAACCGGATAGTCTCAAGATACAAGTCGGAATCAACCTCGGAACCCGCAATGCTAACAAGATTGTTTTCCACCATTCTATAAAGTTCGGTATTTTCCTCGACTATCAGACTATAAGCAGAAATGTGATGAACCGGAAGATCAGCTGCTTTGGTAAGGTTGGAAAGCCATTTATCGCGCGATTGTCCGGGGAGATTGAAAATCAGGTCAATGCTTATATTTTGAAATCCTGCATCTGCAGCCTTAGTAACGATTTCCGAAGCCTCATCAGAGTTGTGGATACGAGAAAGAAAATTCAAATCGTCATCATTAAAACTCTGAATTCCAATACTTATTCTGTTAACACCAGTTTTAAGCCAGCCGTGCAATTTTTCGATATCAGCGGTTCCGGGATTGGTTTCAATCGTAACCTCTGCCGAAGAGCTTACACAACAAATATCGCGCACAGAATCAAGAATAAATTTAATTTCATCTGTCTCAAGAATAGAGGGAGTTCCTCCCCCCAGATAAATACTTTTTATTTCTCTTCCAATCAATAAGTTTTTTTTATAAGAGAGGAGCTCTGTTTTAAGTGCGTCAAGATACTGTGATCTAAGAGTCGAATAGTTTTTACCGAGAGAAACAGTTGGCAGGGAATAAAAATCGCAATAGATACACTTATGTTTACAAAACGGAATGTGTATGTACAAAGATAAGGGGTCGAGCGGCATTACAAGCTTGCGGTGATCAGTTCTTTTGCGGCGCGGATATTTGCCCGGGTTATTTTATCACCCCCCATAAGTTTAGCAATTTCTACGATACTGTCCTCTTCATTCAATTTTCGAATAGAACTTACTGCTCTGTTTTCATCCTCCATTTTTTCAACGAGAAAATGATGTTCCCTGAAGGCAGCTATTTGGGGAAGGTGAGAAATGGAGATAATCTGATGAGAGGAAGCAAGGCGTTTCAGGGCGGCACCCACCTTCTGAGCGATTCTCCCGCTTATTCCGGAGTCAATCTCGTCAAAAATCAGCAGAGGGAGTTTCTCATTCATTGCGAGAGCAGTTTTAAGAGCGAGCATAATTCGAGAAACCTCGCCACCGGAAGCGACTTTGGCGAGAGGTTTAACGTCTTCGCCGGGATTAGTGGACAAATAAAATTCAACGTCATCAATACCCTTAGATGTATAACCGAAATTATCATTTCCGACAATTATAAAGTCAGCGCCCCCATCTTTTCTGCCGGTAATTTCGACTTTAAAAACAGAGTTTTGAATTCCAAGTTCAGACAGAGTGGCAAGCACACTTTTTTCAAGTTTAGCCGCTCCCTTTTTCCTAGCTGAAGTAAGGAGTTTCGCTTTTTCCCCAGCCAACTTTCGTATCTGTTCGATTTCAATTTTTCTTGCAGTGACATCATCCTCAAAATTTTCCGACAGTCTCAACTCATCGTTCAATTTGGAGTATAAATCAAGGAGGGAGGAAAGACTCATTCCATATTTTTTCTTTAGCAACTGAATATCAGAAAGTCTTTTTCTCATTTCGTTTAGTTTTTCGGGATCAATTTCGATAGAAGCGGAGTAAGACCGGACGGAATTTGCCGATTCCTTAACAGAGGTTAGAGCATTACCAAGTTCTTCTGCTATTACTTTAAGGGCGGAGTCAATTCCCGAGAGTTCTTCAGAAATCAATTTAGCTTTTGAAAGTTTATCGCGAGCAGAATCTTCTGCATCATAAAGGAGGTCAGCAAGTTGGGCAGCTAATTCCAGGCGTTTTTCCGAGGACTCAAGCAAAGAAAGCTCCTTTGTAATCTGCTCATCCTCATTTGGTTGAGGATTAACAGCCGAAATTTCATTTATCTGAAAAGAAACAAAATCCTTTCTCAGGCGAATGTTCTCCATGTTTTTATGGAGGGAGTTGAGTTCTTCGATTTTCCTTTGAAGAAGCTTATATTGATTAAAATATTCCTCAAGAAGTTTTTCGTTATTACAGAATTCATCCAGATAGTCGATATGAGTATCAGAGCGGAGCAGGGATTGATGCTCATGCTGACCATGGAGGTCAACGAGAATATTTCCAAATTCTTTAAGGAGAGAAAGCGGGACCAAAGAATCGTTAACGAAGCAGCGGTTATTTCCCTTTTGGTAAAGTTCCCGACGCACGGTAAGAGTCTGATGAAGTTCAAGGTTGTTTGCAAGCAGAAGGCTTTTCACCTTTTTATTTCCAGATATATCAAAGGCTCCTTCTATAATTGATTTATCCGCTCCCTTGCGAATCAATTCGACAGAAGCTCTTTCGCCGAGCAGTAGATTCATGGCATCAATAATAATGGATTTCCCCGCGCCGGTTTCACCGGTTATAATATTCAATCCAGAGCCGAAATTTATTTCGAGCGACTTAATGAGCGCATAATCCTTAATAAGGAGAAAAGTTAACATTACTCAGCGAGAATCCCTATTGAATATATGCAGTTTTGCCAGATAAATCCCGGAGATAGTTTTGGCGTCGAAAATTTCTCCTTCGGAGATCATATTTTCGATATCTTTTATAGTATAGGATTTTATCTGGAGGCCATATTCCCCCTCTTCGAGCTGCTGGTTTCCGGGGGTAAGATCTTCGGCAAGATAGACGTGAAGCAATTCAGTACAAAAACCGGGGGTAGTAGCAATCGCGCCGAGACGGATAAGTTTTCCAGCTTTGTATCCAGTTTCCTCTTCAAGTTCTCTAGCGGCACAGGCGGAGGGATCTTCACCAGGATTTAATTTTCCGGCAGGAAGTTCAAGTGTAAACTTCTGCAGGGGGTATCTAAACTGCTCGACAAGAATAATCTTATAATCTCTAGTCAGTGCAATCGCGACCGCTCCTCCCGGGTGTATTGCCACCTCTCTTATTCCCTCGTTGCCGCTATTGTAAACAAGTTCGTCCCGCTGAAGGTCGAACACTTTACCACGATAAATTGTTTCGCTTTTCTTTAATGTAAAATTCATTCTTTAAGATCCATTAGTTATAGAAAGAAGTAAGTTCGTGACCGAGATATTTAATAAGGGCGGTTATTACTCCGAGGTCATCAAGGTAACCGATAAGGGGGGAGATATCGGGGATTGAGTCTACCGGAGAAATAAAATAAATCAATGCTCCAATCACAATAGCTTTTCTGTGCCAAGAGACATCCTTAGCCTTCATATACCGGTAAAGGGCTTTAATATCCTTAGCGAAAGAAATTTTCTTGCCAATGCTTTCAACCTTTTCCCAGAGGTTAGCATCAACATATTTTTCCTGTTTTTCAAAATCCTGTTCAGACGAGTAGACCCGCTCGTTATCATCAAGACCCGTGAAATCAATTTCCCGCCATTTAAGTTCGTCGTTGCTCATATTTTCCTCCGGTTTAATTGACAATTAATTTTTATAATGCACACCAAGCCAATCGAACACAGTTTTCCACCAAAGTCGTGAATTCTGAGGTTTCGAAACGAAGTGAGTTTCATCGGGGAAGTAAAGGAACTTACTTTCCACCCCCAGTCTTTGCAAAGAAGTAAAGAGTTCAAAAGCCTGACCTTCGGGGACTCTAAAATCATATGCGCCATGCACAACGAGCACAGGAGTTTTACAATTATGTATGAATCTATGAGGGGAGAATTTCTCATATAGAGCGCGGTTTTCCCAGGGGGTTCCCTTATTTTCCCATTCAGTAAACCAGAGTTCTTCGGTTGTACCATACATGGACTCAAGGTTAAAGACACCGGCATGAGAAACCAGAGCATTAAAACGATCGGTATGTCCAGCAAGCCAGTTAATCATGTACCCGCCATAAGAAGCTCCGGCAGCGAATTGATTTTTTTCATCAATGAAAGAAAAATTTTGAATTGCATAATCGACAGCATTCATCAAATCGGTATAAGCCTTACCGCCCCAGTCTCCGGATATTTCGTCCGTAAACTTCTGTCCATAACCAACACTTCCGCGAATATTGGGGGCAACAACAACATAGCCTGCGTTAGCAAACATCTGGTAATTCCAACGGAAGTGGAACTGATCAGTCCAACCTCCCTGCGGTCCACCGTGAATTAAGAGCATAAGGGGATATTTAGCAGATGGGTCAAAGAATGGAGGTTTTAAGAGGATTGACTGAACGGGGGTTCCGTCCTCGCCCTTTGACCAGAAAGTCTCTATTTGGTTAAGAGAAAAGCGGCTCAGCAATTCTTTATTCACGTTAGTGATCTGTACGATGTTTTTTCCGTCCAGACCGGCGGAGAAAATTTCATTTGGAAACGTTGCGCATTGCCGCAAAAAAAGAAGCGTTTTACTGTCAGGAGTAAGGATGATTCCGCTATTAACACAGTGCGGGACCACCTCTGATAAATTTGCATTTGCAATATCAAGAGAAAAAACCGACTGATTTACTTTATTAGCAGCCGTAAAATAAATTTTCTTTGAATCCGGCGACCAGATTATTTCCGAAGCCGAGAAATCAAATCCATCGGAAAGAGATTTTATATTACCCGTTTTTCTATCATAAAGCATAATTCTCAATTTATCAGCTTCGAATCGTGGTCTTTCCATCGAAACGAAAGCTATATACTTTCCGTCCGGAGAGTAAACGGGCTGGTTATCATTTCCCAAGCCGGAAGAAATTTTCGTGTAAAGACGCCGGTCACCTTTTTTAAGATCTTCAATACTGCAGATATAAATTTCGTTATTTGTGCTAACAGCCAGGTTTTTATCGGGATTCATTGTGAAGGCAATTTCATCACTTTCAGGGGAGAAGGTATAATCATTTGCGCTTCCCAGAGCAATAGGGGGGACATCAAAAACGCTTCCCGGAGTAAGATCGGTAACCTTTTTTTCATCAAGTTCAAGCAAGAAAAGATGGCTTCGCTTTTCTCCGCGCCAGTCGTTCCAATGCCGGTACATGAGTTCGGTAAAAATGGATGCCTTTACAGGGTCTTTTTCTTTTTTCTCATCGCGGAACTTATTGCAGTCCATATCTCCGCAGTCAGGATATACTGAAGAAGTGAAAGCTATTTTCTTTCCATCTTTACTCCAAACAATTCCCGAAGCACCCGAATAAATATCAGTAAGTTTCTCTTCGTTACTTCCGTCAATATTGGCAAGCCAAATTTGTCCTTCGCGTGTGAAAGCTATTTTCTTTCCATCGGGGCTAAATTTTGGATTTGCTTCACTTTTGGGACTGTTTTTAAAGGGGCGCAAATGCTTTCCGTTTATATCCACCAGATATATATCGGAATTTCCCTTGTTCAAATCCATGCTGTAAACAGACTGTGTGAAAGCTATAGTTTTGCCATCCGGGGAAAGTTCAATTCCCCCAATTCGTTTCAAACCCCACAAGTCGTCATAAGTGAAGTAGCTTGTTCCCTGAGAGAACAGATTGACAGACAGGTACATGAAAATTACAAACAGTTTCTTCATATATATCACTCCGGACAAATTATTAAACTTTTATGAAAAGAGTATTACTAAAAAATTTCAATTAAAGGTATAAATATAAAAAGAATTGTCTTTATATAAATGGTTAAAGCAAGCGGTTTTTAAATTTAGGGAGTAAGGAACTTTCGAAAAGAGGCAAGAGTTGTGGGCTTGGCTATAATTTTCCCATCATCACCTATAAAAAACATAGAGGGGGTAGCATAAATAAAATAATCCAAGGCAACCTTACTCTCCCAACCATTCAGATCGGAGAGGTTAATAAGATCGGGGGAATAGATCTCAGCGAATTTCGTCCATTCCTCCTTATCGGTATCGAGAGAAACGGCCAACGCCGTAATTCTTTTTTTCTTTAATTCATCTGAGATTGAGTTTATTTCCGGCAACAGAGTTTTGCAGTGGGGACATTTACTCGAATAAAAAATCAGCAAGACGCGTCCATCAATTTTCGACAAATCCGTAATTTCACCAGTCAAACCGGGGAGCGAAATATTGGGGGCAATTGTTCCAACGGCAAGAAATTTATTTTGGTTAATCATTCTTTGAGTAGAACTTCCAACTTTTTCGTCAAGACACAACCCATCTTTTATAACATAATTATTAACGATATAATCAAGCACATTTTCAAACCCAAATTTTTTAAAACCCTCAATCAAGTATTCCACAATGTGAGAGTAAACGACCTCGTTAACCTTAGCGCGATTAAGAATAGAATCAATAGGCTTATTGAACTCCTTCTCCAGGAGTTCAAGAGGGAGTCTTGGGTTACGAAAATAAGTTAAGTATTCGATAGTGCGCGATGAAAAAAGGTCAGAATAAATAAGTTCTTTCGAATAAAAGTTAATATTATCAAGTGCATGGGTTTTGAGATAAGCGAGAGAACTATCCCGGGGAATATTTACGGGAATGACCGGGAGTCCGGCGCTACGAATATACTTTGCAATAAATAAATCCTCGTTTTTTTGTGCGGTCACATTTACGAAAAAGAGATAATCTTCCTGTAAACGGTCAAGTTCTTTTAATGTCAGGTTATAGTAAGAATCCTTCTCCGGATAGCTGTGAAGCACCAGTCTAAGAAGTTCAGATTTTATTTTGTAGTTTTTTGAAAGTCTTATGAACTCAAGATAAAGACGATTAGATTCTGATTGTATAACATCAATACTGTCCGGAGAAATTTTTTCATCCACGATCATTTCCACATTTTCCCGATCGAACACAAAATCAAGACCTCCGGTTTGCTGAAATTTGAGTCGGTAAAAACCGGGGTGAAGATCAGATCCCCCGAAAGAAAAAATGCCCGGAGAAGATGTTTTAACAGAGTCAACCAGATCAACAGTTTCCCCGCGCAGAGAGTAAAGATAAGCAATTGTTTCAGTTGAATTCTTCCGAATGACAGTAATTTTCTGAGGAAAACTGAGAAAGGAGAACAGGATAAAAAAGAATAAAACAGTTTTTTTCAAATCAATCACCCCAGATTTTCAAGTTAAGATTCAAATCATCCACAATCCCGGTATAAAAAAGAATGTCTTCGTACATTTCGAGAATCCGATCAAAATTTATTTGCGAGAAGAAGACAGGGGGGCGGAAAACGTCCCGGTCGTATGAGACAGCCAAATAGAGGTTTGAATTAACAAAAGACATTGAGAACGGGAGAGAAGATTTCTTCCTCAAGGCAATGATTCTTTCCATGAACGAAAGAGAAAGAATATATCGGCACTCAATTTCGTCCTGACTATAAACAGCGAACTCCTTTTCAAATTCGATATTTTCAAGTCTAACGAGGGGTGGGCGACATGGGTTAAGTTTCTGAAGCGATTCCCCAGTAACGCCCAAAGCAGCTGCCGCAACATCGGGGAGGACAAAGTGTTCCTTAGTGAAAGGTTTGTTAAACCTACAGATAAACATAATTCCCTGGAAGACATTCACCTCGTCATTGCTTTTAGAAGATTGGGATCTTGCTTTTGCATTAATCTGAGAAAAACGAAACTCCACATCCCCCCTTTTTCCGGAAACAAAATCACCACCCAAATATTTAGAATCGGGGTTACCAAGAGGAATTTTAGAGTCCATGAATTCAGATTTGGGAATAACCTTATCCGGGAGATAATTCAACTTTGGGTCTGTAAAAAGGACGATTTTTTTCACAACACCGTTTTTAAATTTCTTTACAAACTTATCTTCCCTTGACTGAATAAGGATCATAAGAGGGGCGAGAATAATTGCCGAACCTATAATAATAAAAAACCATTTAAACGTGTGCCAGAAAACCGAATTATCACCCGATTCAAAGCCCGCTGATATCCGATATAAATTAAACGAATAGGGGGTCAAGTTGATCAGCCGGATAATAATTAAAAAAGCCGCGCCGAGAAGAATTGAGTAGAGGAGTTTTTGGGATTTAGTAAATTTAAGTTTGTAATACCGCGACAGGAAATCAAGTGACTTGGCGGAAAAAATATAGATGAATACCAGAAGGATAAAAACAAAGACAGAAGAAAATAAAATCCGAAAGATCAAGAGAAAAGTATTTCCAAAAGAATCAGAAAAATTACCACCGAAAAACCCGCCCATATCAAGGACAAGATCAATAAAGGTATTAAACACAGTTGGAATAATAAAGAGAGCAAGGGCAAAGCCATATATTCCTCTGAAGAAATAAAGGGGGAGACTCCTCTTCCTTTCAACCTCCAAATCTTTAAGGAATGGGAGTATCTCCGCCTCATAAAAAGCTTTAAATCTTTCTTTTTTTTCTATCTCCAAATGTATGCTGCTTTTATTGTTTAGTCCAAATTCTTGTGTTGAGATTAAGTTCATCCACTATAGCAATCATATCGTTCAACAGACCGAAATAGCTATCAATGATCTTGCGGTTATCAAGGGAGCGAAGGACAGTCGGTTCAAGTTGTTTTCCTCTGAGAGCGACAGCAAAATTGACATTCGAGTTAATGAACGAAAAATAGACGGGGCGGTTAAAGCGTTTTTTAAGAGCGAGCATCCGTTCCATCATACTAAGGGAAATTATATAGCGTGCTTCGATCTGGTCATTTGAATAGACAACGAATTCCTTTTCGAATTCTATGTTCTCCATCTTGACCAGTTGTCCGTAATTCCAGTTCATAGACTGAAAGAACTTTCCCAAACCTTTAAAGAGTTTCTCGGCTTTATCGGGGAGAACGAAAGTTTGTCCTTTAAAGTGCTTATTGAAGTCGGCAATAAAGAACATGCCGTCAAACACGGGATGTTTTTCCGTCCGTTTATCTCTATGAACAATATTTGCGACATGAAGTTCCGAGAAGAGAATTTTAGTTTTATCTATTGTGCCTTCAACCAGGTCATCACCGGAGTAACGGTTATAAGGCTGGTGGAATATTTTGGAGGCAGAAAATGCACCCGAAGAAATATAGCCATCGGGGACGTAGTTGAGGCCCTGGTCAATAAACTTTATTATCGGATTGATGAGATTAGTTTTGAATTCGACGACATACTTTTTTCGTTTTCTATAATAGAGATAGATAAGCAAGCCGATCAAAGCGAGAAAAACAATACCGATAACAATTATTACAAAAGAACCGCTTTCCAATTCTCCCTCGTCCAGTTTTTCCATCCAAACGACAAAGAAAACTAAAAAGACGAGAATAAGAATGAGGTTGAGAAAGTGAGTGAGGAAAAGGCGGAACAACACTTTCCTTCTCGCCTTGTCCAGTGTTTTAATAACGCCGGTCAAGCCGGTTTGAAAAAATTGGTTAAATTCCTCTTTGGTTCTCATGGAGGAACCTAACTATTAAAGAGGTTTCCGACATTAATATTTGTGCGTTCGGACTCAGGAATTTCAAACAAAGTTCTGCGTTTAAAGCCAAAGAGCCCGGCAATAATATTGGTTGGGAACATATCAACCGCATTATTATTATCATTAACCGCAGCATTATATGTTCGTCTTGCAGCGGATATTTGTTCCTCGACCTCATTCAGGGAAGCCTGAAGCTGCAGGAAGTTATTACTTGCCTTGAGATCGGGATAATTTTCAAAAGCTACCTTGAGACCGCCAAGCAGTTTATTAAGTTCATTATTAACCACCACTTTATCTTCCGTAGAGATATTGGGGGAGAGGGCTTTAGTCCTCAACTCGGTTATTTTTGTGAGAGTTCCCGCCTCATGTTTCATATACTCCTTGACCGAAGAAACCAAATTAGGGATGAGGTCAAATCTCTTTTTGAGCATGGCGTCCATGCTAGCAAAGACCTGATCCACCATATTACGTTTACGGACAAGAGAGTTGTACATTAAAACCAGAATAAGGAGAACTACAGCAATTACTATCAACACAATTTCCATTTTACCTCCATGGTGATTGAAACAAATAATTAATTAGCGAACAAAAAAACGTCAGATAATTTTCCGATCAATAACTTCCGCAATTCTATTAAGCTGTGAAAGGAGCAAACAGAACTGATCCGGTTCAAGAGCCTGGGGTCCGTCGGACAAAGCATGCCGGGGGTTATTGTGCACCTCAACCATGATTGCATCCGCCCCGGCGGCAACAGCCGCGCGAGCCATTGGGATAACGCGTTGCCGGAGACCAGTTGCATGTGAGGGGTCGGCAGCTAT
>JAAYVN010000043.1 GCA_012517155.1 Ignavibacteriales bacterium | reverse complement strand
TAAAACCCATTTTTCTCTCATTTATTGTTTCCTTTTCATGGGTACAATATATTTAAATCCTTTCCCCTTGTCAAGTACTTTTTTATCTTTATTTGATATTTTTTTCCCTCATTCGTTAACTTGTATTTTGTCGTATAAAACCGAATCTGCAACACACTGAGTGTCGGAATTCCTCTGTCCTCTGTCCTCTGTCTTCTGACTTCTGTCTTTTAATCTTTTAGTCTTTTCATCTCTTAATCTTTTAACCTTTTTTCCCCTTGTATCTCGAGCTTTTAATTTATATTTTTGACAGAAAGAAAAAATAAATTATGATAAGCAGAATTACAACCGACCCCAACATATGCAACGGCAAACCGGTTATCAGAGGTTTAAGGATTACTGTTTCCACAATTATTGAATATCTTGCTGCCGGTGAGACAGCGGAAAATCTTCTCAAAGCCTATCCCGTTCTGGAACCCGAAGATATCAAAGCCTGTCTTGAATATGCCGCAATATTAACCGATAAACAATTTTTGCAGCATAATCTGCATGCAACCGGTTAGTCCTCAGTTTTTGGTTGATGTTAATCTTCCAAAACATTTCAGCTTTTTCAATACACCGGATTTTCATCATGTCTCAGACATAAATCCGAGTATGACCGATCAGGAAATCTGGACTTATGCTTTAGCGAATAAACTCGTAATAATCACAAAGGATGCCGACTTTTATTACAAATGTATAACCTCTTCCAATTACCCTAAAATCATTCATCTTCAGTTAGGAAATCTGACACTAAAGGAACTTCACAATTATTTTGAGAATTATTGGGAAAGAATAGTCAGTTTACTCGAAAATTCCACACTAATAGTTGCAAAGAAAGATAAACTACTTACAATTTTATAAATCCCGGATTTTATTGAAATTAACCACGACTTAAGGACATTATACGTAAAATAATCTGTGAGAATCGGGTTTTTAATAATCTGTGGTAATCCGTGGTTATGTTTTCACCACAGATTCGCACCCCGCTTCACGGGGCAGGCAGATCAACCACAGATTTCCACAGAATAACAACTCACCTGTCCCGCGTGTGGGAACAAATCACCTTTTTTTCTGTCTTCTGATCTCTGTCCTCCGTCTTCCTCCGCCGGGGCGGATTTCCTTCTGACATCTGTCTTCTTTCTTCCGACCTTCGACCTAATGACTTCTTTCTTATCATAATCGAATGAATTTCCGCATATAACTGAAACTTTTTTGTTTTTGTTGCAAAGATTTAGTTATGTTTATAACATTAATTAAATAAAATTGAAAACACTTTAATGGATGAACTAATTGTTCTGAAGGATATCTCATCAAGGCTTATTGCCGCTGAGATTCCCTTTATGCTGTCCGGCTCACTGGCGATGAGTTACTATGCTCAACCAAGAATGACAAGGGATGTTGATATTGTAATTGAGTTGAATCCGCAGGATATTCACACTTTTTCCGGACTCTTTCAAAAGGACTACTATGTCTCAGTTGAAATGATTCAGGATGCTGTTAAAAAAAATTCTATGTTCAATATAATTCATAACAAAGCGATTGTGAAGGTTGACTTTATCGTAAGAAAAAATTCCGAGTACAGAAAACATGAATTTCAACGCAGAAAAAAAATTCGGATTTCCGATTTTACAACGTACATTGTTTCCATAGAAGACTTAATAATTTCAAAAATCTTCTGGATGAAAGACTCACTTTCAGAATTTCAGAAGCGGGATATTAAAAATCTTTTAAGTTGTGATTATGATAAAAACTATCTTACTCTCTGGATTGAGAAAATGGGATTGACAAAAATATATACGGATATTATCAATGGATGATACGGTAAAAGAAGCAGCCGCCGTTTACTCGGAGATGATAGCTGGACTTACCGGGGAAGAAAGATTGATATTGGCTTTAAAATCATTTTCAGCAGCAAAGGAATTAATATTAGCAAATCTCGCCGAAACCTGTGATGAAAAAGCCAAAAGAATTCTGCTTCTCAAAAGATTATACGGTGATGAATTCACGGATGAGCAGATAAAAATAATAGCAGAAAAAGATTAATTTCAAGATTAACACGGAGAAAAAAAGGCAAAGTAACGCAAAGAACAACAATTCCATACTGTCTTTCTCCGTCCACCGCAAGCGGAGTGTCGGATTTTTATCTTTTAACCTCTTAATCTTTTCACCTCCGCCGCAGGTGGATTACCTTTTTACCTTTTGTCTTTTTGCAACTAATGACCACTCCGACGGGTCGGAATGACAACTCCGACGGTTCGAAATGACAATTAATGACTATTAATGACGGCGTAGCCTAATGACTTCCGTCCTCCGCCCTCTGTCTTCTCTTCTCCTTTTACAACTCCGACGGTTCGAAATGACGATTAATGACCATAAATGACTATAAATGACAAATAAATGACCATTTATGACGCGAAGCAACTGACTACTTATTGTCGTCGCGGGGAGACAACCCTTTATTCCACCTCACTCCTCCTTCGATCCTCCCTCGATGGAGTATGAATTTTCGTCAATTTTCGCGTAGTAGGTGTAGTAAGTCGACGTTAAGGGGAGTTACTACAAATTCTCTGGATTATTAGCTCAAAACCGGCATTTGTAGTAACGTAGTAAGTGTAGTAACCGGATTTCCCTGAACAATTTATTTGGTTCACATTAGTCTTCAGGGTTGCCTGTAACTTGCCTTTGCTATGCCTCAGGGGAGGCGATTTTCAAGACCCGCATGACACGGATTGAACAGATTTTCACTGATTATTATTTTAAAACTTTGCTCCGACGGTTCGAAATGACTATTAATGACGGCGTAGCCAAATGACCATAAATGACGGCGCTCCGCCGCGGCGGACAAATGTCTTCCGTCTTCCATCCCAAAGTACGACACGCTGCATCACAAGTGTTGTTGATTCTTTTTACTGTTGCAATTCAGATAAGTATTTAATAAATTGCTATCCAATTCTTTTTATTTCGGGGAGTTTTCCGGATTATTTAATCAGATCCGGGTTAATAAGGGGTAACTTTGGGAAGCTGGCGTTAACCTCCATTCTTTCCTTCCATTATAATATTTCATTTTGACATATTTTTATTAATAATCAATTTTAGGAAATTCTTTTTGAAGAGATTTTTTGATTTTATATTGGCATTACTGTTGCTGATTTTGCTGTCTCCGCTGTTTTTAATCATTTACTTAGCTGTATGGATGGAAACAGGTCTAAACCCGATATTTGTCCAGCAACGCGGAATTACATTCAATGGGACACTTTTCAGGTTCTATAAGTTCCGGACGATGCATCGCGTTCCCGATGATGCGGAGAGGTATCAGAATTCTATTACTCTTAAGTATGGACTGGACGGGTATGTTACCCGCTTCGGAAAGTATCTGCGTAAGTCGGGACTGGATGAACTGCCGCAGCTTTTCAATATTCTTAAGGGGGATATGTCATTTGTTGGTCCGCGTCCTTTGCAGATTTCCGATATTGAGCTTCTTCAGCGTAATTATCCTGATCATTACACCAAACGCACAACAATCAAATCCCGTCCCGGGATTACGGGCTACTGGCAGGTGTTTGGTGACAGGCTTGCCGGGGTAAAGAATCTGATTGAGATGGAACTGTATTACGAGCATTCACGCTCGGTATTGATGGATTTGTTTATTATTGTGGAGACTGTGCCGGTGATTCTTTTTGCACGTCATTTCGATGCGATTATTTCATTCAGGAAAGAGGACGTGGCGGATTATAATCGTTTATAACGTTTGTAACGTTTATAACGGAAAAGTTGAATGAGAGTCCGTCGTTTTGGCGGACTCTTTTTTTTAGGAATAGAACACGGATAAAAAAGGAAAAGATATAGGTTGAGAAAAAGAAAAAACAATTCTGTTCCGGGGTAGGACCGGGGTTTGGAAAATTGACAAAAGTAAGTTAATTTTTCGTTCTAATTATGTTTGTTTTTGTCCGGAATATAGCAATCCTTGAAGATTTTAAGAAATATCGTTCTGCTTAGCGGTGGTTTAATTGTTTTTATCGCCGGTTGCATTTTGTACGGAATTATTCTGAATATCCGTGAGATTCCGCTTTCGGAAGCAATGGCGGCATTGAAAATCGACACGCTTAAAAATGTTTCGCTGCAAGTGAGTCTTTCAAAATACCGGCTTTATCTTTATTCTGACACTATATTGGTCAAGAAATACAGGTTCTCTGCAGGGCGGGATAATTATAAGAAAAAAGAAGCACGCGATAAAGGAACACCTACCGGGAATTATCAGATTTGCAGGATTGATTCCGTGCATAATTTCCACCGCCATTTTAAAATCAATTACCCGAACCTCAAGGATATTGACGAAGCCTTCCTGGAGAAAAGTATTTCCTCTGCAGAGTATGAAAAATTGAGGAAAGAAATACTTGCCGGAGATTGTCCTTCCTTCAGCAATGTGCTGGGAGGGGATATCGGTATTCACGGCATTGGCAAACTGAATTTTGTATTTAAGAACCTGCCGTTTATTTTTAACTGGACAAACGGATCGATCGCTTTAAGCGACGAAGACATTGATGAACTTTTACCTGTGGTGAAAAATGGAACTCAAATCATTATTAAAAAATAAATTTATCTGGGCGTTTGTAATAATTGCCGCAGCTTTAGTGCTTCTGAATATCAGATGGGGGAATGATCCTGTTGAGAATAGACCCCTTGATCTAAACGATACAAATGTACTGATGGAGTTCGTAAAGAAGGAAATCTCCCACGAAATTGAATTTGCATTGTACGGTAAGTTCAGGGCAGATACAACAAAACGGATAATTGCAGCGGAGGAAATCTCGAACGAAAAAGAGTGGGGGATTAAATTCCGTCTGTTTGATGTTGTGGGGGATACTGTTAAACAGATTTATGAAACGATACTCCTGGACGGCTCACTCAGAGAGAGTCAGATAGTGCCGCTTGAATTAACGGGAATCAATCACAATCTGCTTTATTACAACTCGGGAAATTACTTTATGGGTTCGGGCGGGGGAGAGGTGTTTGCATATATCATTGATTTGGAGAAGGAGAGTGTGAATTACGGGCATTTGGTGCTGGCGCGCCAGGTTCCAAAAGGGGGGCTTTTTCTTTCGCCGAAAAATGAAAAGAGTATTTCAGAATTCCTGACGGTTGAATTCAAGAGAGAATACCCGGGGCTGCGAACAATCGAGAAGGATATTGCACTTGAATGATAAAAATTCTGTTTGGAGATTTTGGGAAAAAGGAATATATTTACGGTCTAAATTTTTGAAATTACGCTGGTGTAGCTCAGTTGGTAGAGCAGCTGATTTGTAATCAGCCGGTCGGCGGTTCAAATCCGTTCACCAGCTCCAAAAAGGCAGGTTCCAAACCTGCCTTTTTCTTTTTATCCCGAATCCAAATCCTTTCTTTTAACACCGGAATAGTTATTGACAAAAATGATATGGTTTTTGTACTTTTTGTCATTGATTGACATTATGTGCAAGACTAAGTAATTTTTGTCAATTTTATTGTTCTTAGGGTTTTCGAGAAAAATCCACTTTTTCTTTTGTTTTAAGCATTTCCGGTTTTGGCACGGATTTTATTACTTATAGTGCAGTGGCATAGTAAAACAAGTTTAATAAAAAACGAAAGGAAAAAACAATGTATAACGGAAATAAATTAGTCTACAGACCTCTGAATAACTTTGACAGTCTTTTAAATCTTTTTGATTATCCTGGAAAGAAAGAAGAATGCAACTGCTTTTTACCGCCAAGTGATATCTGGGAGGAGGAAAAGGCGATACGCATAAGCATGGAAATTCCGGGAGTGAAAAAAGAGGATGTAAAGGTGGTTTTTGAGGAGGAAACGCTTACAATCAGTGGTGAGAAGAAACCGGTGTTTGACAACGAGAAAGTAAACCTCTACAGACGTGAAAGATACAGCGGAAAGTTCAGCAGGACTTTTACAATCAAAATGGATATTGACTCTTCCGCGATAGAAGCAGAAATAACAGACGGAATTCTGCATGTATCTATACCGAAAATTGTGAAACAGGAAATCAATAAAGAAATCAAAATAAAATAATCAACATAATTTATTAACAGAAAGGAGCAATACAATGAACTTAACCAGATTTAATCCTGCAAAAGACCTTCTGAACATAGAGAAGGAATTCAACCGTCTTTTTAATTCATTTGGAAATCGCTTTGGAGTTAATAAAGAAGGTGATGAGAAACTGGAAAACGCCGTCTGGATGCCGCTAACGGACATCATTGAAGACAAGGACAACTATTTTCTCAACCTGGATTTGCCCGGAGTGAAAAAAGAAGACGTGAAGATTGCCTTTAACCAGGGAACCCTGACTATCAGCGGTGAAAGGAAACAGGAGAATGAGGTAAAGGAAGTCAAATATCACAGGATAGAGAGAAGCTACGGTTCCTACTACAGGTCATTCACACTACCGGAGAAAATTAAAGAGGACCAGATTGAAGCAGAATTCAAGGATGGTACTCTGAAGGTTGTAATTCCGAAATCCGAAGAAGTGAAACCAAAAGAGATCAGTATAAAAGTAAAATAAGACGCGATCAGTTCAGTTATGCTATGCGGTTAAATGCAGTAACATGATTGTGCAGAATAAACCGGTGTCAGACAGCCAGGCTGGATGGCACCGGCTTTTGTTATTTATAAAAGCCATAAGATTTGGTAAATTTACAGATTAAATAATATAGAATTTGCAGTAATAGGAGAAACAATGTCAGAAGAACAAAAAACCACAGAAAAATTTCAGTTCAAAGCAGAAGTAAAAAAACTTCTCGATATACTTGTTCACAGTCTTTACACAAGCAGGGAGATATTCCTAAGGGAGTTGATTTCAAATGCTAGCGATGCTCTGGATAAATTAAGATTTGAATCTAACAAGGGGGAAAAAATAAATGATGCGGAGCTGCCTTACGAAATAAAGATTGAATACGACAGCAAGGAAAAGATCCTGCGGGTGAAAGATACCGGAATAGGAATGAACAAATGGGAAGTTATAAGCAACCTAGGTACAATAGCAAAATCAGGGTCGGAAGAGTTCTTAAAGAATATACAGGGAGCGCAGGGGGATGCGAATAATATTATAGGAAGATTCGGAGTCGGATTTTACTCTGTATTCATGGTAGCAAAGGAAGTTGTGGTACGTTCAAAGTCCTACAAGGAAGGGGCTGTTGCCGTTGAGTGGAAATCGGACGGACTGGGAGATTATGAAATCAGGGAGGTAACGGAAGAGCTGAAGAGAGGAACGGAAATAGAAATTCATCTTAAAGACGACTCCACAGAGTTTGCCGAGAAATACAGACTTGAGGGGATAGTGAAGAAACATTCAAACTTTATAAACTATCCGATATATATTGACAGTGAGAGGATGAACACGGTTCAGGCAATCTGGCGGGAACCAAAAAGCAATATTAAACATGAGCAATATGTTGAGTTCTACAAGTTCCTGACTTATGAAACCGATGAACCGATGGATATTATTCACAGGTCAATAGATGCGCCAATACAGTTTAATGCACTCCTCTTTATTCCTGCAAAAACTTATGACTACTTCTGGTACAACAAGGAAAACTACGGACTTGACCTTTACGTCCGCAGGGTTATGATACAGCACAAAAACAAAGACCTGCTGCCGGAATACTTAAGTTTTGTAAAAGGAGTGGTTGACTCGGAAGATCTTCCGCTTAATATCTCGAGAGAAACACTTCAGGATAACTCTATATTCATGAAGATTGCACAGAGTGTTACCAATCAGGTGCTTAACTATCTGATTGACAAGGCAAAAAATGAACCTGAAAAATATGCGGCATTCTGGAAGGAGCATGGAAAGATCTTTAAAATGGGTTACATGGACTTTGTAAACATGGACAAATACATGGAACTTCTGAGATTCAATTCCTCGAAGTTAAATTCAAAGGATGATCTGACTTCGCTCGCTGACTATGCAAGCAGGCTGAAGGAAGGACAGAAAGAGATTTACTATATTACCGGGGCAAGCAGGGAAGCTCTGGAGACAGATCCGCATCTTGAGATCTTTAAAGCAAAAGATGTGGAAGTGCTTTACTTCTTTGAACCGGTTGACGAGTTCATATTTACCTCGCTAAGGAAATACAAGGATTATGAATTCAAGTCTGTGGATGCGGCAGATTTCAAAACTCTCGATAAATTCAAGGATGTGGAGACGAAAGAAGAAAACAAAGAGAAATTATCGAAAGACGATGAAAAACATTTCGACAGTCTGCTGGCAAAGATGAAAACGGTTTTAGGGGACAGAGTGGTTGAAGTGCGTGAATCAAAGAGGTTGAAAGGTTCGCCCAGTTGTCTTGTGAGTGCAGATGAGGGATTCTCAAGTCAGATGCACAAAATATTAAAGATGACAAATCAGGAAACCGGACCGCAAAAGAAGGTATTTGAAGTCAACAAGGATAACAACCTGATAAGAAATCTGATAGAGATATTTAAAAAATCGCCTGATGACGAATATATAAAAAACACAACCGAGCAGTTATACGAAGGCGCATTGCTGCTGGAGGGACTCCTGGAAGACCCGCACAATCTGGTAAACAGGATGAACAAGATACTGGAAGAAACAAGTGCGCTTTATAAAAACAGCAAATAAGAAAAGCAATTTATCACGAAGAAAATCAGTGTAACGATACTAATAATATTCATTATGGCGGGACGAAGTGATGCGCAGCAATCGCATCTGTTCCGCCTGGTGGATTCCATTACAAAATATGTGGCAGCGGAGGAATTTTCTTCCATGCCGGTTTCAGACCTTCAGAAAACCGACTCGATATATTGCCACGCAGTGAGAGTGGCAGAGGGGAACCTCTCAGACGCGCTGCTTGGACTGACCATAGCCCTGGTGGCTCACACAAAAATCCCGGTTACCTTACCTTTATTAGGATTACGGATGGATTTTCATTTTCTCTCCTCAACTCCGGAAACAGTTAATAAAAAGAATGATAATTTGCCAAAGGTACTTTTCCTTGATTCACCACACACAATGCATGGTGACCAGGACAAGCTTGCACATTTTTTCGGAAGCGCTTTCCTGTCATATAACATGCGATTATTTGATTATAGCTTAGTAATTGGTTATTTTGTGGAGTCATTTGAGGAAACTTTTGGAATTTCGCGGATAGATGACCGGGACATGAGAGCAAATTCACTGGGTGTGAAGTTCGGCAAAATGATCCGTGAAAAGGAAGTAATGCCCTCGCAGATATTTTTAATGTACAACTTAAAATATTTCATAATATGAACTCAGTTTTAATAATAGACGACGAAATTCAGATATGTGAATCTATAAAAATGATCCTTGAGTATGAGGATTACTATGCGGAGTTCACAACCTCGGGGCTTACCGGACTTGAGATGATAAAGAAGGGAAAATTTGACGCAATCCTTCTTGATATTCAAATGCCCGAAATCAACGGATTCGAACTGCTTCAGAAGGCGATGGAATATGACCACAATCTGAACATTATAATAATATCCGCATTCGGGAACATTGAGAACGCAGTGAAAGCCACAAGACTGGGGGCATACGATTTTATAGAGAAACCGATTGACAGAGATAAACTGCTTATTAGCATCCGCAACGCAATCCGGCAGAGCACGCTGAAAAAAGAAAACGAGTCGATGAAAACGACCATTTCAGGCGAGGGGAAAATTGTGGGGGTGAGCAGGCAATTCACGGCACTGCTGGATATGATTAAAGTAGTTGCCACAAATGATGTGAGGATACTCCTGACCGGAGAGAACGGCACGGGGAAGGAAGTTATTGCAAGGGCGATTCACAAACAAAGCCAGCGAAGTGACAAACCTTTTATAGAAGTGAATTGTGCCGCCATACCGAACGAGTTAATCGAGTCGGAGTTATTCGGTCATGAGAAAGGTTCATTCACCGGGGCGATGCAGCAGAGAATAGGAAAGTTTGAGCTCGCCAACAAGGGAACACTGTTTTTGGACGAGGTGGGGGATATGTCCCTGCAGGCACAGGCAAAAGTATTAAGGGCAATAGAAGACGGAAAGATTGACAGGGTTGGGGGAAACAGGAAGATTGAAGTTGATGTAAGAATTATTTCTGCCACCAACAAAAATCTGAAGGAAGAAATTGAAAAAGGGAATTTCAGGGAGGATCTTTATCACCGCTTAAACGTTATCCCAATACATATTCCGCCATTAAGGGAGAGGACCGAAGACATTCCACCGCTGATTACCCATTTCTCCGCAGAGATATCGGAAAAGTATAATAAGAAGATTCCAACCTTCAGCGATACAGCTATTGAGCTAATGAAAAAACTTACCTGGCGGGGAAACGTAAGAGAGTTAAGAAATATCATTGAGCGGATAATAATTATAATCAACAAGCCGGTAATTGAATCACATGATATTGAGACCCTGCTTCCGCTGGAAAAAATTACGGTGGGGGATATGATTAATGAGAGCAATTCATTCCAGGACTTCAAGGAAAAAGCAGAGAAGGCGTTTATTCAGAAGCAGCTTGAATTATTGGGGTGGAATATTTCGAAGACTGCTGAACTGCTTGGAATGCAGAGGAGTCATTTATACAACAAAATGAAAAAGTATGGTATTGAGAAAGGAGAATGAGATGTCCACAATTTTCAAAAAGATCATTGACAAGGAAATTCCCGCCCAGATAATTTACGAGACTGATAAGGTGCTGGCATTCAAGGATATCAATCCTCAGGCACCCGTGCATGTGCTTATAATACCAAAGAAAGAGATCCCCTCCGTAAGGGAAGTCGATACCAGCGAAGATGCGGGATTAATGAATGAATTGATTGCCGCTGCTAATAAAATTGCAAAGGAGCTGGGGATATTTGATTCGGGATTCAGACTTGTGTTCAATGCGGGAAAGGACGGAGGGCAGGATGTATACCATCTGCATCTTCATCTCCTCGGCGGAAGAAAAATGACATGGCCTCCGGGTTGAGATTATGCTTCTTCAGAAATTAAAAATATCCTCAGACCACAGGCTCAGGATAATAAATGCACCGGATGGTTTTATTGATAACCTGAAGGATGAAAAGCCGGTCTTAACAATAAACGGGAATCATTCCAAATACGATGCGGTTATTCTTTTTGTAAAATCCAGGAAAGAATTAAAGGAAAGTTTTCCGGGAACTGAAAAAATTATTGAAAACGACGGAACATTCTGGATAGCTTACCCAAAGAAATCTTCAAAAATCCAGAGTGATTTATTGATGACTTCGGACTGGGATGTACTTGACAAGCACAACTACCGAATAGTGTCTGCAGCCTCTATTGATGGAACCTGGACAGCGTTAAGGGTAAGAAGCAAAGATTTGGTAAAAACAAAAAAATCCGGGACAATAAATCCTGAAGAGGAAAAACATATTGACCGAGTTAAAAGAATTGTAACCCTTCCCGAAGATATGGAAAAAGAACTTCAGAGGAACAAAAAGGCATTAGAAAAATTCAACAGTATGTCCTTTACCCACCGAAAAGAATATGTCCTATGGATTATTGAAGCGAAGAAGCCCGAGACGAGGGAAAAAAGATTAAAAGAACTGGCTGCGAAAATATTAAATTAAACAAAACTATTTTGAGAGGATAAAATGGCAGGACATTTTCAGAATAAATACGGTTATTTCAGCGAGGACAAGAGAGAGTATGTAATTAACGATCCGAGAACACCACGTCCATGGTTTAATTATATGTGGAATCCGAAATATGCAGGACTAATTTCGCACACCGGAGGGGGATTCAGTTTTATGGAAACACCAAGGGATAACCGGCTTACAAGAATGAGGTACAACTCACTGCCCTGGGACAGACCGGGACGGTATGTTATTGTAAAAGACAGGGGAACAGGGAAGTACTGGTCCTTAAGCTGGGCACCAACAATTGACGTTAAGTACGACAACTATGAGTGCAGACACGGGCAGGGATACACCCAGATAATAACAGAGGTTGAAGGAATTCTAGGGGTAATTACGTATTTTGTTCCGAATGAAATTTCCGCAGAGATCTGGAGCGTTAAACTCTATAACCTTACCAATAAAAAGAGGGATTTGGAAGTATACTCCTTTACTGAATTATTAATGGGAAATGCATTAAATGATCTGATAAATCAGCCGAACGATAAGCATTTTACAGAAATTAAATTTGACTACAAGAAACAGACACTTGTAGCCACAAGAAGATACTGGGTGCTGAACAGAAAAGTTTCAGTATCACAACCAAATCTTGACTGGAAATATAAAATATATTTTACACAGACTCTGCCTGTTACCGGATTTGATACATCGCTGGATAAATTCATCGGTAAATGGAGGAGCGAGGCAAATCCCGAAGCAATAGAAAAGGGAAAAATGAACAATACTGAAATAACCGCTGGGGATCCGGTGGTTGCGCTTCAGTCACGCGTGTCCCTTCAGCCATTGAAGGGAGTGGATTTTAATGTTGTAATGGGAGTTGCTCCAAAGGAGATCAGGAGTCCATACCAATATTTGAGATGGGATAAACTGACTGACAGAAAAAAGAGTGAAGTTCTTTTTCAGGAATTAAAGAAAAAGTGGGACAAGGCGCTAAGTGTAATTAAAGCCGATACACCTGATGAGAAGTTCGACACAATGATTAATGTCTGGAACCAATATCAGGCGGCAGTTACATTTGACATGGCAAGGAACAGCGGATTTTATCACGGTGGACTTTTATTTGGGACAGGGATACGCGACCAGTTTCAGGATATTCTGGGAGTAGTGATGAGCGATCCACGGAGAGTAAGGGAGAGACTGCTAAACGCACTGAGATTCCAGTTTAATAACGGCTCGACACTTCACAATTTCTTTAAGTTAACTGACTGGGGAGAGAAAACGAATCACTCAGACACACCGCTCTGGATACCATTTGGAATAACGGAGTATATTAACGAAACCGGGGATGTGTCGATACTCGAGGAGAAAGTCAACTACTATGATAGAGGGGTCGGGACAGTTTATGAGCATTTAAAAAGAGCTATTGATTTTTGTTTGAAGTCGGTATCGAAGAGGGGTATTCCGAAAATCATGAACGGGGACTGGAATGATACACTGGACAAAGTCGGACCGGAGTGGAATGGGGAGACAATCTGGGGAGCATTCTTTCTTGCTTATGTAATAAAGAAAACATTTGAACTATTGAGGTTCAAGAAGGACAGTCAAACACTTGCCAGATGGCAAAAATCATACGACAAGCTTAAAGAAGTAACAAACAAGGTGGCATGGGACGGGGAGTGGTATATCAGAGCTTTCAAGGATGACGGTTCACCGCTGGGAACTTCAAAAGCAAAACAAGGCAAGATTTTTATCAACTCGCAGACATGGTCTGTTATATCAGGTTGTGCGACAAAGGAGAGAGGGGACAAGGCGCTTGCTTCAGTCAGAAAATATATGGCTAAGAGCAATGGGATACAGATATGTTATCCTTCGTACACTAAGGTTGAAGAGAATGTAGGATTAATTTCGAGATGCGTTCCGGGGAAGAAGGAGAATGGCGCAATATTCAATCATGCATCGTCCTGGTTTGTGCTGGCTTCCATAATGAACGGGGATGCAGATTTTGCCTATGAGGTATATTCGAGAATGCTGCCTATCAACTCCTCGAAGAGAATAGACATCTATGAAGTTGAGCCGTATGTATTTGCGGAGTATGTAACAAGTCCGGATCATCCTACTGAAGGGCAGGCGAGTCACAGCTGGTTAACAGGAACCGCAGTGTGGATGCTGAGAATAGGAATTGACTATTTCCTTGGATTCAGAACTTCGCTGAAAGGGATGATGATTAATCCGAATATTCCAAAAGAATGGAAGGCATTCAACGCGACGCGTATGTTCAGAGGAAAGGAAATCAGACTCAAGGTGATGAATCCGGAGGGAAAGAACAGCGGTTTCAGGCAAATAAAAATTAACGGTAAACTCTCCGAAAGTAATTTTATTAATGTGAATGCATATCAGGGCAAGGTAATTGATGTTGAAATTATTTTATAAAGTATTACCGGTTATTTTTCTAGTGTCAACTTTTGTGACTGCTCAGAATGAGGGAAGGTTGAGTCATGTCACAAAAGAAGGGCGGGAAAAATTCAGAATTGAAAGTGAGCAGAAAATCAGGAAAACTTTAGTTACCGAACTCAGCTCCGAAAATGCTGAAAACTGGTTAGATGCATTTTGGCTGGCTGAGCTGACTTTAACAAGAAGTGAACCGGTAATGCAGGGAATTAAAACAGGATTAATCAGGCGCAAGGATATGAGCGATTGGTTTATAAGGGGAGTGCTGGAAGCTGCTTATACACTTTATCCTACGGCATTCGAGGAAGAAGTTAAGGATTTGATAAAAGAGATCAAGAATGAAAAGAACCTTGCTATGTGCGGTGAGTACCTGTTAAGGATAAACATGAATCACAGAGAATTCATCAGAGGAATTGTAGTTGAAAAATTTCCGGAATGGGATAAACATCCGATACTTAACCGCCTGATTTTCCGACTGGATAACGATGTGAAAGAGGTTGTTACAAAACGTCCCTCGTTAAAAGATCTATTCAATAATCCGTTCTGGTTGAAGAGACCGGTTATTTTTTCATTCCAAAGATTAAACAGGGACTATCCCGGCGTTGCGGTTGTAAAGGATGAGAACGGAGATTTTGTAAGGGATGAGGAGGGGAAAATAATAGCAGTAAGACAACTTGCTCGTTCTATAACAAATTTGCCGGGTTATTTAACAAATGGGAATACGCCTGAAGGAGTCTTTTCAATTAAGGGGACTGAGGTATCAAAAAGCCGTTTTATTGGACCAACGGAGAATATTCAAACGATGCTTCCATTTGAAGATACTCCGGATGGTTTCAATGAAGATTGGAAAGAGGGGGATTGGGAAATTGAAAAATACCGGAGTATGTTTCCGGAGAGCTGGAGAAATTATGCGCCGATTTATCTGGCTTACTATGCAGGGAAAGCAGGGCGGAATGAAATAATCGTGCATGGTACTACAATCGATCCGGAATTTTACTCGGGACAAACATACTATCCAAACACGCCGTCGCTTGGCTGTTTATGTGCGCCGGAGGAATGGTTGACAGAATCCGGTGGACCTGAAAAAAGCGAGCAAGTAAAGCTTATAGATGCTTTCAGGAAAACAAGTATGAAAAACGGGCTGCTGGTTGTTATTGAACTTGATGACAAGGAGGAGTGGGTAGAGATTGAAGAGATACTGAAAGAACTCGAATAATTTCATCAAAACGAATATTTTCCTTATTTTTACAAACTAATTTTTACAAAAGATGAACCGGAGAGGTGGCAGAGTGGTTGAATGCGGCAGTCTCGAAAACTGTTTTAGTCGTTAGGCTAACGGGGGTTCGAATCCCCCCCTCTCCGCAAAAAACCCTTATAAAATAAGGGTGAAACGCACTTCGCAAATATTTCTCTTTAGTAAAACTATTTTTTGATAAAACCCTCAAAATAGGTATCAATTTCGAAAATTAGGTATCAATTTTGTAATCACCGGTTTTTGATAACACCCTCAAAAAATCCAACCTTTTGACCTAATCAGATTATCAGAAATTTCTGAGCCAGGAGGTTTAGCAAAATGTATCTATTCAAACGGTCTAACAAAGTTTATTATATCCGGTATATTAACAACGCCGGAAAGGTTGCTATCTTATCCACCGGTAAAAAATCGAAAGCGGAGGCCGGTATGTTCCTGAATGAGTTTAAGCAAAAGCAAAAAGAACTCCCCAGCTCCATCACATTGAAAGCATTAATCTTTCAATTCCTGAAACGCTCCGAATATACACACACAGCCAAAACCCAAAGGGTGCTAAAGGGGACTTTCAAGTTTTTACAAGGGTTCATTAATCCAGAAACATTGATTAATCAAATCACATCAAACGAGCTGCGGCAGTATCTTGAATCACGCCTGCGAAATT
>JAAYVN010000042.1 GCA_012517155.1 Ignavibacteriales bacterium | reverse complement strand
AGTCAAATTGACATAATAATCTTTTCCAGTATCTACACCTCCATTTCCAGTAGTTCCAAAAGGACAGGTATATCCAAATCTATTAGTCAAAGTTCCATTAGTTTGTCCGAATATTACGGGCTGAGTTCCTATCCTTGCTCCTGAAGGATAGTTGTTAGAAAGCGTAGCTATGGTCATATGAGTAGCGTCATCTATTGAATTGACTGTTACCCACTGCCTATATCCGTTATCAGTAGAATATACTATCTGATATTTCTTTCCAGCTATAAATCCTGAAGTGGAATTGACTGTTATCTGAACATTTGAACCCGAGTTTGCCTGAGCAGTTAGATAAGTGCATACATTAATGAAAGGAGTGAGATGACCGAATATAAGTCTATCATAAGTTGTTCCGATTAAAGACATTAGAGCCACAAAAGTGCCGTCTCCATATATCCATATATAAGTTCCTGATTCAGAAAAGGTCAAAGAGTTATAAGGAGCAGCATATCCTGCTCCGTATCCAGTATGAGAAGTAGAGTTCCAGTAAGTATAAGGAATACAAGTAAATGCCGAAGTCGTCCAAGAGAATTTCATATATCCTTTTACTCCATTAACATTAGCTCCTGAGGAATAAACTCTATAATTTGAACCGTCCTGATTGTCCTCGAGAGTCCAGCCCATAGCTGAGAGTTCAGCCCACAAGTCGGTTACGAAGTTTATGACTGAAGTATAATACTTCCTAATGATGTTATTTCTGTATGCCATTTCTTACCTCCAAGTGTCTCTATACTTCACCAATACATTGCTTGCGCTTGTCCCTGTTATAATAAATTGAAAATTGACTTGATTAGCAGGAATTAAAGGATAGTCTCCTGATAAGTTCTGAGAAAACTCTTCTCCGTCCACGTATGCCTTCCAATTCTGAATAATCAAAGTCTTTCCCTCTGAAACCGTGCCCGTGTACGTAATTTCTCTTATACCATCAGATATTTTAAAAATTGAAAAACCGCCTCCAGATACAGTAAAAACCGCCTCCGCTTGATAATTCCCTGTGTTTGGTAGAGCAAGGTTTGCAGTTATATTCCTTTCAGTCAAACTATATTGAAGTCCTTGTAAAACGAATGAGAAAGTTGCCGAAAAAACTCCTGCCCATCCTACTCTCTGAAAAGAAACTCCATCGTAAGTAGCATAATAAAACTTCATAGCATCAAGTGAAATCTTAATTACATTTCCTACTACTGCCATAAATGAATTAAAACTTGTTTCGTCTTTGAAGTCTATGTCAAAGTCTATTCTCTTAATAAATCCTTGATTGATTATACTATTCTTTGTTGAATATGGTATAAAATTTATTTGATTATGCACCTCTTCCCGCACAGTTGGAGTTTTTGTGTTTACTTCTATGTAATTTGAATCAGTGTAATAAAACCTTACCATCTGCCGCCTCGCAAAGCGTTCAGTAAGTTATTATCGTGTTCTTTCAATGCTCTTCTGAGGGATTCTGTATCATTAGCCCCGTATATGTTATAGGTCACATTTATTCCTGAAGCCTGACCTTGAGGAACAATATTTACATATTCAGTTCCTCGCTCGCCTGCTAAGAACATCGTAGGTTTTGAAACTACAAACGAACCTCCTGAAGCGAAGCCTCCTGCGTACTGGCCTATTTCAGGAACTCCTCCTTCTACTTTAATTGAGATCTTATCCATTCCTTTTGAAAACCAGCCAAAGATTTTGCCAATTGTGTCTAAAAGCCATTCAAAGGCTTTTTTAAGAGGAACGAACCAGGGTTCAATATATTTTTCATAAAATTTTTCGAAAGCTTTTTTAATATCTTCCCAGTGTTTTACAATCTCAATAATTCCAAGAACCAAAAGTGAAATAGCAAAAATAATTCCACTTGTGGGGTTTGTAAGTATTGCAGCAAAATTAGCAAATACTGAAATTGTCTTTCCTACTGCTCCCATTAAGAGCAGAAAACCACCAACACCTGCTAATATTTCAATTCCTTTTTGGAGTTTTTCAATCGGTATTTGATTAAGTCTGTCAATTAAAGGTACAATATGATCATCAATAAATCTCATTATAGTTGGCATTAAACTGGTTCCGAGTTTTGCAGCAACTCCAGTTAAACCTTCTTTTAAACCAGTTAATTTATCGTTAAATTCGTCTGCGGCTGTTGCGCTTTTTGTTGAAATTGTAACTCCGAGATCATCTGCTTTCTTCATTAATTCGTCAATTCCCTCTCCACCCATTTTTAATAAGGGAAGTAAATCCGTTCCTGCTCTTGCACCGAATAATTCCATTGTTGCTGCAGCCTGTTTTGCAGGATTATCTATTTCAGTAATTTTAGTTGCAGCATCTTTCATTACATCAATTATTGGTCTTAAGTTTCCTTCGGCATCCGTAACAGAAACTCCTAACGATTTAAAGGCATCGTAAGCCTTTCCTGAACCAGAAGAGGCATCATCCATTGCTCTCGTTAAAAATTTTAATGAAGTTTCAACTCCATCAATACTCGTTCCCGATACATCTGCAGCAAATTTAAGTCTTGAAAGGTCTTCAACTGCAATGCCAGTCCTTTGACTCATATCATTAAATTCATCTCCAGTTTTAGCAGATTTCATAATAAGAGCAGCCAAGGATCCTGTAATTGCACCGCCAGCAATTAAGAATGGAGTTGAAGCTCTTGAAAAATTTTTGCCAATATCATCAAAGTTTTTTGAGAGTCTTTGCATTTTATTCTCAAAATCCGTCACATCGCCAACAATTTTTATAACTAACTCTTGCGCATTCATTCTTCACCTTCCAGCATTTCTTTGGTCCATTCTTCTCTTACCTTTTTTTCTTCCTCATCCATTTTTTGCTCTTCAGTCAGTATGGACATATCAAATAAAAATTCCCTTAAAGTGCAATCCACTAATTGATGAGGCAAAATCCCAAATACTACGAGTTCTCTTGCGTAGTCTCTGAACCAGTCTGGGACTCTTTCTTCTTCATCATTTCCTCGAAAAAATTGCTAATCACCTCATTTAAATAGTTAAAATCATCCAAGGGTAGATCTTCCACGTTGAGTCCTTCAGGAAAACCTTCTTGCAATAGCTGTATCAGATCATCCTGTGTCTTTTTTCCTTTTGTAAATGCCAAAAACCTTCCAGTCGTAGGCAGAATAAAATCAAACTCAAAACCCGAAGGCAAGGTAACTTTCAGGGTCCTTGCCTTCAGTGAGCATTCCTGAAACTTCTTTAAGCTCTCGGAGTCCATAAATCCTCTAAGTTATGGGAGTTGCAGTCTCATGAAAGAGAATCTTATAAATAACTCCGTTGGAATCTGGAATTGCTGTTCCTGCAAACTCTACCGTATTTTTTTCTCCAAGTTTTACACCATCCTTGACCGAAGAAGGATCGACTGTAAAAACTGGTAAAACAAAGTGAGCATCAGCAGGTAAAGTCCCGGTAATTCCTGTAATTCCTTTCACATATCTCACCTGTCCGGTAAGTATTCCTGTTGGAACCATACCTTCTTTGACCTCAAGGGTATAAACCACGTTAGGTGTCGTTCCTGATTCAACTGCCGTATCTCCCATGAGCGCAGCCTTGCTGATAAGTGACATCACGGCCTGCTTTACGGAAACCTTTGCGTGGGTCTTCTGTGCTGCATAAGATATTACTCCGTCATCGCCTTCAAAAAGCTGGTCTTTCCCCTGCATATCAATGGAGAGTTCCATTATTCCCCTGATTTTTGTAAGAGTAGACCCAACCTTAAATTCTAAATCTTTAAGTCCGATTAATACTACTTCATGCTGTAAAACATCTGCCATTTCACACCTCCATTAGGTTGTTACTGCAGCAATAGAAACATTATCTACTGCTGAGAAAGTTATATCTGCATATCCACTTAAATTGAATCTATCTGTATTAAAGAAACCTAAGTATTTTGTTTTTCCTGCTGGGATAGTATCTACTTGGTTGTGTGTATATCCTTGGTCACATTGTTTCCGAGAAAGAATCGTAACATCTACAGATACTCCACTATCATTTTTCACTATCAGAAAAGTTCTACCGTTGTTAATAAAGTTACTTCCATCCGCATTTGCTGCAGCTAAAGTAATTTCTGTCCCTGCAGGAACTATTTGCTGTACTGTCAAAGTTGTTTTAGACATCTTTACCTCCAGGTTTTTTTGTTTTTTCTAAACTTTTTTCAAAGATAGGATTTTTAATTTCTTCAACTAATCCTAATCTTTTAAAGTCATTTCCTAATTCCTTATTGATTTCAAATTCTTCACCAGCAGTTATTTCCTTTTCTCCATATTCGTTATTGAAAAACCTGAAATCTTCTAAAGCTTTTACTCTCATTTTATCCTCCAATCACATCTATTTGTAGATGTTTATGGTAAATTTGTGTATCATTCTCAAATAAATCTATGCTTTGAGAAAGTCCATTATAAAAAGACAATGTTGTTAGCAAGTAAAGAACCCTATCGTAAATATCATTGAGGTTATTTTTCGACCAAATATCAATATAAAGAATTCCGTCCTTTGTCGTTAGAGGGTCTTTGTAATCTCTTGGTGTTTCCACGAAGTAATAAGTTATGCAAGGAACATTCTCCTCGATACTTGATTGAGGATAATGAAAAAATACCTTTTTATTCGTTTCTGTTGACTTCAAATACACCTGTAAAATTGCGTCACTTTCTAATAAAGTTTTAATCTGAGAATATATACTCATTTAAGCACCTCAGAAAGAATCCTAATTATGGTGTCTTTATTAGCTTCTAACGCAGGAACTAAGAAGGGTTTTGCTGCCATCCTTGAAGTTCCGAATTCAACAAAGGAAGCATAAGGCATTCCGGCGATCACCCACTCCTCGAGGACTCCCGCAATTTCGTGAGCCTCTTCGTGTATTGATTTCTCAAGGTTGGTTGTTCTGTTTTTAAAAGTGTGATTTTGCTTGGCATAATTGACAACAAGCTCTCCGCAGTACTGCAAAGCATTTGAAAGTTTTGTTTTATCCGCTATTTCAATTAGTGATTTTTTAACTTCTTCCGCATTCATTACTTCAATCTCGAATTTCACAATGTACCTCTAAGTAGTCTTTTAAGTCCAAAACGCTTATGACCTGATAAACCTTATCTATGACATGAATCTCATCATTGACTTTAATATCAACGCCTTTTGCATAGAGAACGTGAGTTCCTAAAATATCCAATCCTGGTTCAGCCCTTCTCAATTTCATGTCAACCGGCTGTAAGTCCCCCGAGCCGCTTGCTACCTGAGAAAGCGATTCTGATTGAACTCCGTCAGAGTCGATAGAAATAGTTTTTCTGTGCACCGTGAATGAAATTAATTCATCCTTCAAATAATTCAATAAATCCACTATTCCGGCTCTCCCCTATAAAGATTCACTGACCCTATAAGTTTGTTCTCAAATTCCTTCAGGACATTCTCAATATTCGCTCTCGTAATTGAAATGTTCCCTCGAGAATAACTTACGGGAGCCACAGGAAGAATTGCCTTAAGCATTTTAACGACTGCTTGGTTTACCATTAAAGACGTATAATCGGTTTCCGTGCCCAATACATCTGACAAATGGCTTTTAATTTCGTCATCCGTCAGAAACTCTTTGAGTATCAAACATTCTCTCTTTGCTTTTGCTAATGCTTCTTCCTGCGTCATTTAAATCACCTCTTCTTGTTCTTTTTATCTTCTTTGGGCTCTTCATTTTTAATGGGCTCTTCTTCTTTAGATTCTTTTTTAATATTTTTTGGATTTTCTGGACAAATTTCTATATGTCCCCAGTAAGCCTTTTCACTGAGAATTTCAACACCGCAGTAAGGACATTTAAACATATTCACCTCCAAACTAAAGGGGAGGATTAGCTCCCCTTGTTTTTATGCTGATGTTAACCTAATAGCAAGCTCAGGAGTTAGGGTCTTAACGCCGTAGAGAATGTCTACGGTAATTAAGTCTGCTAACCCTGTGGTCCATGCAGAGGTTACCCTGACTGAGAAGCCTCCATAATTTATAATTTCGCCATTTCCGCTTACAGGAAGTGCAAGAGGTCTGGTTACAAGTGCAAAAGCATTTTTGTGGAAGGCTAAAGAATTTGTGTATCCCGTTGCTTTCACAGTTATTGCCTTACCTGAACAAGTAACCTGTAGTGCAGGATAAATGCTCATTGTTCCGCCTGTTGAACCGCAAGCAAAATCTGCAGCAACTATGTATTGGGTCGTGTCATCTGCAATAGTGAAGCATGATCCCTTTTTAAGAGTTCCCGAACCGCTTGTTCCGCCGACAGTTATTGTAGTTGCCCCCGCCGTTCCTGTTGCGACTGGGCTCGTAAGTGCAAAATCTCCGTTAGCATGAGTCTTAATGTTTTGGCTCATGAAAGACTCAAGACCCATTACCCAGCCCATAGAAGCTAATCTAAGAGCGTCCGTGCTTCCGCTTTTATCTGCATGTAAAACCGCATCAAGAACAATGTACTTTGCTTTTGTTGCGGGGTCCACAACTAAACGCCTGTCAATAAGAGGTGCCTTATTATCATTGAGCATTTTATCAAGGGCTGCAAGGTCTGCTAAGACTGCAGTTCCTGACTCTGCTTTGTAACCCGGAATGTCAACATAAAGCCCTGCAAGGTCAGCATCAATTGCCTGTGCATGTGCGGCCATCGCAGGGTCAATAAGCTGAGTCCTTAAATCTTTAAGACTAAGAGCTGCTTCTTTTGAGGTTATTGAAAAAGTTACCTCTCTATGGTGATTCATTACAACAGCAACTGAACCTTCCGTAATAGTCTGTGGAGAAACAGTGCTTGAACCATCCACAAACTCATTGGACACAAAGGTAGCAGGCTTTCTTACGCTAATAGTATCTCCTACTTTGGCGAATTCGTCACTGAAATCCCTATGAACTAAACCTCCAAAAACAAGCTGGTTTTGTAGAGACAGTATTGCTTCTCTCGCTACAATACTCGGTAATAAAAATGTGTTACTCATCTTTTAAACCTCCTAAGTTTAAAATATTATTTTCCTCCGTGAGTTTTCCGCCAGTTTGCATATTGTTCCATTGTCATTTTTGAAATTGCTTCTGGAGTCAATTCCTCACCTTGTGGCGGTACTCCACTAAGAGGATATGTCGTTGTTTTACTTACCAGATAAGGCTTTTCTTTTATTAAAGCCTCAATTACCTCTTTAATGTTCGTTACCTTTCCATCAACAATATTGAGCTTGCTTCTGTCAATCAATTTATAGGCAGCATCAAGGTCTATAATGCCATATTTTGTTCCCTCGGTAATTAAAGCATTTTTCAGCTGTTCCTCTTCCATATCTTTTTTGATTTGTTCAAGCTGGTCTGCAGTCTTTTTATACAAATCCTCAAATTTCTTCTGTTCTGCAAGAGTTTGGTTTTCCCTGTCGTCTTTTTCCTTTGCTATTTTTGCAAGTTCCGCTTCAAGTGCATTCTTCTTTTTAATTACTTCCTGAAATCTTTCATAAGGGACGTTCTGCTCAGTTTTTGCGCCTTCTGCTGGCGATGTCCCTTCAGCGTTCTCATTTGTGTTCTTTTTTTCTTCTTCCATTATTGCCTCCCGTTTAACGCCCGGTGGGCGAGATTATTTGAATACTTCATTACTTCCTCTTTTTTCTTGAACGTCTCTGTTGAGCATACGCAATGGCTACGGCCTGCTTAACGGGCCTTCCTGCCTTTATTTCAGTCTTCACGTTATGCTTGAAGGCTTTCTTGGACTTCCCTTTCCAAAGCGGCATTTTCAACCTCCCCGTAAATAATCAACAAAGTCGTCTGCCGAAGGAAGGACATCCACATAGTCACATAAGCAGTGCGGATGGTATAAAGGCAATTCTGCAATGTTTTTATCGATTATCACTCCTTCTCCCCCAACGGGTCCTGCGAGCTCATTGCATATCTCGCAGTCCGGGTCTCCATTAGGGCTCCTGAAAATATGAACTTTTTCAACAAAGTCTGTTGTCCTTGTAACGTACTCTGCGGCCCTTAAATAAGCATTGTTAACTTCGGTTACGTAAAGCCTTCTGATGTTGTAATTCAAGTTCTGCTTT
>JAAYVN010000041.1 GCA_012517155.1 Ignavibacteriales bacterium | reverse complement strand
TGGTAGTGCTTTATCATAATCCTCGTTCATAAAAAATTCTCCGTTCGTTCTATTCGCTAACAATCTCAGAAAATCTATATCTGCCGCAGTATTTAATAATTCCAACTCCTGGTCAGATACCGTGAATCTACCTCCGTCTTTGCCAAGCAACAAACCATCATCATGAGCTTCTCCTGTAAAACTATAATCACCGGACTCTCGGCTTATAAAATTACTTTGATATAATCCATTGCCAAGTGACACCAAATTTATTGATAGCCTTAATCCGGTGGGACTTGTAATATCAACCTTTACGTTTGCATTTTCTACAGCGTTTTGTGATTTATCCCTTACTTCTCCTAGTAATGTTATCTCTTCTCCGGAAGAATAAACCTGCTTCGAAGTTTCTAGTTTTACTTGCTTGTTATCTGCCTTTACTGATAACCATCTCTGACTGTTCAATATAAATCGATCAAAGATATCAGTTCCGGGTTTCATTAACTTCCAACGCCAAATATCAAAACCTAATACTGCAATTGATTTTTTTGATGATACATCTCTTGTAAGTATTAGTGGTAAATTAAGTGGCACATTGTTTATACTCACGTTCGAGACAACTTCACTTTCAGGTTTTGGACGTATTTCTATATTAGTCCTGAATATTGGTGGAAGTGAATTCCATCCATCTTCTGTATTTATGCTGTTACTTTGAAGAATTGGATTTCGCAGCTGATTAACTGGAACAGAAGGTTGTACTAATTTTACTGCTTCAATATTGCTGCTGACTATTGTAAATGGTAGTTCGTTTTCAATACTTTTGACTTTATTTAAATCAGTAAGGTTATTGAACAAAATAAAGTAAGGTATCTTGTTCTTGTTTATTAAACTGGTAACTTTGTTAACTATATCATTAGACGTATTTCTTGATGGAAATCCAAGTAAAAATATTATCCCCGCACTGTCAAGGACTTTGTCAATATTATTACCTTCAAGAAATCTTCCTGCACCAATTTCAGTAATCGTTTTCACACTTAAAGTCGAATCAAGAAAAAGTGAATTTTTTATGAATGTAAGGTCGGAAGAAGGAGAAGATGAAATCAGTACAATATTTTTTCTGTTCTCCAGTACAGTTACAAAGAAAGTCTTGGAGTTATTATTCGGATTTTTCTCATTTTCCACAGTGGATAATTTAAGTGTTAACTTTTTTTCTCCGGGAATTTTTGCTGTGTAATTAAATAGAAAAGTTTGTGAATTATTGTCATCAAGTAGAATATCCTTTTGTTCAATCAAACGGTTATCCTCGAGAAGTGAAGCTGTGACTTTTGATCCGTTAAAACCTCTTTGTTCCAGGGATACTATTATAGGTGCATAAGAGTTGGACAGTATATTCTTATCATAAACTATGTTCCTTAAAATTAAGTCTTTATTTTTTGTTGTATCTCCTAATCCTATAGTATAAAATGGAATACCTAGTTTTTCGGCTCCATTTATCGGATTTACTCCGTCAGTAATTATTCCATCGCTAACCAGTAATACACTCGTGATGTTCTCTTCACTTTCACGAACTTTATCAATAATTTTAGTGAAGTTACTTGTCTTGTCTGAGAAGTTAATTCTGGAGGTTTCTGTTAATTCTCTTGTAGAATCACCAAAAAGAAATATACTTAAATCATCGGTAGATCTTAGATTTGTCCACTTTTTTAGAAAATCCTCAGTTAATATCTTAGTATTAGATGCGGCCGACATTGATCCTGAATTGTCAATAAATACCAGTGTTGTAGGGTTTACTTCTCTTTTTGAATTGATTGCCAAAATAGGTTCAAAAAAAAGGAATAATATTATTATTAATGATAGAGTTCGTAAAGATATTAGAAGCCATTTTATCCTGCGATTGATTTTGGGAATAGTAATTTTATAAAGATAATAAGTAAATAATCCCGACATAAGAATTAATGGGATTAAAATATACCATGAACCGTTAATATTTAAAGATATTGAATCAATCATTTACTTTGAGAATTTGAACTGCACAAAATTAGATCTTCCAGTTACGGATAACTTCATATGTTTTATAATCTGTTGAGTCGAAATGATGTGGCGTAATAGATACATAATTATTATTAATCGCTCCTTGGTCGGTATCCGGTTCAACATCCGACACTACAAGATTACCTGTTAACCAATAATAATCCCTACCGTAAGGATCTTGACGCTTTTCGTAAATATCATCCCACTTGGACTTACCTTGTTTTGTAAAAACAATTCCTTTTACATCTTTTTCGTCTAAATCTGGAACATTGACATTAAGGAAAGTCCCTCGAACAAGAGGTTCGGATAAGAGTTTATAGGCAAGGAGTTTGCATATTTTTGCAGCATACTCAAATTTTGTTGCTGTGTGACTAGTTACAGATACTGCTATTGCCTGAACATCCATTATTGCAGCTTCTCTCGCAGCTGATACTGTTCCGGAATAGACGGTATTAACGGCAGTATTAGAACCGTGATTGATTCCCGAAATCACAATATTAGGTGGAGTTTCCATAATGTTTCTTATTCCCATCTTCACACAATCAGCAGGTGTGCCATCTACTGCATACCCAAAGAACTCACCATTCTTATAGTATTTAATTACTCTTAATGGGGTTTTCATTGTTATTGCATGTCCCATTGCACTTTGCTCTTTCAGTGGTGCAACAACCGTCACATCTGCTATAGTCTTAAGAGTTTCAACAAGCACTTGAATGCCTAAAGAGTCAATTCCATCATCGTTACTAACTAAAATTTTCAATTTTTCTCCGATTAAAAAAATTATCTGCAAAATATAAAATCTTTTAAGTACTAAGATATAAAATTTCAAAAGAAATTGAAATTTAATTAAGTTTGGATTGTTTAATTAAAATATTTTCATACTTAAAACTGTAAAATGGGTGGAAGGTGGAATTATGGTCATTATAAGAGCGGCAATTTTCTCTAAATATCCCGGGATTGCCTTTGGATTTAGCACAAAGATATCAGCAAAAACGATTCCCCCGTTTTTTTTCAATATGTCTAAAAGTGTTGGAGATAATCCTGATTCTGTTGAAAGGAATAGGACCGAATTTTTTGATTGCATTTACAACTCACCAAAAAAAATTCAGTTTCAAAAGCAGGTTCATGGAGACGAAATTCATGTGATCACGAAACTGGGAGATGCAAAGGAGAGTGATGCAATGATTACAAGTGAAAAGGGGATCTGCTTGGCCATTAGCACTGCTGATTGCAATGCAATATTTTTATATGACAGTAATAAGCAATTGATTGCAGGAATACATGCCGGTTGGCGTGGAACTATGAAACAGATTCTATATAAAACACTCGGTGTTATGAAAGAGGAATTCAATTCTAGGGCAGAGGATATAGTCGCTTATATGGCACCTTCCATTTCGGCATTAAATTATGAAGTTGGGAGTGAAGTTGTTGAATGTTTCGACAACAAGTATATAGTAAACACGAATGGCAAATTCTATCTGGATTTAGTGAGAGATAACTTTGACCAGTTATTGAGAGCCGGAGTTCATGAAAAGAAAATACAAGTAAGTAGGCTTTGCTCATTTGATAACAACACTCTTTTACACAGTTACCGCAGAGATGGAATAAAAAGCGGACGATCTTTAGGAGTTATATGCCTCAGAAATTAAATACAGAGAGAGTAAGAATTAGTTATTAAGTTAATTGTGGAAAGGTGATTTTTTGAACCCTGGGATGAAAATAGTCTTTGGATACTTATTGGTATGTTTAATATGGGGAACCACTTGGTTGGCAATTAGAATCGGACTTGAGGAATTAACACCAGTATATTCTTCCGGACTTCGTTTTTTAGTTGCTGCAATTGGATTATTTGTAATAGTAAGGATAAAAGGTATACCGCTTCAAATAGACAAAATCGCGATAATGATATATTTTATCCAGGCACTCTTTACATTTATGCTACCCTTTGGATTAATCTACTGGGGGCAACAGTTTGTACCCTCAGGGCTTGCATCACTTTTATTTTCAATTTATCCATTCCTGGTTGCAATATTTTCAAAGATAGCATTCAGGGAGCAAAAAATTGGAACCTATAGAATAATTGCACTTGTTTTTGGGTTTATAGGAGTTTTTCTCCTGCTTTTTGAAAAATTAGGTATTGGCGAAATTCGTTCAATTTATGGTATGCTTGCTATTGTCTTTGCAGGTATTTCCCAGGCTTTTGTCGTCATTATTATTAAAAAATATGGCGGAAATCTTAATGTTGTTAGTATGAATCTTATTCCGTTGACTCTGTCGGCAGCCGTCATGATTCCCGTGGGAATTCTTACAGAAAATACTGAAAAAATTGTCTTTACACTTCCTTCTGTTTTATCTATTGCTTATCTGGCAATTTTTGGAACGATAATAACTTTTGTTACTTATTATTGGCTCTTAAAAAGGATCAATCTCATTCTCCTCTCATTAATCGCTTTTATTACTCCTATAATTGCACTGATTGCAGGATGGATTGCTTACAAAGAGTCTTTAAATTATTTGCAGTTTACCGGAACTATCATTATACTTGCAAGTCTGCTTTTAGCAGCAAAGGGTAACAGTTTAATAAATTCAAAATGATATAAACAGTTGACCGAAAAGTTAACGAAAGGATAATTTTGAAGAATATAATTAGAATAAATAAAGCAACTTTCTATGCCTATCATGGTGTATTCAGAAGTGAACAAAACATCGGTGGCAAGTTTGAAGCGGATATAGAAATACACACTAATTTTTCTAAAGCTGCAGAGTCAGATAGCTTAAAAAAGACTATTGACTATGAATCTGTATACAAGGTAATCTATGAACTAGCAATGTCAAAGAAGTTTTATCTGATTGAATCTCTTGCGTCAACGATTGTTATAACTATATATGACAGATTTTCAAATATTGACAAAATAATTGTTCGAGTACGAAAGAATAACCCACCAATAGGAGGGGTGGTTGACAATGTGGAGGTGGAGGTTGAAATGGGTAAGCAGGATTTTTAATGAGTGAGGATCCGAATAAGATAAAATATTTATTTTCGACAGGAAAAGATAAGCCAAATATTCAGTTCCCGGAGAGACAGAAAAAGAACGCTTTTATTGGTTTAGGTAGTAATATTGATGACCGTTTCACATCCATTCTTAATGCTGTTAAGATGCTTGACCACTTGAATACTACCGATGTTGTTCAGATATCAGGAGTTTATGAATCAAAAGCCTGGGGATTTGAAAACCAAAGTGATTTTCTTAACTGTGTGGTTAAAATAAGAACTTTTCTCACAAAATTGGAACTATTTGTTTTGATCAAGCAAATTGAGAAAAGGTTAAACAGACAAACCAGAGAAAAATGGCATGAGAGAGAAGTTGACCTTGATATTCTTCTTTACGAGAGTGATGTAATAGATACTTCATTTCTTTCAATTCCCCACAGATCAATGCTGGAGAGGGATTTTGTTATAATTCCGCTTCTTCAAATTGAACCTGAAATTATTCATCCCATTCATAAAAAGAAAATCTCTGAATTATGGGAAAATAGAGATGAAAACATTAAGACATACATACTGGGGTTACATAAATGTCAGATAGAACTGAAAAACGGAGAAATTGATAAAATTGGAAAAAGAAATTAAATATATTGCAATTGAAGGTGTTATTGGGGCGGGAAAGACCTCTTTGGCAGAAATGTTAGCAGAAAAACTTAATGCAAATCTTATTCTTGAGCAATTTGAAAATAACCCTTTTCTTGGAAATTTTTACACTGACAGAAAAAGATATGCTTTTCAAACTCAAATGTTCTTTTTAGTTAACAGATTCAAGCAACAACAAGATTTAGGTCAGGAAAACCTCTTTGTTGAGTTTATTGTGGCAGATTATATCCTTGAGAAGGATCGAATTTTTGCATATATGAACCTAACCGGAGAAGAATTAAAACTTTATGAATCAGTTTTTCCATTATTGCAGAAAAATTTGAGGCAACCTGATTTAGTAGTTTATCTACAGTCTACTGTCGAGAGATTAATGCAGAACATTAGGAGCAGAAACCGCAGTTTTGAAAAGAACATTTCCAAAAATTATATTGCGGAACTTAACGAGGCATACAATCATTTCTTCTTTAGGTATAATTCTACACCTTTACTTATTGTAAATGCAGCTGAAATCGACTTTGTAAAAAATCCAAATCACTATTTGGAACTTGAAAAAGCTATTTTCAGAAAAGAGCGCGGAATGATAGAATACTTTCAACCGGAGATTAAATGATAAGAGTAATAAGTATTGTATTATGGGGTATTGTGATATTTTTTCTGATAAAATTCGTCAGAACTATTATCAAAGGATATAAATCAATTTCGCGAAAAGAATCGAATATTCGGAATTACAAAATGAAGCAAACTGATTATAAGGATATTCAAGATGCTGATTATACCGAAATTAGAGAATCTGATAAAAACAGGCAAGGAAAGTGAAAATTCTGTTACGATCTATTTTTCGTATTTATCATAAATGTGGAGATGCCTGATGGGTCTTCTTAAGTATTTTTTGTCTGTTAAAGAACAACCATTTAATGCAACAGAAATAAAAAGTATTCTTATTGTCAGACAGCATAATCAACTCGGGGATATGATTACTTTAATCCCCTTGTTCCGCGGACTAAAAGAGACATTTCCGAACTGTGAAATCACTCTAATTGCCTCACCTCAAAATATAAACGGAGTTGTTAATAATCCTTTCATTTCGGAAACGTTTTCTTATGATAAGAAAAAATTAATGAGTCCTTCATACATCAAATCACTTTACAGAGTTTTAAGACGAGATTATGATTTGGTATTAGTTCCAGCAACTGTTTCTATCTCTTTCACAAGTAACTTCCTCTCCAGGCTTGCAAAGGGAAAATACAGAGTAGGACCTGCCTCTCTTAACGGTCAAGAAAATAAAGAGAACTGTTTTTTTAATTTAAGAGTAGATCTGGACTGGCGTAAAAATCCTGATGTAAACACATATGAAAAATCGCTAGAGATAGTAAAACCTCTCGGTGTTAAAACAAGCAGTTACACCGGTATTATTATATATACGAGTACTGAACAAAAGTATGCTGAAGATTTTATTAAACTTTCAGGTAAAAAGCCAAACGATTTACTTATCGGAATACATCCGGGTGCTGGTAAACCACAAAACAGGTGGAGTGCAAATAATTTTATCCGGTTGATAAGTGAACTTCAAAAAACATATCCTGTAACGATATATATGACCGGAGGTGGAAGTGATAAAGAAATACTTGATTACATAAACACATCACTTTCAAAACCGGTTAACCTGTTCTACAACACAACAATTCCAGAAATTGCAGCTTTAGCTGCAGTGTCAGATCTCTTCATTTCGACAGACACTGGAATAATGCATGTAGCCGGAACGACCGAAGTTCCGCTAATAATTATTTTTGGACCAACTAGTCCTTTTAACTGGGCACCGTTAAGAGAAAAAGTTTACTTCCTGAGGAATAGTGATTTAATCGACGATGTTAGTGTGGAAGAAGTACTTAATACTTCATTTACTGTGCTAAATAAATAAAAACTCCCCCTTTCGGGGGAGTGAGGTTGTCGCGGAGATGATTGGGGAAATTATCTTCTTCGAGTAGTTGTTTCGGTAGTTCGAGTGGATGAATTCTTCCTTTCCTGAGTATTATTTTCTCTATTACGTAATTCGGGCTGATTAGTGTTGTTATTCTGTCTTCTCTCGATTGTTGAGTTGTTGTTTTCTTGCTTTGGACGAATCTCAATCTTTGGTTGAACTTTTACATCTCTATTTTGTGAATCGATTCTAGGTTGCGTGTTTTGCTCACGTTGTCTGATCTCCTTGTCTTGTTCCTTTCTTTCGATTTCTTTTGTTAAATTATTTTGTTCTCTGATATTATCATTTTTTTCTCTTGACTGACGTTCCTGTTCTGGAACTTTAATTTTACGCTCTGTATTCATTTCCTGAGTTCTGTTCTGAACATTCTGGTCACGATTTACAACATCTTTATCATTATTTTGTCTTTCTCTGATCTTTTCTACATCAAGACTTGTTTTACGATTGTTCTTTTCTATATTTCTCTCTTTAACTTCACGAGTTAAATCAGGGCGATAGTTAATTTCGATCGTATTTTCACGTCGCACTATAGGATCACTATTTCCACTTCTATCTCTGAATACAACACTATTCTCTTGAAGTTTAGTTCGTGTGACTCTTTCGAAATCAGAAGGTTCTACACCTCTATTGAAGACTGAATTATTTCTGATTTCGTAATTTGTGCGAGGTTTAGTCTGATTGTATGTCCTGTACTTTACACTGTTACCAATGAAATAGTTATTAACATGTCTATGTGAAAAATGTTTGAATTTCACAAAATTCCAGTGATTGTAAGGAATCACATAATTATGAGAGTAATAAAAACCAACATTTATCGAAAACATCGCGTAAGGAGGTAGTGGAGACCAGCCAATATAGAAATCGTCATATCTCCATTCAACCCAAGCAGGACCCCACTGAGTATCCGGCAACCAAATCCATCCATAATAATCGTCATAAAACCATCTGCCGTAATGGAAAACGACATAACCAAATGGTTCATAAGAATCCCAGTACCAACCATAGTTAGACCAGATCCATCTTCCTGAAGTGTAGGGACTCCATCTAATACCGATGTTCGGACGCCATACAATAACATCAGGTGCCAACTCTATCCATCGACCATAAGGGCTTAATTCATGGTAAAAGGATGCATATCCTCCATAGTGATTGAGGGGACTTGCATTTAGTCCACCATGAAATCCTGAGGATAGCAGTATTATTAACGATATATATATTAACTTTTTCATTTTTGTATCTCCTATAAGGTTCACTAGTAACTAATCAATTGATGTGCCAATAATAAAAGGTCATTTATGCAATTAATTTTTGTAAACTGATATCTCATAGCGAATTAAAAACTATTCATTGTGTACTGAAAAATAGACAATAAATAAGGGTTTCACAGATGATAATCAACTAATTGAAGAAAGTAGTAATAAATACCCAATTATTTTGAATAATTGCGAATTACTAGCTATTTTTGTAATTTAGAATTATTTAGGTATTATGAACAAAGAAACATTTGAAAAACTTAGTTACATCGCTATTGGGATTGTGGCTCTTCTTCTTTTAATGATGATTGCTAAGCTTGTTCCTGAATATATGAATATCTACTTCCTCGCCTTTAGTATCGTCCTACTTCTACTTCGTTTTGGTGGCAGGACATATTTTTTGACTAAAGATTGGAAAAGTAGAAAAGAGCAAAAAAATAAATGATTTGAAGGAATTAGGTAAATAATGAAAAGAATTTTAAGCGGAATGAGACCAACCGGCAAGCTGCATCTTGGTCATTATACTGGCGCATTAGAAAACTGGATTGCTCTTCAACATGATTTTGAGAATTATCATCTGGTAGCTGATTGGCACGTCCTCACTACATCACTAAACACATCAAGCGTATATGAGGATACAATTGATATGGTTATTGACTGGTTAGCTGCAGGCCTTGATCCCATAAAAAGTCCGATGTTCCGTCAATCCAGGGTAAAAGAGCATACTGAACTCCATCTTATTTTATCCATGCTCATCACAGTAAACCGGCTTGAACGAAATCCGACTGTTAAGGATCAGATACGTGATTTAAATATTGAGAACATTACTTACGGTCATTTAGGTTATCCTGTCCTGCAAGCGGCTGATATACTTCTTTACAAAGGTGATTTTGTTCCCGTAGGGGAGGATCAGGTTCCTCATATCGAAATCGCAAGAGAATTAGCACGCAGGTTTAACCAAACTTTTGGGCCGGTTTTTCCTGAACCGGAACCCAAACTAACCCAGTTTTCGAGATTAGTAGGTCTGGATGGAAACGCTAAAATGAGTAAATCCTTGGGAAATGCGCTCCTTTTAAGCGACGATCCTGAAACTGTTAAATTGAAACTTCGAAAAGCTGTAACCGATCCCCAAAAAATGCGAAAAGGTGACCCCGGACGACCTGAAATCTGTTTGGTATTCTCCTATCATCGTAAGTATAATCAGGATGAGTGTCAAGAGATTTCTGCTGATTGTAAGAGTGGTAAACTTGGATGTGTGGATTGCAAATTAAGATGTGCATCAAGGATTTCTGAATTCCTGGACCCGATTATTGAGCGTAGAAAGCACTACGAAGCAAACAAGGATGAGGTAATATCGATTCTTTGTCATGGTGAAGAATGTGCACGAAAGGTTGCCCAAAAGACAATGGATGAAGTACATAACTTGATTGGTATGGGTTAGAATACCGGGTAATAATGCATAATGTTTAAGATAAGACTAGATCAGTTTGAAGGTCCGCTGGATTTACTTCTTTTTTTTATTAAAAGAGATGAACTTAATATTTATGATATCCCGATTTCGCGAATTACGAAAGAATACATGGAATATGTTAATTATATAAAAATGCTTGACCTTGAGACTGCAGGTGATTTCATTTTTATGGCATCTACTCTAATGTACATTAAGGTTAAAATGCTGCTTCCCAAGGAAGTGGATGAAAAGGGAGAGTTGATAGATCCCAGAGCGGACCTGGTGAAAGCACTCCTTGAGTACAAACGTTACAAAGAAATGGCAGAAGAATTGTCTTTCTTTGAGTCTTCGGAGAGGAAAATATCTTATCGCGGTAATTATGAAGAAGATCCTAAAGAAGCACCCGAGGAATTTGACATACTGTTAAAAAATGTTTCCGTTTACGATCTGGCAAAAGCATTCAAGCGAGTTATTGAATCAAGAAAAAGTGAACCTGTGCATCAAGTGGTAAAAATTCCTGTTACGATAGATGAACAGATTACTTTTATTGCGGAGAAAATCAATCTGTATGGAGAAATCCATTTCCTTTCCTTGATTGATGAAATAAGAGAAAAAATTAGGGTGATTGTTACTTTTATTGCGCTATTGGAGATGATTAAAATGCAAAAAATTGGGGTAAGAACATCAGAAAATTTGAATGATTTTGTGCTGTATAAAAAAACAGAATAAAAAGACGAAAAATGGATAGTATTTATAACCAGGTTATTGAAGCACTTATTTTTGCATCTGACGAACCAATTTCCAATTCGGATATTATACGTGCAATTAGAGGAATTGACGGAGATGAAATTGATGTAAACGATAATGATATAGAGAAGGTTATCGAAAACCTGAATCTATTATATACAGAAAAGAGTCTCTCCTTTCGTATTAAGAAGGTCGCCGAAGGATTTGTATTTGCTACTAGAGATGAGTATTCCAAGTACTTGGGTTACCTCTCAACTGAAAAAAGTAAGAGAAGACTAAGTCAAGCTTCTCTGGAAACATTAGCGATAATTGCGTACAAGCAACCTATTACTAAACCGGAACTTGAAGCTATCAGAGGAGTTAATTCTGATTACATACTTACTGCTCTTCTGGAGAAGAAGTTAATTACTATCTCAGGTAGAGCTGAAACCGTGGGCAGGCCCCTTTTGTATGGCACTACAGCAGAATTTTTAAAGTACTTTGGGCTTTATAAAATATCTGATCTTCCAAAACCCAGGGAAATTGAGGAGATTATGCAAGATGAGGATTTTATTGAGCAGCGAAAGAAAATAATGATGAACCTATTTGAAGAAAAAATGGAGGAAGAGCTGATTGAAAATTCCAGAGAAACCCAGAACAACAGCAATACGTCTGAATAGTTATATTGCAGACTGTGGAGTTACTTCAAGACGTAAAGCAGATGAATTAATTCAGCAGGGCCGGGTTATGGTGAATAATAAAGTAATAACAAGCATGGGTTACAAAATAAATTCATTTAAAGATAAAGTCTTTGTTGATGGCGAAAGAATAAATCTTTCCCAACCTGTGTACTATCTTTTAAATAAACCTAAAGGTTATGTTAGCACCGTAAGCGATGATAAGGGAAGACCAACCGTTATAGAACTTATTAGAACACATATAAAAATATTTCCCGTTGGAAGACTTGATTATGATACAACAGGTGTCCTATTATTAACAAATAATGGTGACTTCAATCAGGCTATGACACATCCTTCCAATAACATTAAAAGGGAGTATGATGTCAAACTTGATAAGATTCTTTCTCAGGATGATGAGGAAAAATTACTAAAAGGCGTATTTATAGAAGGGGGCAGAGGGACATTTCTTACTGTAACTTATCCTACTAATAACAAGAAAGCACCAACAGTTGTTTCTTCTGAAGGAAGAAATCATTTTGTTAAAAATATGTTCAAGGCTTTGGGTTATACAGTCACTGCGCTACACAGAAGGAGTTTTGGATTTTTAACAGTTAAAGATCTTCCTGAGGGGTCATATAGAGAACTAACACAACGTGAATTAAAACTTGTAAACAGAATATTAAATAATAAGAGATGACAGAAAATGGTTAATCACATGAAATTGTTTTTAATTATCTTTTCATTTTGCATGATCTCAGTCGGATACTCTCAGGACGTCAAGTTTGATACAATTCCTAAGTACACTTATTCTTCCATCCCTGAATTCAGAGAACAATTGGATGATATTTTTAATGATCCTAATTTTAATAATGCAAACTGGGGTGTTGTTATCCAGTCACTCTCAACAGGTGAATATTTTTACAAAAGGAATGAAAACAAACTTTTTATGCCTGCATCCAATTTGAAACTGTTTACTACTGCTGCCGGGTTGGCTGTTCTTGGAAGTGATTATAAATTCAAAACTGAAATATATGCAAACGGAAAGATTGATGGGACTGTATTAACTGGAAATTTGATTGTTAAAGGATTTGGTGATCCAACTATCTCGGGAAGATTTTATAATGATGATGCAATAGCGATCTTCCGAGACTGGGCCGATTCACTTATTGAGTTGGGCATAGATGAGGTCAAGGGTAATTTGCTGGGAGATGATAATGCTTTTGAAGACAGAGGATTGGGAACTGGGTGGTCGTGGGATTATGAATCTGATTGGTATGCAGCTCCCTCTGGTGCACTATCCCTGAATGATAATTGTGTAGATCTTCAAATATCTCCTTCAAAGATCGGTAATGTTGCAAATATTAGTATAATTCCGGAGAATAAATATGTAGTAATAGTCAATAATGTATATACAGTTAAGAGAGATTCCGTAACATCAATTTATACAACCCGGGAAAGGGGAACTAATATTATCAAAATCAGTGGTACTATAACCGAAAATAGTTCACAAGTAAAAAGATTTGTCACGGTTAATAATCCCACTCAGTTTTTTATGGTAGTTCTTAAAGAAGTTCTAATTAAAGAAGGGATTAAAATTTCGGGTTTTGCTGCAGATAATGATGATGGAGGAGATATCGTTGATTATGAACAGGGAAAACTTCTTTTTACTCATCTTTCGCCCCCCTTAAAAGATATTATTCGGGTAATAAATAAAAGCAGCCAAAATTTCTTTGCTGAACAGCTACTGAAAGTTATGGCTTATGAGAAAAGAGGATATGGCAGTGCATCGCTCGGGATTAATACGGAGAGCAGAATTCTTGAAAGTATGGGGATTAATGTTGACGGTATGAACCTCGCTGATGGATCCGGACTATCACGACTAAATCTTGTTACTCCGACTCAAGTTGTAAATCTGCTCAGGAGCATGTATAATGGTGATAACTTTACAGATTATTATAATAGTTTACCGGTAGCCGGAGTTGACGGTACTCTTGCTAACAGAATGAGAAAAGCCCGAACACAGAATAACGTAAGAGCTAAAACGGGTTTCATTGGAGGAGTCAGAAGTCTGTCGGGATATGTCTATACAGGTGACAGAGAACTTGTTGCTTTTTCAATGATAGTAAACAATTTTACCGTCCCATCGGTACTAGCTGATGCATTACAGGACCTTGTTTGCTTGAGACTTGCTAATTTTAAGAGAAAACAAACGGAGTAAATGTGGAGAATAATTTAATTGAAGATGTAAATGTTTTAATCAAGAGGAGAATTGAAGAGCTTGGAGAACTAAAATCGATGGGCATTGAACCGTATGCTTATGATTACCCGGTTGATTCATATTCTGAAGATATAAAGCGGAATTTTAGTGAACTTGAGAACCAAAACGTTTCGGTAGCTGGACGTATAATGACACTTCGAAGGATGGGGAAAGCCTCATTTGCTACTATTCAGGATTCTAAAGGAAGGATTCAAATTTATCTGAAAAAAGACGATCTTGCTGAAAGTTACGAAGCCTTCAAACTTTTCGATATTGGTGATATAATTGGAGGAAAAGGATTTGTATTTAAAACAAAAACCGGCGAAATCTCAGTACACTTGAAGGAATTAAAACTATTGGCAAAATCAGTTCGACCTATTCCAATCCCCAAGGAAGTAATTGATGAAAGCGGAAAAAAAACAATACACGATCAATTTGTTGATAAAGAATTAAGATTCAGACAGCGTTATGTTGATTTGATCGTAAATCCGGAAGTTAGAGAGGTGTTTCGAAAAAGGAGTAAAATAATTACAGCCATCAGAAGTTATCTTGATAAAAATGATCTTCTCGAAGTTGAAACACCTGTGTTGCAACCATTATATGGAGGTGCTTCCGCAAAACCTTTTATAACACATCACAATGCCCTTGATATTCCTCTATATCTGAGGATTGCAGATGAATTATACCTTAAAAGACTAATTATTGGCGGATTTGATGGGGTTTATGAAATATCAAAAGATTTTAGAAATGAGGGTATGGATAAAACTCACAATCCTGAATTCACTATGCTTGAGCTTTACGTGGCTTACAAAGATTACAATTGGATGATGAAGTTTGTAGAAGATATGATATATGACCTTTGCGTTAGTGTATTTGGTACGACAGACTTTACTCTCGAAGGAGAAACAATAAGCTTCAGTAAGCCATGGAGAAGAGTGTCTATGGTCGAAGCAATAAAAGAAAAGACCGGATTGGATATAGTATCAGCCTCAGATGATGAAATCAAAACTGTTGCTAAGAAAATTGGTGCTGATTTAAGTGGATATAAAAGTAGAGGAAAACTTATAGATGAGATTTTTGAACTTACTGTTCAGGATGAACTTCGCCAACCTACTTTTTTGTATGAATATCCGGTTGAAACTTCGCCATTGGCAAAAAAGCATAGAACATTCCCAGGGTTAGTTGAAAGATTTGAAGGCTTTGTAGCCGGGAAAGAAATATGTAATGCTTTCAGTGAACTCAATGATCCTTTCGATCAGAAAGCAAGATTCGAGGATCAGGTAAAGGCAAGGGATAAGGGGGATGAAGAAGCACAAACTTTTGATGAGGATTATGTAAGAGCTCTTGAATATGGTATGCCTCCGACTGCCGGACTGGGAATAGGTATTGACAGACTAGTAATGTTGCTTACCGGTCAAACTTCTATTCGAGATGTTCTGTTATTTCCACAGATGAAACCTGAATAATGATTTTAAGCACAGTTTGAATAACCGGACGTTCTTAATTAGATATATTTAGAAGTAGAAAAGATTTTGAAAAAAAATGTTTTGTTTTGTATTTTGCTTTTGTTTGGTAAGGGAGTTATCCTCTTTGCACAAGGTGAACTGGATACTCCAATTTCGTCAAGCAAGAATAGTATAATTAACGAAATAAAAAAGAATAACTTTTTACTGAACAATAATTTACCTAAATCATTTGAAATAGATCCGTTAGTAAGAAAAACAGATACAGATATGCTGCTTAAGATGGGCATTATTTATTCTGCTGGGTGGGGGGTAATACACTATTTTAAACAGAAATCCTGGTGGGCTAATGAAAAAGTTCCGTTTCACATCTACTGGGATATGGATTACTCACTTGAAATGGACAAAGTGGGACACTTTTATGCAGGTACACTTCTAGCACATGCTTTCGGAGCTGGATTGGAAGCCTCTAATATGGAAGTAAGTGATCGTATTTGGCTGGCTTCAGGACTTGCTTTATTATTTCATACATATGTTGAAATTGAGGATGGTTTTGCTCCGGAATGGGGATTTAGTCCTCCTGATATGGCTTGTAATGTATTTGGGGCTTCATTACCAATACTACAATACTATGAACCATTTATGAATAATTTTAGAATGAAATTAAGTTATTATCCTAAATACTTAAATCAAAATAATCCAATGACTAATAAACCTCAAATAGTTATTGACGATTATGAGGGACAGAAATACTGGGTGGCTGCTAAACTTTATAATCTTTTACCTGAGCCAATCGCTAATTACTGGCCCAAACTGCTTGGGATTGCTTTTGGAATGGGAGTTAGCAATGTCCGTTGGTCTCATGGGCAAAGAGACTTTTATCTGGCACTGGATATTGACACTGAAGAACTGCCCCTCTATGGAGAGTTTTGGCAATTTGTAAAGAGAACCCTGAATTTTATTCATTTACCTATGCCTGGTGTAAGATTGACTAACGGAGTAGCTTTTTTTGGCTTATGTTTTTGATTTTTGCATTTAAGGAAATACGCTGTTGAAAACTTGGCTAATTCTATTGTTACTTTTACAATCTCTGACTTTTTCTCAAGTTGATTCTTTAGCGATTAAGGAAATAGAACCAGTAAAAATCCCCTTATCCTTAACAGCAAGAAACATGAGTGTTCAAGAGTCCGTTTACTTTACAAGTTTTAATCCCTTAAAACGGAATGTTAATTATACCACTCTTGGTATGTTATCAGGAGTTACTTTGGGTGTTGGTCTAGCTGTTCATTTCTACCAGGCAAATGCCTGGTGGACCAAAGATAAACGGTCTTTTCGTTTTGAGAATGACTGGGAATACGCTCGCTGGATAGATAAAATTGGTCATTGGTATGGTACTTCATTAATTGCTCATGGATTGGCTGGGGGTTTGGAAGCAAGCAATATACCTTTGAAAGAAAGCATAATTTGGGGTTCGGTAGGTGCTCTGGCTTTTCAGTTATTTGTTGAATATGAGGATGGTTTTGGTCCTGATTGGGGATTCAGTCCTGGCGATGCTTTATTCGATTGTTTAGGGGCAGCTTACCCTGTTATGCAATACTATTGGCCGATTTTAACCAATTTTCAGTTAAAAGCAAGTTACTATCCGAAGCATTTGACTGGAGTTAATCCCAAAACCGGACAAAAACATATAATTATTGATGACTATGAAGGACAGAAATTTTGGTTAAGTATTAAACCCAAAAACCTTCTTCCCGATGATTTGGCTAAATACTGGCCATCATTTCTTTGTATAGCAGGTGGTATGGGTGTTCGTGAGTTAGATGGTTCAGGGGGAGGGAAGACAGATTTTTATATTGCTTTTGATATAGACACTGAACAGATACCCCTTTATGGTGCTGGATGGCAATTTATAAAATCAACACTAAACTATCTTCACCTGCCTATGCCCGGGATCCGAATAAATAACGGTGTGGCCTTCTTTGGATTGTGTTATTGAAATATTTTTTGAAAATTATGGTAATTAATCTTGAATTATAGTATAATAATCCCGACACTGAATGAAGAAAAACTTTTGCCGAATATTTTAAATCAGTTAACGGAAGCAAATCTAAAGGAAAAATTCGGCTATGAGATAATAATATCCGATGGTGGAAGTACGGATAAGACTTTTCAAATTGCATCAAAGTATGCTGATAAAATAGTTTACAATGAGGGAAACTTCAGAACAATCGCAATTGGAAGAAATGAAGGTGCTAGAGTCGCTAAGGGAAGTATCTTGATATTCATAAATGGCGATATCCTTTTCGAAGATCCATTAAGATTTTTCTCTTTCGTTCATGAGAAATTTGTTCCATCAGAATTTTCCGCAATGACCTGCAGAGTTAAAGTATTTCCTGAAGAAGAAACGCAGGGCGACAAAATATTCCACGGCTTTTATAATAATTACTTTAAGTGCCTGAATAAACTCGGTATGGGTATGGGGCGTGGTGAATGTCAGGTTATCCGGAAGGAGGTTTTTGAGAAAGTAGGAGGCAATCTTGAACATTTGACGGCCGGTGAAGATTTTGATTTATACAGACGGATAAAAAAAACCGGAAAAATTTTGTTTGTTGATGAAATTTGCGTATATGAATCTCCGCGCAGATACAGGAAACTTGGGTACTTTAATGTTACTCTTTCCTGGTTGAAAAATTCGGTTTCTGTTGTTCTTAAGAAAAAGTCATTATCAAGAGAATGGGAGCAGGTACGATGATTAGAATAATTTTAGTCCTTTATCTGTTTGTTTTTATTAACAGTACATTAATTGCACAAGCTGAATTTGTTGAAGTTGATAATCTTGTTTATCAATTTCTCGACAGGATGTATGCTGATAGGTTTATTGACGATTACAACTCTTTTGAAAAACCGTTGACGCGAAAAAAAATCGGTGACTTACTTAAACAAGTCCAATCTAGAATTATTGAACTTAGTTTAATGGATAGGGAAACCCTGGAAGACCTTTTAGGCGAGTACTGTTTTGATACTACCGGAGAGCTGACTTGTTATGAATCTCTGATAAGCACACCAAACGTAGAAATTCCTAAATATAACTTTTTTGATGATAATGAAAAGTATCTCTTCTTTTATAATAAAAAAGACACATTTAATATTTTTGTAAATCTTATAACCGGGTTGAGTATTATTTCTTCTCGCGATAATAAGAATAATTATTTTGCTACTCTCGCTTCATATGGTGGTGAAATCAGAGGAACCTTTCTCAACAGACTTGGATTTCAACTTTACGGAGATAACGGGGTTGCATTCGGTGATAAAGAAGTAGGAATGAGTTTAGGATTTCTCAAACATAACTATAAATTCAATGAAAAAGAGGAAGAGAAATTTTTTGACAAAACTTCCGGGTATTTAAATCTTGATTTTAATGTGGTCAGATTCAAAATAGGTAATGATACAAGGAGAATCGGATATGGTAATTTATTCCCGATAATTAATGATCCATATGTCCGGCAAAGTTATTTTGATATCAATCTCAATTATGCATTTTTCAATTTTACTTTCAGTCACTCAAAATTGTCAGGACCAATGTCCGTGATTAGCGACTCGATTGCCGGAAATATTAACCAAATAGAGGATAAATATCTGGCATATCACAGAATTGGCTTCAGGATCAATGAGCACCTTAGTTTTGGACTGGGAGAGATGATTATTTATTCCGCCAGGGGGATGGACCTGAGTTATATGAATCCATTATCATTCTATAAAACTCTGGAACATCAGAACGGAGACCGTGATAACGCTCTGCTGTTTATCGACTTAGAAAACAGAAGTATTAAAGGAATAAGATTTTTTGGAACATATATGATCGATGATCTTAATTATGGTAAAATTGGAACAAAATGGTGGGGAAATCAGTCTATGCTTCATGCAGGTATACATTTTTATCTTTTAAATAAGCATATTCCTATGGATTTAGAATTTGAATATCTCAGAGTTTCTCCTTATACTTATACCCACAGGATAAACCGAAATAACTATTCAAATGGGGAATTTGGAATAAATGGAGATGTGGCACCAAATAGTGAACTGCTTTTTTTCAAAATAAATTATAGATTTACACCTAGGATTTCCTTAAATATGGAATTCAGATATTTGGAGCATGGAGCTAATTATTATTCAGCTGATAACGGTGAGCTCGTAAATGTAGGAGGGGATCTGGATTTGGGCCACCGCACGGGTGATTCTGAAGAATCAGTTTTTCTATCAGGCTTTAAAGAGTACTCCAGAGAGTTTTGTGCGAAATTAAACTATGAGCCGATTAGAAATGTTACTCTAAGTGGAGAGTTATTTTTCAGTTCGGGTAATTATGATATTCTTGGAAGAGACGATAATTCATATATATTGGGTACAATAACAATTAAAATATAGGGTTCTTATGGACAAAACAAAAATAAAATATCCCTTAATTATAATTATTTTAACTTTAGGGATTTTACTTGGGACACAAATACAAAAAGTCTTCTCAACAGACGGTCTGTTTGAAAATTTGAAGAAATTCAATGATGTAATTTCTCTTACACAAAAGTATTATCTTGAGGAAGTGGAAGTGGACAAGATGGTTGAAAATGCTATAAACGGAATGCTCGCAAAACTTGATCCACATTCGGTTTATATACCCGTAAAACAGATGCAAACTGTAGAAGAAGAATTTCGCGGTGATTTTGAAGGAATAGGAGTTGAGTTTCAGATTGTTAATGATACACTTACAGTTGTATCTCCGATTACAGGTGGACCAAGCGAGGCACTCGGAATTCTGGCGGGCGACAGGATTATTAAAATTGATGGGAAGGATGCCATAGGAATCACTAATGATGATGTACGAAAACAGTTGAGGGGGCCTAAAGGTACAAAAGTTAAAGTAATAATTGTCCGACCGGGTCTTAAAGAAACTCTTGAGTACGAAATAACCCGTGACAAGATCCCTCTTTATTCTGTAGATACTCATATAATGCTTGATAAAGAAACTGGTTATATAAGCGTAACACGATTTGGGGAAAAGACTACTGACGAACTTAAAACCGCACTATATGATCTTCAGGAACAGGGTATGAAGCAATTAATCCTGGATCTTAGAAATAACCCAGGTGGTTACTTAAATCAGGCAGTTCAGATTGCCGACTTATTTATAGCGGGGGATAAAAAAATTGTTTATACTCGAGGTAGGAAAAAGGATTTTAATGAAGATTTTTATGCAGGTAAGACCTTTCCGTTTGAAAAGACACCTGTAATCGTTTTGATAAACAGAGGAAGTGCTTCAGCAAGTGAAATTGTATCCGGAGCAATTCAGGATTGGGACAGAGGCCTGATTGTCGGCGAAACTTCTTTTGGTAAAGGTTTAGTGCAGAGACAATATCCTCTGCAGGATGGAAGTGCGCTAAGATTGACTATTTCTGAGTATTATACTCCGATGGGGAGATTTATTCAGAGGAAATACGATAATAAAAAAGAATATTACGAGGATTTGGCCGAAAGGGAAGAGGAAGAGGGGGAAAATCTTACGCATGTTGCGGAAAGTGATTCCGGACGACCTGTTTTCAAGACGAATAAAGGAAGGAATGTTTATGGTGGTGGTGGAATAACTCCCGATTATATCTCGAAATCAGATAAATTAACTGAGTATTCAACATCGCTTCTCAGAAAAAATGTATTCTATCTTTATACTCTGAAATACCTTGATTCCAAGGGAGAATCAATCAAAAACAATTATAATGATTTATCGGAATTTGCTGAGAAATTCAAGATTTCAGATAAAGAGTTGAAAGAGTTCACTGAATTCGCTAAAGAAAAGGGGGTTGAAATGAAGGAGGAGGACTTTAAAAAGGATAAGGACTATATACTAGCAAGAATCAAGGCTCAAATAGCAAGAAATTATTGGAAGAATGAGGGCTGGTATTTGGTACTCCTGGGATTTGATAAGCAAATAGAAAAAAGTCTTGGATTGTTCTCCAAAGCAAAACAGATGGTAAATAATTAATTATTGGTCGTTGTTAATTTATAGCATGTTTAAAACATGAAAAGGTTAATTCTGGTCCTTATACTTTTTCCGTTTTTTTTAGGAATGAACGGAGATAGAATTCCTTCAAAAGATAAGGAAGAATTTTTCTTCCTTTTTCCCGCTGAAGACAGGAAAATGCAAATTGGTGAGGACATAACATACGTAGTTAAGTATACATTTATTAAACTTGGTGAAGTAAGACTTAGAGTTATCAACAAAGTTCAGATTGAAGGCAGGGAGTATTATAATGCGATTGCCAATATCGACTCTTATTCGGGGATCCCTTTTGTGAGTCTTCATCAAGTCTACGAAAGCAAAGTTAATAATCACTATTTTAGTGATTTCTTTAAGGGTATTGTGCGGCACTCAGAATTTACTACTTTTACCGAGTATAAATTCGATTATTCAAAGAAAAACCTTTCTGTAAAAAAAGGCAAAGTCAATCCATTTGAGATATGGACAGATTCAACTACGACCGCAGAAAGAATGTATCAGGATGGGTTGTCTATATTTTATTATGCAAGGATGAACACTGGAAATAATAAAAGTGTGAATTTGCCCTGTTTCGTGAATGAAGAGAAAGTTTATACAAAAATTAACTTTTATGATAGAATTTCTCCCGTCGAGATTGAATCGATAGATTATCCGGTTGAATGCGTTTATCTGGACGGAGAAACGGATTTTGTGAGTGTTTATGGGCTTACGGGCAGGTTTGAAGGTTGGTTTTCAAATGATGAAGCCGCTATCCCTATCAAAGCCCATATGAAAGTAATTATTGGTAATGTGACATTGGAATTAATAAAATGGAAAAAAACAGGATGGATACCACCAAAATTCAAAAATTAATTGATTCGGAAATAATCTTCCCTTATGAAGGAATAATTCCGGAAATTGACGATACGGTATTTCTTGCATCAGGATCGAAAATCATAGGAGATGTTAAAATTTGTAAATACGCAAGTGTCTGGTATAACACAGTAATCCGGGGTGATGTGAATTACATTCGAATTGGAGAAATGTCTAATATTCAGGATTGCAGTATGCTTCATGTTACCAATAAGCTATTTCCCCTGAATATTGGAAATAAGGTAACGGTGGGACACAGCGTTACCTTACACGGATGCACAGTTCAGGATCTAACTTTAATTGGTATGGGTGCAATAGTACTTGATGGAGCGGTTGTAGAGTCAAATAGTATGGTTGCAGCCGGAACTGTGGTAAGGCCGGGATTTGTAGTTCCTTCCGGGAAACTTGTTGGAGGAGTGCCGGGCAAAGTAATAAGGGATTTGACTGATAAAGAGATCGCTGAATTTGAGGAATCCGCGCTTAGATATAAAAAGTACATGGAAATAACCATGGACAGCATCAAGCAATATCAAAAATAAGTCCAATGTTTTCAATTAATGACTTGCATTTATCATTTTTTTTTGTTATTAAATGCACTATAGAAAAAAGATTTTTTGATTGATCAGAAATTTAACAGTCAGATTTAACAATAAAACCGTAATTTCTGCCCGCAATGTGCATGATTTAGTGGCGGTTATGAAAAAGGAATTTAATTTCAGAGTTGCTTTTCTTGATATCATCTTCGTTAGTTCAGAGGAAATGATTGATTATAATTGCAAATATCTCAAACATAACTACAGCACAGATGTAATATCCCTAAATTTCAGTGATCAGGATTTGGTTTTAGAAGGACTGATTGTTATTTCGACCCAGGATGCCGAAAAAAATGCTGCCTTGTATAAAGTATCTTTAGATGAGGAGTTATTCAGATTAGTAATACACGGGATTTTACATCTGCTGGGATTTAATGATGGAAATTCAAGTGAAAGGGGATTAATGAAAAGAAAAGAAAATTATTTTTTGAGAAAATTCACAAAAAATTAGCATTTATGGAACAAAATCTGCAAATAATAATCTCCAATGTTATAGACGGCATTGTGAGAGGAAAAAGTATTAAGCAAATAGATGATGAGTTAAAATCAAAACCAGGGTACAAAAAATCAGTTGTTCCAACCATATATAGTTGGATTTTTGACAAGCTCCTCTCAGAACTTGCTCTGGAAAAAGAATTGAAGTCAAAGTCACTTAGCAGTAGGATTTTATCTGAAGATGAATTACGTCTGATAGGAATTGAAAATTATTCCAAATTATTAAGATTATGGAATCTTGAGGTTCTGACAACTGAAGACGTTAACACCCTGCTTGACAGGCTGACGCTAATTACCGACAAACCTTTAAGTAATCTTGAATTTAACATATTCTTGTTGAGTTCATTGTTTGAAGCAGATCGACACTCAAGTGCGGGTAGCCGTCTGTTATTATATATATACGATCAAATAAACTGAAAGAACGATGAAAAATCTGCTCATAGTTGAGTCGCCTTCAAAAGCGAAAACAATAAATAAATATCTGGGTAAAAAATTTCATGTAGAAGCTACAATCGGACATATTCGTAATCTGCCCAAAAGCAGCCTTGGGATTGATGTTTCCAATGGTTTTCTACCGAAATTTTTAACGATTAGAGGGAAAGCCGAAGTTGTAAAAAAAATTAAGGATCTTGCAGCGAAAAGTAAAAAAGTGTTCATTGCAACTGACCCTGACCGGGAAGGGGAGGCAATAGCGCAGGATATCGCTGAAGTGATAACAAACGGAAAAAAAATTGATATTGAACGTGTGTTATTCACCGAGATAACAAAATCCGGAATTGACAGAGGTATGAATTCACCCCGTCAGATTGATACTGCTCTGGTTGCCTCACAGCGTGCGCGAAGGATGATGGATAGGATTATCGGATACAAAATCAGTCCTTTCCTTTGGAAAGCGGCTATTGAAGAGTCGGGGAACACTCTTTCTGCAGGCAGGGTGCAAAGCGTCGCACTCAGACTAATCTGTGAAAGGGACGCTGAAATTCTTAACTATGTTCCAATCGAGTATTGGTCCATCTGGGGGTATTTCCTTACTGCCGAGGAAATAAAAATCAAGGCAAAGCTTCACAGTATTGACGGAAAGGAAATCAAAACTCTTCCGAAATCCAAAATGAGTGAAGCAGAGATGCAGGAATTCCTTAAAAGACATTCGGTTATTCCGGACAAGGAAACTGCATACAGGATTTATGATGATATAGAAAAAAATAAGCTTTTTAAGATTTCCAATGTTGTCAAAAAGACAATCAGAAGAAATCCTTCTCCCCCTTTCATTACGAGTGCTTTACAGGCAGAAGCATCCCGTGTTTTAAGATTCAGATCCAAGCAAACCATGGGTATTGCTCAGAAGCTTTATGAAGGCGTGGAACTGTCACCGGATGAAGGTATCGTTGGTCTTATAACTTATATGCGAACTGACTCTACGCGTATTAGTGCGGAAATAATTTCTGAAGCCAGAGGTTTTATCGCTCAAAACTTTGGTGAGAATTACTTGCCATCAACCGGAAACACTTACGAAAAGAAATCATCCGGAAAAGTTCAGGATGCCCATGAAGCAATACGACCCACATCAATGAAATATACCCCTGAGTTTGTAAAACCTTATCTGGACGATAAATCATTCAAACTCTATCAACTAATATGGAAGCGCTTCATTGCCTCACAGATGAGTCAGGCTATTCTTGAAACAACTATAGTTGATATTTCAGAAGGGAAATACACTTTTCGAGCTTATGGTCAGGCACTCAGATTTGATGGTTTCATGAAGATATACTCCGAGCAGACCGAAGCGAAGGATGACTTTGATGATAAATCCGAGGCTAAGAATGAAAGCATTCCGCTTGGGTTGGAGAAGAATCAAAACTTGAAACTGGATGAACTTGAGCATACTCAGCATTTCACTAAACCGCCACCAAGGTACAGCGAGGCAAGTCTGATAAAAGAACTTGAAAGTCAGGGAATAGGGCGCCCAAGTACATATTCATCAATCGTGAGTACAATAATCGACCGCTCCTATGTCTATCTGAAAGAAAGAAAGCTCTTCCCCACGGAATTAGGACACAAGGTTAATGGGATCCTGGTTAAAAATTTTCCTGACATTTTTGAGGTGAGATTTACCTCTCGAATGGAGGCTGAACTTGATCAGATTGCTCAAGGCGATGCCGATTTCTTGCAGGTAATGAACGATTTTTATTTGCCGTTTATAAAATCGCTCGAGAAAGTTGAATCTGAAATAGAAAAAATCATTTGCGATAAATGCGGTCATGAGATGTTATTTAAGTACGGCAGATTTGGTAAATTTCTTGCCTGCAGCAACTATCCAGACTGCAATAATATCAAATCAATGCGCGAATTAATTAAGGTTAATAATGAAGTTGAGTTCACAGGAGAGGTATGTGAAAAATGCGGTAACAGGACTGTTTTCAGACAAGGCAAATTTGGTAAGTTCATTGGTTGCGAAAAATATCCTGAATGTGATTTTGTAAAGAACATTACTCTGGATGTAAAATGTCCTAAATGTTCCAAAGGAGACATAGTGGAGAGAAGGTCTAAAAAGAACAAAACCTTCTATGGCTGCTCTTCGTATCCCGATTGTGATTTTGTAAGCTGGAATAAGCTTGTAAATAAAGAATGCCCTGAGTGTGGAAACAGTTATATGGAGGGAAAATACTCAGCTAAAAAAGGAAATTATATTGCTTGCCCGAAGTGCAAATATGAATTAATACCAGAAAATCCGGAAGAATCAGATGAGTGATGTTTCGCTTTACTCTGTAATTGCTGATTATTTAGATTCCCTTAAGCATATTAAGAGGTATTCGAATAATACCATCAAGTCTTATAATGAGGATTTAAGTCAATTCGGAGTATTTTGCAGGAAACTGGAAAAAACAGTAATTAAACAGATAGATGAAAAAATTGTTAAAAGATTTCTGTTTGAACTTAATGAAAACCGGTATTCAATGAAATCAATAGCAAGGAAACTTGCATCGATCAGAGGGTTGATTGATTTCGCTTATAAAAATGATCTTGTAGAAACAAACAGAGTTAAATTACTCAGAAATCCTAAGACAGTACAAGTTTTGCCTGAGGTTATAAGTGTTCGCAATTATGAGGATCTTCAGGAATATCTTCATAAAAGATTTAACGAAACAGGGAAAATCAGGTATTTAAAATATAAAGCCATTTTTGAAATGCTATATGGTTGTTCTTTGCGCGTTTCCGAGCTGTGCGACTTAAAAATGTCTGATCTGGAATTCGAAAAGAACCGTCTCAGAATTCTCGGAAAAGGGAACAAACTCAGAGTTGTTCCTGTTGGTGAAAAAACCATAAAAGTACTAGAAGAATATCTTGGTACGATTAAAAGAAAGAAAGACAATAATTATTTATTTTTTAACACAAACGAAGGTAGATTATCGACGAGAGTTGTTTATTCAATTATTAACAAATATTTAGGACTGGTAACGGACATCAAGAAAAAGAGTCCACATGTCCTGAGGCACAGTTCTGCAACCCACTTATTGGATAATGGTGCCGACATTCTAGCAGTTAAAGAGATTTTAGGTCACTCTAAACTTTCTACAACTCAGATTTATACTCATACAAGTATTGAAAGAATAAAGAGTGTCTATAAGAAAACACATCCAAAATCATAAAAATACCGGAGGTATCAAATGAACATAAAAATCACAGCCCGCAAATTCAGAGCACACGACACATTAAAATCGTATGTGAAAGATGAAGTCAAATCACTCGAACGATTTAGTGATGAAATAATGGACGCGGACATTGTGCTCAGCTATCAGAATCAAAAAGAAAGTGATAAAATTGCCGAAATAGTTATCAAAGTTCCGGGGCAATTATTAAAAGCAGAGCAGGTTTCGGAAGATTTTAAAGTCTCGGTTGCCGGTGCAGTTGAAAAACTTAAACGTATGTTGAAAAAACTTAAAACAAAAAGGATAGCTCATATTTAAATGATTAGTATCGATAATAATGCGATGACCCGGAAAGAATCCATTGATGTCAGATTCTTTCATAAAATCACCGAAAAAAAATTTGGCATTCATCTATTAACCGGTGAAGGGGGACTCGACAGAAAAATTAAAGATCAAAATCTTCACAGACCCGGCTTAGCTTTAGCCGGGTTTGTTGATTTATTTGCTTATAGCCGAGTACAAGTATTTGGGAATACTGAAATCAAGTATCTGGGAGCTCTTTCATTAAAGGAAAGAAGAGTTGCACTTGAAAAAATTCTGAAATTTGAAATCCCCTGTATTATTCTCACTAATGATCATAGACCTTCTGATGAGCTGCTCGAACTAGCTAATAAATTCAACACTCCTGTTTTTGGATCAAAACTCTCAACCACCAAACTTTCTAATCTTATCAGTGATTTTCTTGATGATCAGTTTGCCCCACGACTCTCAATCCATGGTTCGTTTGTTGATGTCTACGGAGTGGGAATATTGTTTGTAGGTAATTCCGGTATTGGCAAAAGCGAGATTGCACTTGACCTTATAGAGAGAGGGCATAGGCTGGTCGCTGATGATGTGGTAATTTTAACTAAAAAAGCAGAGAGCATAATACTTGGAGCCGGAACAGAACTGGTAAAACACTTCATGGAAATCAGAGGGATCGGATTTATCGATGTGGAAAAAATGTTCGGTGTCCGGGCTATTAGATACCAGAAAAGGCTAGAAGTAATTGTGGAACTCGAAGTGTGGAGTAAGGATTCGGATTATACCAGAACTGGTCTGGAGGATGCGTCATTTAATATTCTGGGAGTAGATCTTCCTTACGTCAGGCTTCCAATAGTTCCCGGAAAAAATATTACCGTGATTTCGGAAGTAATCGCTCTCCATTACCTCCTGAAACACTATGATTATGATGCGGCAAAGGTTTTCCAGAATAGACTAAAAGAGGCTATAAATCGAAAATATGAAAGGAATATCGATTATTTTGAACATGATTTTGAGTAAAATCACGTCATATTTAGCAAAATGAAAATTTTTTTAGAAAATCTGGTTTATAAGTTGTAAATTATATAATTAAAGAATAGGAAATTTGTAACTCCGGATTTCAACAGCTTCTATATGAGTTTTGCAGAATTTTTAAAATCAACAGTATTCAAATCTAAAGCAGTTAAACTGCTGGAAAAAGCAGAAAAGCTACGCCTTGAGGGAGATCTCGAAGCAGCGCTTGTTATTTATAATAATGCTATTGCCGAGGATCCAAAACTAGCAAATGCCTATGTAGGCAGGGGAAGCACTTATTCATTACTTGGTAAAAATGAAAATGCTCTCGACGACTTTTCAAAAGCAATAATTATTGATCCAGCTGTCCCGGAATTCTACCATCTTAGAGCAGTCACTTATTACAACATGGACAAAACTGATAAGGCAATAAATGACTTCAAGAAGGTTCTTGAACTTAATCCATCCGAAAAAGATGTATACTACAGTCTGGGTATAATTTACTCGGATAATAATATGGAATCGGAAGCAATTAGTTGTTTCACATCTGCAGTTAATATTGATCCTGACTACTTTGAAGCGGTCAAAAAAAGAGCTGATTTGCTTTATAACACCGATAAATTCGAAGAAGCAATCGAGGTTTTTAACAGGGCAATAGATTTGCGATCTGACATGTCGGTGCTTTACCTTAATCGTGGGAATGCTAAATTTGCGCTGAAGCAATTTCAGGAATCAATTGCTGATTTTGAAAAAGCATTAAGTAATGATCCTGAAAATATCTCAATATACTATAATATCGGACTGTCTTACTACTCTATGGAAGACTATACTCACGCAATAGAAGCGTTTAACAAGGCTCTCTCCATATCCGGCGATTTTTCAGATATTTTTTATTATCTTGGCAACAGTAAGTATAACACTGGTGATTTTGACGGAGCCATGGGCGATTTTAGCGAAGCTCTGACTCAGAATCCAAACAATCTACTTGCGCTTTTTGCCAGAGGGAATCTTCATTTCAGTCTTGGAAATAACGAGCAGGCTATTGAGGATTATGACAAAGTTTGTCAGATCGATAATTCAAACCCGCTATTATATTATAACAGAGGTAATGCATACTACAATCTTAAACAGCACGAACGGGCAATTGAGAACTATGATCTGGCTATTGAGTTGTCTCCTGATTATTCCGATGCCCTTATTAACAGGGGAAATGCAAAATACGCTTTAGGGGATACGAACTCAGCTATTCAGGATTACCTTCAGTCGCTAACCTTTGACCCTGAAAATGGTACAACTCACTTTAATATCGGCATTGCCCTCTTTTCGATTGGAGAAGTTGAGGATGCAATTCCCCACTTCGAAAAAGCAGTGGAATTAAATCCTGAGTTTACCGACGGCTACTTTATGCTTGGATATGCTAAACAGAATAAATCCGAGTTCAGCGGTGCGGTTTCGGCATACTCAAAAGTGATTGAATTGACGGGAGATAATCCCGTTGCTTATTATAACCGCGCTTATGCAAAAATTGATATGGAAGATTACGAAGGGGCTGTTACGGACTTTTCTGAAGCTATAAAACTTAAAGCGGATTATTTCGAGGCTTATAAAAACAGGGCAAAATCATATCTCAAAATGGATAAACCAGATGAGGCAATAGGGGATTTGCTGATTGCTGTTCAGATCAATCCAACATACAGTCTCGGATTTTTCGAACTGGGCAAGTTGTATCTGGACAATGATCAAAAAGAGAAGGGGTTGGAATGTCTGAACAAGGCAAAGGAACTTGGGAGTTGGAAAGCCGAGGAATTGCTTAATTCTCTAAGCTAATCTTCTTTCTTTTTTCTTTTTTCCGAAAAGAAGCTGCTTAAAAGTCTTTTCGCTTCATCCTCAAAAAGTCCGCTGTAAATCTTAATCGTGTGATTTAACTTTTGGTCTCCGGGGATATTATAAACGGAACCACAGGCTCCTGATTTCGTATCAAATGCTGCAAAATACACCGAGTCAAGTTTTGCTAGAATCGCCGCGCCAATACACATAATACAAGGTTCGAGAGTAACAAATAGTTCGCAGCCGGCAAGTACTTTTGTCTGCAGGTATTGTTCCGCTGCGGTGATTGCCAGAATTTCAGCATGTGCTGTGCAGTCCTTTAGCAATTCAATCTGATTATAACCTTTTCCAATTATTTTTTTATTGTATGTGATTACGGCACCGACGGGCACCTCGTCCATACTGTATGCGGTTTCCGCAAGTTTTAATGCGGAACTCATAGCGGCGTAATGATTTGGTTCAAAAAGCATAGATATTGTACACCCGGAAGGATTCGAACCCTCAACCCTCTGATCCGAAGTCAGATGCTCTGTCCAGTTGAGCTACGGGTGCAGATATACTGATAAAAAATTATAACCAAATATAAATAAAATATACTTTTTTTACTAATCTTTTATCTAAGTTTATTCTATTTATAAGCTTTGAAAAAAATAATTCTAATTATAAATCTAATCCAAGATAATTACCTTTCCCGGGACGGACTGATGTAAAAGAAGATATAATTTGTGATAATAAACACATATATGGCGATAATTATTAATAATTCAGATTAATATGTGGAAATATCTTGGATTTAAGAAAAATATTAATTACATTTCAGCAAGTTTAACAATTTAAGTTTGTTTGTAAGTTTTTGTTCTCTTATAATCATTCTTTTATCATTAAATTCAGATTTTTCCGGAATCCGGGATATTATCTGAGAAATGGAGTCGATGATGAATAGATATTTCAAACTTCTAATCTTTATTCTACTGTATATTTCAATCAATATTTTCCCTCAGTCTAACCAATCGGACGCAGAATTAGAAAGATTTTCTAATTATCGACCTGAGGATATACCCTCATACTTAATCAGACCGGAGCAACCTGACAAACTAAATGATAACTTTATTGAGTGGAAAACTTCTTCGGGTTATGATTTGGATGTTTATTATGGTCCTTTATGTACGAATAAAAAATCCGAAATCAGATTCCCGATTTTTATTGATGTTGACCCGCTGAAACTAAAAAATCTGAAACTGATTATGAGCGTTTGGGATGTTGATGAATCAAGCGGTGAAGTGGATGTAGTAAGGTTTAATGGTAAGGTAGTCGGTACACTTCATGGTGCAAACAATCAATGGAGCATTAATAGCTTCACACTTTCTCCTGCTGATATAATTGGGGGTACAAAACAATCACCTGGAAAAAACGAAGTGGTTGTATATATAGATGTAAATCTTGCCGGATGGTGTGTAACAGTTGATTGGGGATCTATCAGAGCTGATGGAGAACTTGAAATTACCGAATTTATACCAGGTCAGTTTAAACTGATTAATTTCAAAAACCCTGATATACGAGTTAAGTTTAATGCCGAACTTAATCCAGCTTCCGTATCCTCCGCAAATTTTGCTATAAAGTATTTCAACAATAATAGCGGTTATTCAATTGTTCCCTGTACATTTGCTCTGAGTGCAAATAAAAAGGAGGTAACAATTAAGCCGAATGCAGATTTAATGGATGGAGTTAAATATTCGCTTTGGGTTACCGGTGGTTTGAGCGGTGTTCAGAGTGCGGAAGGCGGAATAATGGAGAGTTCAAGGAGCTTTAATTTCTCAACTGTTCCTGATCTGGAAATTAATAAAGATAAACTGGTTCCTATTCAGGTAGTTAGGAATAAAAAGCAGATTAAAGAAAAGGATGCAGTAATCAGGGTTTACACCGATAAGTGGGATAAAAAAGCAAATGTACATCCAAGTGCCCAATTCGAAAATATAGATGTAAAAACAACTCTTAAAGAGGGAACTACAGCTGTTTTGGAAGAGAGCGAAACATATTTCCGAAAAGATAAAAGAGAAACAGCCGAGAATAAGAAAAACGGAACAAATACTACTAATCTCTATACGAACTGGTCAACTATTGCAACGGGAAATAAGACAGTTGAACTTTCCCTTGAGCCTGAAAACCAGGGGGGTTCAACTCCCGTTACATTTAAAGAAACAGCAAATATTGATTTAAGAGAAAATCAAAAGACTCTTAAAATCGTTTATCATTTTATTCTTGCTGAAAGCTGGGCTGATAGTGTTAATTATGTAGCTAAAACTAGAATGGAAAATCTGATGACCAGATGTAAAGAGTTGTTCAGAGATATGTTTCCGGTGAAGGATATTGAGTTTACTAAAGGAGCAGATATTGATGTTAAAACACCTCTGCAAAACTATTCATGGCCTAAAGCGGCTGATTATACGGGTAGTCAACCTATTGAGAGTGTTAGACCATTTCGTGACACTGTTAAATATATTTTAGTAAACAGCGATGCTTTCACTAATAAGGGCGAAGGAGTTGCTTTTATCGGACTGATTTCTGATGATTTTGGACAAAGAAGTGTAGAAGATGGCTGGACCGGTGAAAGGAGTTATACCGGGGTTTCAAGTACTTTCTCTGACGGAAGGAAGATGATTTTACTTAGAGATGACGGTGGTGTTGAAGGTATGGGGGCAAATTCTACAACCGTTATTCATGAATTTGGGCATAATTTCAGCATTAGTTCAAAGATGCACGGAGGTAACAAACATACTACCGATGAAATGGCTACTCAGGGATTTTGGGTAACTAAGAAGAAAAACAAATCCACTGATGAAGGAAATGAGGAGGCTGATAAATTACTTAGTTTGATGTCGATTACTATTAAACCTGAAAAGGAGAGATGGATTTGCGATTATGATTATAATGAGTTGTACGATAACGTACTTGCAGCAGCACTTAATAAGATTAATTATGCAGCAGGGCCTCACCTTATAATCTCCGGTGGATATGATTTGAATAATAAGTTTTATCTTACTCCTGTTTGGGAGAATGATAATTATGAAGCAAATTCATACCCTAATGGGGGGGATCTTACTTTAAAGCTATATACTCCAACCGGTACGGAGCTTTTGTCTTATGATTTCAAATCCTACACTTTAGTTACCGAGGATGCAACAGATGACACTATATACTCTTTTTCAATTGTAGTTCCAACTCCAAATAATTTCGGTATGCTTAGGATTTACAAAGGTTCCACTCTTCTTAAAGAAGTGAAAAAATCAAGTCAGGCTCCGGTAATTAATATAACTGCTCCAACAAACGGTACAACATGGAGCGGCAGCTCTGTCAAAACCTTAAGTTGGACGGGTTCAGATGGGGATGGTGATAAGTTATTGTACAGGGTATCATTGTCAAGCGATAACGGCACAACCTGGCAATCATTGTTAGCCAATTATGAAGGAACATCAATTTCCGTTAAAAGTAATCAACTAACTTCAAGTAAGAATTACAAGATAAAACTTTCTGCTACCGACGGTCTGACTACGGTTCATAAAGAAGTTAGTATTGTAGTTAATAACGGTATTGGGTTACAATTTCTTGTCCCTGCAAAAAATGAGCTAAATGTTTCAGTAAAAACCAATATTGAAGCAACGTTCCCAACTGCATTAAATTCCGGCGTTATAAATAATAACAGTATGTATGTCAGGGTAAGTAATTCAAGTACTAATATTCCTGGAAATGTAGTTTATTTCCCGATTTCGAGAACAATCAGATTTGTTCCGTATAGTTTTCTTGAATCGAATAAAACATATAATGTTGTTATAAAGAGTGGAATTACAGATGTACTTGGTAATACTCTCTCTTCTGACTTTAGCTGGAGTTTTACGACTGAAAATGATAGTGCGGATTTGGAAATAAATTCAATACATCCTGACGGAGGTTCAAGCAATTTTCCGATTAACGACGATATTGAAATAAGGTTTAATAAGAGTATAAATACGTCCACTATGAATTTAACAAATATTAAACTTATTGAAAATCAATCTCAAACACAGGTTCCCGGAGTATATAAGTATAATTCTACAAATAAAGGCATTACCTTTACTCCAAACAGTTCTTTGAAAAAAGAAACGGTTTATAATATTGTTATTACTACCGGTTTAACCTCAGTTGATAATATGAAACTTGCAAGTACATATGAGGGAGTTTTTATTTCGGGAAGTGATTCAATTGGTGCCATCAGTTATACGGGTTCGTATTCGGACTCCGGTATTGACGGGAACAACAATGGTAAATATGATTACTTAGGTATTACTATTGAAATTGATACAAAAACAGCAGGCAGCTATGCAATTAACGGAAAGCTAACAGATTCACTGGGAAACGAACTGACCTGGGCATCAAATACAAGGACTTTTCAAGTTGGGACTAATAGAGTTGAGTTAAGATTTGACGGAAAAATAATATATGCTTATAGAATGAATAGTCCATATAAGTTAGAAGATTTGCAGGTTTATAATACGTCAAATACATCCATAAACGATTATCTATCACATGCTTATACAACGACTACTGATTATCTTTTTACTGACTTTGAAACAAGCACTATTCCTGTGGTTTTATCGATGTATCCTGAGGATGGCGAGAAATACATTCCGCCTGAGGTTGTCGTAAGTGTCGTATTCTCTAATCAAATGCGAAAAAATACAATTGACTCTACAACATTTTACATAACAGAAAGCAGTAATCAGAAAATCAGTGCAACTGTAGCTTATGATGATACAAAGAAGATGGCTACTCTTACTCCAAATAAACCGTTAGCTATTGATTCATTCTATACAGTAACAATTACTACCAGCGTAAAGGATTCTGCAGGACAGGCATTATTGAAGTTTTATAACTGGACGTTTAACGTTGGTATTAAGCCACCCACAGAAGGCTCAATAAAAGAACTGTTTACTTATCCGAACCCATTCCCACATTCTTCATTACCTACCGGAGGAATGAGATTTACTTATGTATTAGGTACAACGGGGGGTAATCTCTCAATAAAAGTATTTAACATTGCCGGAGATTTCATAATTGAAATACCTCCCGAAAAAACGGTAACGCAGGAAGGTTATAATGAAGTTTCATGGGACGGAAAAAATAACGCAGGTAAGGAAATTGCAAGCGGAACATATCTGTATATTATTTACTATACTGATCCTGACGGTGAAGAGCATAAATCAATTGGTAAGTTTACAGTTATACGATAAATTAGGAGTTTAAAATGAAAACGATATCAGTAATAATTGTTTTAATGACATTCCTATTTTATGGTTTTGTGTTTGCACAAAATGATAATGCAGGAACTTCCTCAGGTACATTCTTGAAATTGAGCACAAATGCAAGAACTGCTGCTTTAGGACATTCTGGAGTTGCTCTTTCGGGAGATGCAAGCTGCATATATTATAATCCCGCTTCTGTTATTGGAATTAAATCTACAGATATGGTATTAACTTTTTCATCCATTTATGAGGAGATGAAAACAGGATATATTGGTATTGCTATTCCTTACGGAATTGGTGTAATCGGAGCAGGTGTTTCCTACTTCAATTCCGGAGAGATGACAAGAACAGAAGCCGCACCGGTAGGGTTTATAAAAACCGGAACTTTTACAAATTCAGATATTGGATTTCATCTAAGTTACAGCAGAAAATTTATGCCTGAATTGAGTGCCGGAGTTACTTTTAAGGGAGTTTTTGAAACTCTCGCCGAAAAATCCGCCTCTGCATTTGCACTCGATATTGGCGGATTCTATACTTATGACGGAATAGATTTTGGTTTGGCTGTTAGGAATATCGGTACCGGATTAAAGTATGATTCTGTTTCCAGCTCTCTGCCAATGATTATTTCAGCGGGTTTGGCTTACCATGCTATGGAAGGATTATTGTTTACAGCTTCCGGAGATTTACCAAATGACAGCGATATCAAGTTTAATCTTGGCGGAGAATATAGAATAATTGAATATTTTGCATTAAGGTTGGGATATAATACCGGTCAAAAAGACATTGAAGGATTAGGTGGATTAACGGCCGGATTCGGATTATTCTATAAAAACTTCATGCTCAATTATGCGTATAATTTATACGGCGATTTCGGAGCAGTTCATCTCATCAGTTTAGGATTTAATGCTTTCTGAAACAGATTTCTATCTGTTAAGCTAAAATAATTCTGAGGGTAGAGAGAGTCTGAGTAAAATTATTAAGATTTCTCTCTACCCGGATAAGCGCAGAATTTTTCCCTTATTGTTCCTTACCATTCCGTTTAAGAAAAATCCCATAAATTCGTATATTTCAAAATAATTTTTTTGAAAATATTCAGCAATCTTAAAGAGGATAGAATGCTCAATTCAATCGTGATGGTCAAACAAGTTCCGGATACTGCAAATATCTCAGGCAAGGTTATGAGGGAGGATGGAACTGTGAATCGTTCAAAACTTCCTGCTATCTTTAACTATGAAGACAAGATAGCGCTTGAATTTGCCCTGCAAGTCAAGGAGAAATATGGCGGCAAGGTAACCGCTATTACTATGGGTCCGCAAAGGGCTTCCGATATATTAAGGGAATGTTTCTTCATGGGGGCAGATGAGGTTTATCTGGTTAGTGACAGGAAATTTGCCGGTGCCGATACGCTTGCTACTTCTTATGTGCTTAGCGAGGTAATAAAACATATTGGGAACTATGATTTTGTATTTGCGGGAAGACAGGCTATTGACGGGGATACTGCACAGGTGGGTCCTCAGACAGCCGAAAAGTTAGGGATACCCCAGATCACATTTGCCCGGGAAATTCTGGATGTTACGGAGGACACCGTAACTGCTAAAAAGCAAATTGACGGTGGTTATGAAATCCAGAAAAGCAAATTGCCGGTACTTATCACAGTACTGAAGGATGCAGCCCAGCCCCGTCCATTCAGTGCCAAACGGATGATGGCTTATAAGAATGCCAAATCCCTGATAGAACTTGAAAAACTTACCGAAGGCAATTCGCTGTTATATATTGATAAACTTGTTCATGAGTACCAGGAAAGAGGTCTGTTCATCAACACCCTCACCATGGATGATCTACAACTGAATCAGGACCGCTGCGGTTTAAAAGGATCTCCAACTAAAGTTCATAAAGTTGAATCGGTAGTGCTGGCAGGGAACAGCTACAACAGAATCGAACCGACAACCGCCGGTTTAGGTGCTTTGATAGATCAGTTAACTCAAGACCACATTTTTGGATAAGCGAAGGAAGAAAAATTATGAATAATGAAGTTTGGGTTTTTATAGAACAACGGAACGGTAAAGCTGCTGAGGTGAGTCTTGAATTACTCTCCAAAGGGAGAAAACTAGCCGACAGCCTTAACGGCTTGTTAAAGAGCATTGTAATCGGGCATAATGTTAAAAATATTGCCGGGCAAACCGCTGAGTTTGGTGCCGATGAAGCATACCTGATTGAAGATGCTTTCCTGAAAGATTATTTATCCCTCCCTTATTCCAGAATTTTCAACGAACTCATAGAAAGAGAACAACCGCGCATTGTGCTTTTTGGTGCTTCAATCACCGGAAGGGATCTTGCTCCAAGAGTTGCTTCAAAAACCATGAGCGGACTGACAGCTGACTGCGTGGACCTGAAGATTGAAAATGTGAACTATCTGGGGAAAGATTACCCGAATCTGCTTCTCCAGATCAGACCGGCATTCGGCGGGAACATCATAGCCACAATTATAACTCCGGAAACTGCGACCCAGATGGCTACTGTCCGTGAAGGAGTGATGGAACTGGTTAAGGTACCCAATTCTAAACCAATCAAAATAAAGACTGTTAAATATCATCCTGCCCCGGAGGACAAACTAGTGGAGATTATAGAAAGGCATACGCAGGAAAGCAAGGTTAACCTGAAGGGAAGTTCCATAATCGTTGCAGGCGGGTATGGCTTAGGCTCAAAAGAAAATTTCCGGCTTATACATGAACTTGCGGATGTTCTTGGCGGCGAGGTTGCCGGCAGCCGTGCAGCAGTTGATGCGGGTTTTATTTCTCCTGAGAGGCAAGTAGGACAAACCGGGGTGACTGTCAGACCGAAGCTATACATAGCGGTAGGTATTTCCGGAGCAATTCAGCACAGGGCAGGTATGCAGGATTCGAACAAAATTATTGCAATCAACAGTGACCCGGATGCGCCCATTTTTGATGTTGCGCATTATGCAATAGTGGGGGATGCCACTGAAGTGATTCCCAAATTCATTGAAACTTATAAACACAAACTGAAATAGGAGCCGGTATGCCTAACTATTTTTTAGATAATAAAGATATCCTCTTTCATTTCAATAACTTAGACTTGAAAGAAATAGTCCGTATGGCGGAGGATAATTATGAAGAGAGTAAGAAGTACAACTATGCTCCTGTTAATTATGAAGACGCTATGGAAAGCTATCGTAAGGTACTGGAAATGGTGGGAGATATTGCCGGTAACTTCATATCGGAAAGAGCGACCGATGTTGACCTGGAAGAAGCCCAGTTCCGGGATGGCAAAGTTCATTATGCAAAGGGAACTCAGGAAAACCTGAAGCAACTCTCCCTGGCGGATTTAAGCGGCATGATAATTCCCCGGAAGTATGGCGGCTTAAATATTCCGTTTACAATTTATATGGTCGCTGTTGAAATGATATCCCGCGCTGATGCAAGTCTGATGAATATATTCGGACTGCAGGACATCGGTGATACTATTAAAAAATTTGGGAATGAAGAACAGCGGGAAAAATATCTTCCCGGATTCTGTACCGGGGAATATACCGGTGCCATGGCACTTACCGAACCTGATGCCGGAAGTGATCTGCAGGCGGTAAAACTTCAGGCCTATCAGAACGAAAAGGGGCAATGGTTCCTAAGAGGTGTAAAACGATTTATTACTAACGGTAACGGCGAGGTGCTTCTCGTGCTTGCCCGTTCGGAACCGGGGACTAAAGACGGACGCGGACTCAGTATGTTCGTATGCCGGAACGATAAAACAGTCAAGGTAAGAAGAATTGAACACAAACTCGGTATCCATGGTTCACCTACCTGCGAGCTCCAGTTTTCCGATACTCCAGCCGAACTAGTGGGCAGCAGGAAGTTTGGATTAATCAAATACGTGCTGGACCTGATGTTCAGAGCAAGAATGGGTGTGAGTGCCCAGGCGCTTGGAATTTCACAAGCAGCTTATGAGGAAGCTTATAAATATGCCCGCGAAAGAGAACAATTTGGAAAACCAATCTTTAATATCCCCGTCGTGACCAATATGCTTTTGGATATGCGGGTAATGCTGGAAAGCAACCGGTCTTTATTTTATGCAACCGCCAAAAGCGTTGACATAAAAGAAAAACTGGAGGAGGAGATTGAGAGACTCAAAAACGCAGGTCAGCCGGTTAGTGAACTGAATGCGAGATTAAAGCAAGCCACTAAAATTGCTAATTTCCTAACCCCGCTTACGAAGTATATAACCTCCGAATGCGCAAATAAAATGACCTATGATTCACTTCAGATTCATGGTGGTACTGGATATATGCGGGAATTCAAGGTGGAAAGACTTGCAAGGGATGCCCGCATTACCAACATTTACGAAGGAACCTCCCAACTTCAGATTGTAGCTTCCTCCGGTGGAGTAATTAACGACATCCTCTCTGATTATTTCGACGAAAAAGAAAACCGGGAATATAAGGGGGGGCTGGTCAGACTTCTCAATTTCGTAAAGGAAATCAGGACGATATTCAAGGATTGCCTCAAGTATGTTATCGAGAAAAAAGATCCCACTTTCCAGGATATTGCAAGCAAGGATCTTGTGGAGTTATATGGTTATATCTACGTAGGTTTTCTTCTGCTGGAAGAAGCCGGAATTGAACCGCGCAAAGTGTTTATTGCGAACCGCTACATAATCACATCGCTTGCCAACGCCCGCAAAAATGCCGAGTCAATCAAAAGCGAGCTTTTCAGCGATATAATGCATCAGGAAGAAATTTTAAACTAAACTACGAAAGGTAAAAATGAAAACAATTAAAAGAAATTATTTCAGGATTTACGATGATAACGAGGAAAAAAATTATTTCAAAACCGTTCTTACAAGGAAACGGGTGGAAAAACTAATTAAGGACTTTGAGAAAAAACAGGAAAGATATATAAACACAGAGTTTATTACCTATCTCAAAAAATATGATCCTGACGCGGAAATAATAAAAATTGAAACCATTTCTTATTAATTGAAAGCTTGAAGTTCATATAGGGAAGGCTTGTTATGAAAAAGAATAAATTGTTTTTCGTTATTCTGGTTGTAATATTATTAATTGCAACTCCACTGCTAATCTCTTACTTGTCGGGTGACAAAAAGATATATCACGAAGCAGAAAATGACTTTCAGCAGGTCAGGCAGCAACTGAACTCGGGTATCTCCACATCACGGCAAACAATAATTACCGAAACAGTTGCAAAGATCAACAATGCGGTGGTCGGAATAAACGTAACAGAAATAAGGGAAATCCAGAATCCGTTTTTCAGTCCCTTTTTTGATGATCCCTTCTTCCGTCAGTTCTTCGGGGACCGCTCAACCCGGCAAAAGGTAAGCGGACTTGGCTCCGGATTTCTCATATCCGAGGATGGTTACATCCTTACCAATGATCACGTTGCGGGGAATGCAACCCAGATTGTGGTTACAATGACGGATGGCAAACACTACGATGCTAAAATAGTAGGAACGGATGGTACTTCGGATATTTGTCTGCTTAAAATAGAAGGAGAGAACTTCCCCTACCTCAAACTCGGGAACTCGAGCGATATACTCATTGCCGAATGGGTTATTGCACTGGGCAATCCTTTCGGATTGTTTGAATTAAATGACAAGCCCACGGTGACTGTAGGAGTTGTGAGTGCGCTCGGAATGAATCTCGAACCTGTGCAGAACCGCTATTATATGAATATGATCCAAACCGATGCCGCTATAAATGGAGGGAACAGCGGAGGACCCCTGGTAAATGCGCTAGGTGAGGTTATTGGTATGAATACACTTATATTTACCGCCGGTGGATCGCAGGGGAATATCGGACTGGGATTTGCCATTCCCATTAATAAAGTTAAAAAAATAGTGGATGAACTAAAAGACCTGGGAAGCATTAAACGGGATTTCTATACCGGACTAAAAGTACAGAACATTGATGATGCAATCGCAAAATATTTTAATCTCGAAAACACCAGGGGAGTAATAGTCACCGGAGTTCAGAAAAATTCTCCTGCAGCGGATGCCGGTATTGAAGTCGGGGATGTAATCATCCAGCTCGACGAATTCAAGATAAACAACCAGACTACCCTGTCGGGGCTATTGCAGGAGTTCAGAACAAATCAGACTGTTACACTTAAAGTAGTTCGCGGATCTGATACAAAAAATCTGAAAATGAAACTGGAGAAAATAAAGTGATAGAACGTTATATAAGAAAAGAGATCGGCAGAATCTGGGAGGATGAGTTCAAATACTCAACCTGGCTCAGGATTGAGATATTAGCATGCGAAGCCAGGGCGGCACTTGGGGAAATACCAGAAGCGGACGTCAATGTAATAAAAGAAAAAGCTAAATTTGACGTAAAAAAAATACTCGAAATAGAAGAGACCACTCAGCATGATGTTATTGCTTTTCTGACTAACGTTGCTGAATATGTGGGTCCCGAATCGAGGCATATCCATTACGGCATGACATCCTCCGATATCTTGGATACGACTCTTTCCTTTCAGATGAAGACCGCCGGGGAACTGATATTAAAAAACCTGATGGAACTTCGCACCGCACTAAAGGAGCGTGCACTGGAGCATCGTCTGACTCTCTGCATCGGCAGAACGCACGGCATCCACGCTGAGCCAACTACTATGGGACTTAAATTTGCTCTGTGGTTTGAAGAGACCAACAGGAATATCGAAAGACTTAAAAGAGCAATTGATGTTATTTCAGTTGGACAGATTTCCGGGGCAGTAGGAACCTTTGATCATTTAAGTCCCAAAATCGAAGAGTATGTTTGTGCTCATATGGGATTAAAGCCCGCCCCGGTATCAACGCAGGTAATCCAGCGGGACAGGCACGCAGAATATCTCACCACACTTGCCGTAATAGGCGGTACGCTTGAGAAAATAGCCACGGAAGTAAGGCATCTGCAAAAGACTGAGGTCCTCGAAGCAGAGGAGTACTTTTCCAAAGGACAAAAAGGAAGTTCTGCAATGCCGCACAAGCGCAACCCCATAATCTCGGAAAGAATAGCCGGAATGGCTCGGATACTTCGGGGCAATGCAATGGCGGGTCTGGAGAACATAACACTCTGGCATGAAAGAGACATCAGTCACAGTTCAGTAGAGCGGGTGATAATTCCCGATAGTACAATTCTGCTGGACTATATGCTGGCAAAGACGGTTGGACTTGTAAAAAATCTTCTCATATATCCCGAAAACATGAAGAAAAATCTCGAACTGACGAGGGGGCTGGTATTCTCGCAGAAAGTATTGTTAAGCATTACCGAAAAAGGGGCAACGCGGGAAACAGCCTATAAAATTGTGCAGGATAGTGCAATGGAAGTATGGCGGGATGCTGGAAAAAATCTTAAAGATGAACTCATCAAAAAAGAAGAGGTACTTGAGTATCTCACTTCGGAAGAACTGGAAAAACTATTTGATTACAACCGGACTCTGCAAAACATAGATATTATTTTCAAGCGGACGGTGGAAGCATAATCCCTTTGAAAAACGGCAAAAATTAACTATCTTTGCAACCTGAATTTCAAGCACCCGTAGCTCAATTGGATAGAGCATCTGACTACGGATCAGAAGGTTTGGGGTTCGAATCCCTACGGGTGTACTACAAAACCCTGTCAATATGGCAGGGTTTTTTATTTTTATTAGCTAAATTAAAAAAGTATTTAGCCACAAAATATCAAAATGGATAACTCTGAACAGGGTTGTTTTATTTTATCTTGTTGAGATAGTTAAAGGGGCTTAAGACCGGCTTTATGTACAAAATGTCAAAATTAAGTATATTTTGTCAAACTGCGAAAATGAGCTAATAACAGCGTTTTTCATATTTGGGTGAAGAGGCAGGAGGGAAGGGTAAAAAGAGGCTGAGATGTTTTTTGGGATGAATGAAAATTTTCATGAGAGTTTAATCTATCCCGATGGGGGAGTGAATCACAGATCAAGGATGGCAGTATCCTGCCATTTGTCGAATTTTGAGGACACACCGGATGTCGGGATTACTTTTTTGTTTTAAACGAAGCGAATTGACCTTCCAATCTTATTACCCTATACCTTGCCCCTAAGTTGCCTCATCCATGCCAGTGAATACGTACTTCTTATTCGTGCGAATCCTCCGCCACGGTTTGGTAATCCCCCCTCGAAAAAAGGTCTCGACAACCAAATTACCAATTAATGAAAGCGAAGCGTAATTACTTATTCACTATTTAGTTTTTAACCTTCGGCTAATAATATATAATAAATTTTTCAGGTCTTCCCACTCAGTTTTTATTTTAAAGTTTTCCTGAAAAAAGTTATCTTAGTCATCGTTATTATTTTCTTTATAATGTAAAATTTGTATTTATTTTCCATATTTTTTGATAATTTTAGGAGTTATTATGGCTGAACCCAAAAAATTTATTCCCTACGTCTCGGCCGAAACCAATATGGCGGAGTTCACAATCCGCGCATTGGTTATCGGATTAGTAATGTGCGTTGTGCTCGGTGCCGCAAATGCATATCTCGGATTAAAAGCAGGAATGACGATTGCGGCTACTTATCCCGCAGCCGTTATTGGTATGGCACTTCTTAAAGCATTTAAGGGCTCCATCCTTGAAGAAAATTTTGCAAGAACAGTTGGTTCCATTGGCGAATCCGTCGCTGCGGGAGCTATCTTTACTATTCCGGCGTTTCTTATTGCCGGCGTTTGGACTGAATTCTTCACTGTTCAGCACTACCTCGAAGCAACCGCAATAATGTTTGTTGGTGGTGTGGTTGGAATTTTCTTTGTCACAATTCTAAGACGTGTAATGGTTGAAGACAGAGACCTTCCTTTCCCTGAATCAGTAGCTGCTGCTGAAATTCACAAAGCCGGCAGAACCGGAACAAGTGGTGCCAAATACCTCTTCTGGGCAATGGGACTCGGTGCTTTAATTCAGATATTAAAACAGGTTCAGTTCTTTGCTGCTTCCTGGGAAAAGTTTATTAGTTTTGCATCACAAAAAATTGCAGTCGGTAAAACTGCCGCAGTTAACGCAAGCGGTGGTGCCCTGTTAAGCACTCCCGGAGTCAGCCCTGCCTATATGGGCGTTGGTTATATTATCGGTCCCAGTCTCGCTTCTTTAAACTTTGCCGGTGGATTACTTGCATGGGGTCTTTTCGTCCCTCTGCTCCTTTATTTCTTAGGTCCCGAATTACTTAATTCACTTCAGGCTAACGGACCTGTTACTGTAAATGACGAAACCTGGGTTGGACTTGCAAACCAGGTATGGCGATCTATTGTTCGTCCTATTGCTATCGGTGGAATGCTTATGAGCGCAGGCTTCACACTATTCAAAATGCGTAAGAGTCTTGGTACCGGTCTCAGCAGAGCCATTGGAGATGTTAAAAAGGCTGCCGGTGGAAGTTCTGTTAAAGAAGTTCGAACCGATCACGATATGAATTTTAAGTACGTCTTTGTCGGAATTCTTGTCGCTGCCGTTCTCACATTCTTTATCTATCTCCACTTTGCAGGTGATTTTTCAGCAGCCCTGGTTGCAACTGTCGTAATGATTGTAGCCGGTTTCTTCTTTGCCGCTGTTTCAGGTTATCTGGTTGGCTTAATCGGCTCAAGCAACAATCCAATAAGTGGTCTGACCATCTCAACCTTAATTATTGCAGCCTTGCTTATGGTTGCCCTCGGGGTTAGCGGTATGTCCGGAGTTGCTGCAGTTCTGGGAGTTGCGGCTGTAATCTGCGTTGCCGCTGCCGTTGCCGGTGAAATGCTTCAGGATTTGAAAGTCGGGCATATCCTCGGTGGTACTCCATGGAAAATGCAGGCTGGCGACATGATCGGAATCCTGTTGGCATCAGCAGTTATGTTCTTCCCCTTGGTTATCTTACATCAGGGCGACATCCAAACCGGCGGTACCGGTCTTGGTGGAAAAAATTACCCTGCTCCTCAGGCAAGCTTAATGGCAATTATGGCTAATGGTATTGTTGGTGGAGATATGGCCTGGCCGCTCATTATCGTGGGCGTTTTAATGGCTATAAGCTTTATTCTCGTTAAAGTTAAAAGTCCTATGCTTGTTTGTGTTGGTATGTATCTGCCGCTCGAAACCACCTTTGCCATCTTTATTGGCGGCTTGATAAAAGGAATTCTTGAGAAATATCAGGCAAGCAAAAAACACAACGACGCTCAGAAAGCAAGAAGTGATAATAACGGTGTCTTGCTGGCTTCCGGTTTGATTGCCGGTGAAGCTCTTATTGGTCTCCTCTTCGCAGCTTTTGCTGTTATGGAGTGGAGCGTTCCCATAATTTTTGCACAGCCTTCATTCTTCGTTAGTCTAATTGTCTTTGTTGTTGTTGGCTATATTCTTGTTTATGTCCCTTTGAAGAATGCCGGTAATCCTAATGACCCTGCACCTCCGGCTGTTAACGGATAATAATTAATCATTCTCCCTTCCCCCCGCCGGGGAGGGGAGATGTCTTTAAATAATAAATCATCTGCTTTGTTTAAGAAAAAAAATAAATCGGAAATTAATTTACTCGGGCTTACCCCTTTTCACAATCGTGAATTTGAGGTTAGCTCAAATAACAGGGTCACGTTACTCGAACCAAAGTTTACTAATAAAATTCTGGTCAGGTTCCTTGTCCCTCGTCTTAAATCAAAAAATCTTCGCATCTCTCTTGATGAGATCGGATCAGAAACCTGGTTGCTGATTAACGGAAACAACAATGTTAGTGAAATATGCTCTTCCCTCAGAATGAAATTTGGTGATGATATGAAGCAGGTTGAGGAGAGAGTTACAAAATTTTTAACCGATCTACATCAGCACGATGTGATCAAATTCAAAGAATTACTTAAATCTTAAAGGAGTTTATATGAGCGCTGTCTTGCAAGGCTTAAAACCCGAACTAATCTGGAAACATTTTGAAGCTATCTGCGGAATCCCCCATCCCTCAAAACATGAGGAGAAAATTGCACAATACGTAAAGGATTTCGGTAAAAAACATAATCTGGAAACCAATGTTGACGACTTTGGAAACGTTGTAATAAAAAAACCTGCAACAAAAGGACTGGAACACCTTACTCCAGTCGTTCTGCAGGGGCATCTTGACATGGTACCCGAAAAAAATAATGATACCGAACACAATTTTGAAACTGATCCTCTTAAAATTTTTGTCGATGGCGACTGGGTTCGCGCAACAGGTACCACACTTGGTGCCGATAACGGAATCGGTGTCGCGGCTGCTCTTGCTGTTGCGGAATCAACAAATCTAAAACATGGTCCCCTCGAATTCCTCTTCACCCTAGATGAAGAGACCGGAATGTTCGGTGCCGTTGCTCTTAAACCCGGTTTCCTGGATGCCCACATCCTTATCAATCTCGATTCTGAAGAAGATGGAGCTTTATACATAGGCTGTGCAGGTGGCAAGAACACTTATGCAAAATTCAAATATTCAGCCGAAAATATTCCTTCCGGCAGTCAGACAATGAAAATTGTGGTTACCGGACTAAGGGGTGGTCATTCGGGACTTGATATTGCTGCTAACAGAGGGAATGCTATTAAAATCCTCAACAGGGTTCTGTGGGGACTCTCTAAGGAATTTGGCGTTCGCCTTGCTCACATTGAGGGGGGCAGTAAACATAATGCAATTCCGAGAGAAGCAAATGCCGTTATTACAGTGGAAAAGAATAAAGCGGCAGGCGTTAAGGCATATATTGAGAATTTTAACACCACAATTAAAGCCGAACACGCAACGGTTGAACCGGGCTTATTGGTAAAAACTGAAGAGGCTGAAACTGCTGATAAGGTTATGGATGTAATTACTCAAATGAATCTGTTAAATGCTCTGTATGCACTTCCGAACGGTGTTGTCACAATGTCACCGGATATAAAGGATCTTGTTGAAACATCAACAAACCTTGCCGTAATTACCACCGATTCACTCTCAGTTAATGTGGTTACTAGTCAGCGAAGTTCAGTTGAGTCAGAAAAAGAGGACGTTGCAAATATGGCGTATTCTCTTTTCTCCCTTTCAGGTGCTGAGGTTTCTCACGGTGACTCGTATCCCGGTTGGAAACCAAATGTTCATTCACCAATTCTAAAGGTAATGAAAGAAGTATATAAATCTAAGTACGGAAATGATCCGGAAATCAAGGCAATACACGCAGGACTTGAATGTGGAATAATAAACGAAAGATATCCCGAAATGGATATGATTTCATTTGGTCCCACGATTATGGGCGCACATTCACCAGACGAAAAAGTACAGATCAGCGCAGTTGCCAAATTCTGGGATCTGCTTATTGCCGTACTTGAAAATGTACCTGCAAAAAAGGCAGTTTAATAATTAAATCTCCGGGGAAGGAGTCTTTACTTTCCCCGGTTTTCTTTTTAATTAATTTTGAAATCTTACTCTGATGACTGAAATAACAAAACCTCAGCCCACCGCACTTGCACGCTGGATAATCCTTCTGCTGATAAGTCTGGCAATGTTCGGGAATTATTATGTGTACGACAGCATATCCCCGCTTGCTGATGTACTGAAAACCCAGCTCGGTTTTTCGGATTCGAACCTTGGATTACTTAATGCAATATACAGTTTTCCGAATATTATCATGGTACTTATTGGTGGAATAATAATAGATAAAATAGGTACCAGGAAATCGGTTTTACTCTTTACATTTTTCGTTTTTGCAGGAGCTTTATTTTCTTCCCTTTGGGGAAATATCTGGACGATGGCTTCCGGCAGACTGATTTTCGGACTTGGTGCAGAATCAATGATTGTGGCAATTACCACCATTGTAGCCCGATGGTTCAAGGGAAAGGAATTGTCCTTTGCTTTTGGGCTTAACCTTACCGTTGCAAGACTTGGTTCTTTCTTTGCACTGAATTCACCAAGTTGGGGGAGAGCATTCTATGAGAACTGGCAAACTCCAATGTTTCTTTCTGTTTTTGCCTCTTTAATGGCGGTACTGTTTATTGTTCTATATTTTTTACTGGATACCAAGTACTCCCGTATTTATGAACTGCCCAAAGAGGGGAATCAGGATAAAGTTGTTATTTCCGAAGTGTTCAGATTTAACGCTGCATTCTGGTTTATCAGCGCATTATGCGTTACATTTTATTCGGCAATGTTTCCTTTTCAAACTTTTGCAATTAAGTATTTTCAGGAGGCACACGGCACTACCCGTGAAGTAGGAGGTAATCTCTCAAGTCTTTTAACTCTTGCTGCTATGTTCTTTACACCATTATTTGGTCTGCTTGCGGATAAAATAGGAAAACGCGCTTACCTAATGATGATAGGCTCACTGCTGATTATTCCTGTCTACCTGATTATGGCATATAAAATTGACCTTGCAACCCCGCTTGGTCTCAGCGGTAATATTATAATAAATATTGAATTTTTCGACATTCACTCTGTGATACCCCTCTATTTAGTGATTCCTATGTCAATTATGGGTTTGGCTTTTTCCCTTGTCCCTGCGGTTATGTGGCCCTCTGTTGCCCTTGTGGTAAATGCCGAAAAATTAGGAACCGCTTATGGTCTGATGACCATGATTCAGAATATTGGACTTTTCTCGTTTAATATTATTATTGGTCTTGCAAATGATTTTTCTTCCGCAAGTGCAACGAATCCGCAAGGATACAATGCGGGTATGTGGATTTTCTCTATACTCGGTTTTCTTGGACTTTTCTTTGCCATTATGCTTAAAAGAAGCAGCAAAGTTTTATAATTGATAAATATGAAAAAAGTTATTCTGCTTATATTGGTAATTTCCGGACTGACATACTCCCAGGACCAGAAGATTGGTTTTGGGTGTCTTGGTTTGGTTGGCGGCTCCGCTGCATACCAATGGCAGAAGTATGTTCCAACCGGTTTCAACGGATATATTCAGAACTTGAACAAGATTCACAAGGATTCCTTGATTAATCCGATGAGTGAATTCGGACAGGCGGCTGGGTACCGCTTCGGAATTAACTTCTTCCGTCAGAATTATTCCGGTTTCGTAATTACCTTTAAAGGTTCTTACCAGACTATGCTGGAAAAACAGGAAGCTGTTTGGCACGCCGGAATGGGGGATAATGCCAACACTCTGGATCTCACAATAAACCAGTTCTCGGTAGGATTTGATTTGGGCACTACCATTTTCTCAACTCTCGACTGGAAAGTGATTGACGCCTCCGTTTTACTGACCACCGCCAAATTAGTGCATACTGAGAATTATCCGGGTAAGCAGACAATAAAAAAGGAATACTCCAGCGATGGTAATTCAATCGGTTATTCATTTGGAAGCGGTTTTATTTTTCACTTGATAAAAAACTACATCAGCATCGAGGGCACGCTCGGGTATGCTTTCTTTGCTGTGGACAAAATGAAATTAAATGACTCTGATACATTCCTTACGACCGGTTCCTCTACTTCTCCTGTCACTAATTTTATAGAAAATGGGGGACTAATGGGGATTATTCAGATTAATATTGGATTTCCATTATGAAAGGATAAAAATATGAAAATAACAAAACTCGATAAAGCTTCACGTATTGCCATACTCGATTGCATGGGAGCAAAATCCAGGGAATCAATTCTGGTAGTTTCCGACGTGAATAAAAGAAAAATCGGTTTGTCACTCTTTAATAATGCAGTAGCACTTGGATTATACGCTCTATATGTAGAGATGAAACCGGGCAATATCAACGGAGAAGAGCCACCGGAACACATTGCCGGACTCATGAAGCAATTTGATATAGTACTTTGCCCCACTACCAAATCGCTTACGCATACTGATGCACGCAGAAATGCCTCAGCATCCGGAGTCAGGATAGCGACTTTCCCGGGAATAACCGAGGACGTTATGATCCGTGGACTTGGTGCCGACTATAAAAAGATCGCTGCCAGAACCATGAAACTTAAAAAGATACTGGAGAAAGGGAAGGAAATAAGAGTAATTACTGCGCTTGGTACGGATATTTCCTTCAGAATTGCCGGCAGAAAAGTTATTCCTTCCTCCGGACTATTCCTTAAAAAAGGGGAGAGTGGTAACCTGCCTACCGGAGAGACATATCTTGCACCGGTTGAGGGAACAGCAAACGGAGTATTCATTGTGGACGGTTCAATGGCCGGATTGGGTTTAATAAAAAACACGAATATCCGCATTGAAGTGAAAGACGGATATGCTGAAAAAATAACCGGCGGAGTTATTGCTCAGAAACTGGTTAAAATGCTCGACAGTGTTGGGCGGGATGCACGTAATATCGCTGAATTCGGGGTTGGCACAAACGATACTGCCCGACTTAGTGGAATACTACTCGAGGACGAGAAAGTGATGGGAACTATCCATATAGCTTTGGGTAATAACAAATCAATGGGAGGATCTGTAAATGTTCCAATCCATTTGGATGGAGTAGTTAAAAAACCCACCGTTTACATGGATGGCAAACTCCTAATGAAAAACGGCAAACTAATTGGAATAGAATAATAGCACTTTTGAGAATTCCGGGGAATCTAAATCCTGAATCCCCGGTATTCTCTACCGTAAATATTTTCATCATTCCCGAATCATTACCTAATATTTTCCCAAATTACTCAAAAAGTCCTGAAACCATCTACAGTTGAATAAACTTGAATATTGTAGAATTATTTTACACCCTAATGAATCATCTCTTAATTGCAGAAAAAGACGTGTCAGGTTGCGTCCTCCTTCGATTCTCCTTCGATCAGGCAGCCAAACCAAAATCTGTTTCCCAAATAAGGGAAATGATAATATATCATCGTTCCCGTAAAAAAGAGTCCTCTGTATATTGTGTAAAAATTCAACATCAGTTTTTTTTAACTCTGCTAATACACTAATATTGCACTAAATTCTGCCATTTATTATGACAATTCTACCATAATTAGTTGAGAAAATCAACAATATATTTTCATTTGTGATAATTTATTCTACTAATTAAGAAAAATCTGATTAATTCCCTTACATAATTTAAGAATAACGATCAGAAAAATGGAATGATTATTGTGCAATAGCCAGGTATTTATTCTAAAGGAGTTCTATGAAACGTAAGTACTTTTTCTTGATTTTTATTCTGGCATCGATGATTATCATGCCGCAGAGGGCTAGCATTGAAGTAAAAGCGATTAGCCCGCAAAAACTAAAAGACCTCGGTTTAACTACCGGTTCGGTCTCTTCCGGTCTTAAAGTGTTCCCGCTTGAGACCTACATGTATTTAACACCCCGTAATATCGCAAATACTCAGCCTGTCACCGCTGCAGTCTTTACTTTTACGACAAAACCCGCCGGCTCAAATGCCAGCTTTACAAATTTCGGTACGGATAATTCAGTTTATTTCAAGAGCGATGTGAAAGGAAAGTATGAGATTAATCTTTCCATTACTACTTCTGGTGGGACAGACGATACTACAATCACGGTTTTCGCAGGAAAATATGTCGGCGTTGGAAATTTTGATGGCGTTCCTGCTGAATATCCTAACTGTATGAGTTGTCATGGATTCACCCAGAAATTCGTGGACATTTTTAATGAATGGAAAAATACCGGTCATGCCCTGAAATTCAAAAGAAGCATTACTGGAACTGGCTATTACAACCAGTCATGTTTCAAATGTCATACTACCGGTTCTGATCACGATAACGTTGCTGCAAACGGTGGTTTTGATGATGTAGCTTCCGAGCTTGGCTGGACTTTCGTTCTTCCGCTTAATCCCGGCAAATGGGATTCACTCAAGACTGGATTTCCAAAGCTCTCCCAGCTGGCAAATATAGGTTGCGAAAGCTGCCACGGTCCCGGCGGTGAACACACCTCCGGTTCATTTGAGGCAATTGGAATCTCCGGAAACTCCGGTACTTGCGCACAGTGTCATGATCAGGTTGGCTACTATAATATTGGTGCTCAGTGGGAAAACTCACTCCATAGTGCACCGGTATGGTCAGGTTCTTTTGCACAGGGAACTGCAAGCCAGAACAATAACCTTCAGAATTGCATCCGCTGCCATGACGGACAAGGCTTCATTAACTTCACTAAAGGTAAAACGACTAACACCACTGGATGGGTTCAGGGTAATCAGACTCATATAGGTTGCCCAACTTGTCACGATCCTCATAGTAATGAAATTAGAACTACCCCTGCAGGCTCGGATACTCTTGCTAATGGTTATCAATATTCAGTTGGCGGTCATGGGCAGGTTTGTATGAACTGTCACAAACTTCGCAGAGACGGTAAAAACTTTGCAACGACTCAGGTTACTAATGCGAACTGGGGTCCTCACTATTCAAACCAAACTGATATTTATCTCGGACAAAATGCAGCTGAATTCGGAACACCATACAACAGCACTGCACACAGCCTCTTCTTAACCAACAGTTGTGTTGACTGTCATATGCAGGCTTCACCAGATTCAACCAGTCCTAACTATAATAAAGTTGGTGGGCATACATTCTCACTCTCAAATAATGGACAAGACCTTACCGCTAAATGCCAGCCTTGTCACGGAAATAAAACACATTTCACCGATTTCGTAGCTACTGTTGATTGGGATGGAAACGGACTTCTTGAAGCAATCCAAACTGAGTATGATAACTTGTACCATAAATTAAAATGGTATTTGCCTCCGGTTGGTGTTGACTCGGTTTCCTGGCAGGCGGTCAGAGATTTGAATAATCCTACAATAAATAAGGCTTATTTCAACTATAGAGTATTTGCTTATGATAAGAGCCGCGGAATGCACAATACCAAATATACGATGGAAGCCCTCAGATCTACAATCTTCGCCCTTGGTGGCATTCTGAATGTTGAAACTGGCATTACTGACGTACCTATGGTCTTTGCTCTTAACCAGAATTATCCTAATCCATTCAATCCTTCCACTACGATCAGCTATGCTATTCCGGAAGCAATGGAAATTACTTTGGTGGTATATGATATCCTGGGCAAGGAAGTGAAAACTCTGGTTAAAGAATATAAACAACCCGGAAGATACTCAGTTACGTTCGATGCAACTGGTCTGACTTCAGGAGTTTATATTTATAGCCTGCAATCGGAAAAATACTCGGCTACAAAGAAATTTGTTCTAATGAAGTAAATAAAAGGACTCAAACTAATAAAAAAGGGAGACATAATCGTCTCCCTTTTTTTATTGTTTTCTGGTCCAGTGAATTTTCATCCTGCAAACCTCATGCATTTCATTCTTCATACTATGCAGTGTACTTATTCCATCTCCCTCGGCTTTTGAGTGGTAAAAACTCATAACTTTGTCATTGATATTTGTTTCCTTGAGGTAATTTACGCGAATCTCGGAAATCTTATAATTCGTGATTATTTCCTTTTTTACTACGCTCAGAGCCCAGCTAAAGTAGCGCGAATTATTCACATGATTATTTACATCAATCGCATCCGTACTTACTTCGAACTTTTTGGAATAATCATAACTTGGTACTTCTTCCACCTCATCAAGTCGAGTAAAGGGATACTCATTTCTGTCCGTCCCAGCATAAGCATCAATTATTTCCCGGCTAACTGCCTGAGGCCTTCTTTTTTCGATATTGAAAAAGATCCAAAGACTTGCAGCTTCCACTAATAAATCCCCTTCCTCGTTATATAACCAATAATACCTATTGGCGTAAAACCTGTTCATTGCTTGGGGACGGGTGGTTAATTTTATCTTCTCCTTGAATTTTGGCAGCTGATTTATTTTTATTTCCCATCTGCTAAGCATCCATCCTACTTTTTCCCGTTCATAATAGTCAAGTCCATAGCCCACTTCCTCGCTTTGCAGGATAGCTATATCCTCTAATATCCTTATCAGGCTGACTATTGTCAGATCCCTGTTCCGGTCAACCTGATAATAATGAATAAAATAATCCTTACAGTATTCCATTATTTTAAATTTATATTAATTTGAAAATAAAAAAGGTTGTCCTTATGGACAACCTTGTTAATTGTTTATTCTGACTTTTATATTGGTTTCGAGTAGATTCTGTACTTTTTATATAACTCACCATTCATAAGTTCTGCGCCTCTGTTCATCATCTCGTTATCTTCCAGAATCCAGCTTGCTTCGCCAATCCTGATTCCGCAATATTGATCAGCTCGGTTTAATATTTCCCAGTAAAATACCGAATCAAGACCTCTCTTTTGAAATTCCGGAATAATTCCAAGGGTTATAATCCGGCCCCAGGTAAATTTTTTCTTGTGGAAAATCAATTTTAAAAATCCGAATGGGAAAAGCTTTCCATTCATGGTTTTGAAGATCTCATTATAATCTGGCATAACTAAAGCGAAGCCCACCAACTTGTTGTCAATCTCTCCAAATAGGACTAAATTAGGTTCAACAATCGGCTTAAGATCTTTTGCCATCGCGTCTATTTCAGCCTCAGTCATCGGAACAAAACCCCAGTTTGGTGCCCATGCTTTATTATAGACAAATTTTACTTTATCCAGTTCATTCTTAAAGTCCTTTATGTTAAGTGAACTGATTTTCAGTTTGTATCTGTCTCTCACCAACTGTTGGCCTCTCCGTAGTTTCTCGGAACTCATCAACTTGTGGTTCTCTAGCTTATAGGCATAAAGGTCTTTGGCTTTTTCGAGACCGTAATTTTCGCATAACGAGAGATAATAAGGGGGATTATAAGGCATTAGTATTCTTGGTGAATCGTCAAATCCTTCTATTAGCATACCATACTCATCGTTGCTCGAAGGATTAGCAGGTCCTCTCATCTCATCCAGGCCCTTCTCCTTTAACCACTTCTTCGCGGCATCGAAAAGACTGTTTGCAACTTTTTGGTCATTAATACACTCGAAAAATCCGAAGAAACCCGTTTTATCTTTATGATACTCATTATGCAGGTCGTTCTTTACAGCGGCAATAGTTCCGGAAAGTTTTCCGTCTTTATATGCCAGGAAATACTCAGCTTCAGCATGTTCAAAAAAGGGATTTTTCTTTTTATTGAGTATTTTTTTCTTTTCCGAAATTAACGGGGGCACCCAATAATTGTTATCTTTATAAATTTCCCATGGGTATTTTATAAAAGCATCAAGGTCCTTACCTGATTCAACTCTACGGATTTCTATTTTGCTCATAATTATATTAATCCCAGTTCTTTTCCAACTTTCTTAAAAGTTTCTACAATAAAGTCAAGATGTTCATTCTCATGGGCGGACATATAGCTTGTTCTCATCATCTGTCGTCCGGGAGGTACACCGGGAGAAATAAAGGCGTTGACGAAGACACCATTATCGTACAATTTGCGCCACATCATAAAAGCCAGTTCATCGCTTCCAACGATCACAGGAACAATTGCTGTTCTGCTCTCTACTACATTGAATCCCAGACTCTTCAAACCTTGTCTAACCCTATCCGCATTTTGAATCAATCTTGTAACTCTTTCCGGTTCCTGCTCAAGAATCTCCAGTGCAGCCAAGGCAGATGCAGCAGATGCCGGAGTAGGGGATGCGCTGAATATCAAAGCAGGGGAATGGTGTTTCAGATAATTTAATACCCTTTCAGAACCCGCAACGAATCCGCCTAAACTTGCAAATGTTTTGCTGAAGGTACCCATAGTCATATCTATCTCACTCTCGAGATTAAACTCGCTAGCTGTGCCTCTTCCTCCCTTACCAATTACCCCTACTGAGTGAGCGTCGTCTATCAATAATCTTGCTCCATATTTCTTGGCAATCTCGTTCATTTTGGGAAGATTCACTATTTCACCACCTGTGGAAAACACTCCATCGCTAACAATCAGTTTGCCAGCGGATTCAGGAAGTTTGGAGATAACTCTCTCTAAGTCGTTCATATCATTGTGTTTATAGCGAACGATCTCTGCAGTGGCTCCTTTAGCCATTAAATAACCGGCAACTATGCAGGCGTGGTTATCTTTGTCGGAAATCAGGTAATCTCCACGGTTGACCAAAGTAGGGATGATTCCCTGCGCAGTCTGGTAGCCTGTACTGAATAAAAGCACTGATTCTGTTCCGAAAAACTTAGCAAGACGTGCTTCCAATTCGATATGCAGGTCAAGCGTTCCTGTTAAATATCTCGAACCGGAGCAACCTGTACCATATTTTTCAACTGCTTTTATTGCCGCTTCTTTAACTTTTGGGTGGGCAGTAAGTCCTAAATAGTTATTTGATCCCGCCATTACTATCTTTCGTCCCTCAATCTGGACTACGGGACCTTCATTTTCCTCTATAGCCCTGAAATAAGGGTAGAGTCCTGATGCTTTAATATCGTCTGCACGGGTAAATTCAAAACACTTTGCAAATATATCCAATTAACTTCCTCCGGAAAATTTTATAAAAACACTGTACAATGATTAAATCTCTTCAACAAAGCCCCTAACTTCCTTGTTTTTGGCTTTATTTTACACTAAATTTACAAGTTAAAAAGAAAAAAATCTATTATTTAAAATTATAATAAATGCAGTTAAAAACAAATAAATTATGGAAAAAAAAGAAATTGCAGTAGTAACCGGGGGGAATGGATTCGTAGGCAGTCACCTCGTGGATCTGCTTTTAGAAAAGGGTTACACAGTTCGTTGCCTGGTGCGTAAATCAAGTAATCTTAAGTGGTTAAAAGATAAACCCGTAGAAATTTTTAATACCGGTCTGTTTGACAAGGAGGGGCTTCGTAAGGCGTTTACTGATGCTCGTTATATATATCACGTCGCCGGAGTGGTAAAGGCTAAAGATCCTGCTGACTACTTTAAAGGGAATGTGGAAACAACCCGGACAATTCTTGAAGTTGCGCTTGAGTTTCCTGAAACTATTAAGAGGATCCTGATTGTCAGCAGTCAAACAGCTGCAGGTCCCTCGCCAACGGAAATCCCTCTCGACGAAACTATTCCTTGTAATCCCATCACTACTTATGCAAGAAGTAAAGTGGAGGAAGAAAAAGTCGCTCAGTCATTTATGGACAGATTACCGGTAACAATATGCCGTGCTCCTGCTGTATATGGAGAGAGGGATACGGAGATTTTCATTTTCTTTAAAACGTTTGCGTCGGGATTAATGACAACAATCGGCTTCAACAGGAAACTCATAAGTCTTATTCACGTGGTTGATCTTGTGAACGGATTTCTTCTGGCTGCTTTGAGTCCTGTTGCTCAAAACCAGACATATTTCATATCCTCCGAGAAGCTTTACACGTGGGAGGAAATCGGAGAGGTCACTTCCAAAGTGATGAATAAGAAACCTTTACAGGTCAAAGTCCCTCATTTTATTGTGTTCACTATAGCCGCAATTGCCCAGTTCTTTGCGATGTTTTCAAGTAAAGCGGCAACACTCAATATTGAAAAAGCGAAGGACCTTACTCAACAATATTGGACCTGTTCAACTCAAAAGGCGATGAAGGACTTGGGATACTCCCAGAAGATCCCGGTTGCCGCTGGTATCGAAAGAACTGTGAGATGGTACAAAGAACAAGGATGGATTAAATAGAACTTTTTAAATAAATTAATTTTGCAGAATGAAAACCCCATTAGTAGTAATTGTCGGACGTCCGAATGTAGGTAAATCAACTTTTTTTAATCGTTTAGTAGGTAAACGGGATGCGATTGTGGATGATGTAAGCGGAGTAACCCGGGACAGGAATTACGGAGAGGTTGAATGGAACGGGAAGGAATTCCGGCTTATTGATACAGGCGGTTTTGTCCCCGATTCTCCCGATTTGTTTGAGAAGGCTATCCGGGAACAAGTAAAACTTGCCATTGCAGAATCGGACGTGATAATATTTCTTGTGGATGCACGGGACGGTCTTACGCCGGTTGATAATGAGATCGCTCAAATGCTCCGCAATTCGAATAAAAAATATTTTCTTGTAGTAAACAAGGTGGACTCTGAGAAGTATGAAGCGTTCACTTCGGAATTTCATGCGCTCGGACTTTCCGAACCAATTCCCGTTTCCGCAATTATGGGGCGAAGAATAGGGGATTTCCTTGACTTGCTGACAAGCGATTTCCAGACTGTGACCGAAGAGCCCGATGAACGATTGAAAATTGCCATTGTTGGTCGCCCGAATGTCGGGAAATCCTCGCTCACAAACGCCCTGCTGGGATTTGACAGGAGTATAGTAACGGATATCCCCGGCACAACTCGCGATAGTGTTGATTCGATCCTGAAATATTATGGACAGGAGATTGTTCTGATTGATACCGCTGGTCTCCGAAAACGCACAAAGATCGAGGAAGGGATTGAGTACTTTTCTTCTATCCGTTCTCTGAAATCAATAGCCGAATCGGATGTTACCATAGTAATGATTGATGCGACCCTGGGACTTGAAAAGCAGGATCAGAAAATCATAGATGAGGCGATCCAGCGAAGAAAAGGACTGATTCTCGCTGTTAACAAATGGGATCTTTTGGAGAAGGAGACAAACACTGCCCGAGATTACGAAAACGGACTGAGAGCAAAAATGGCAGGCATAAACTATGTGCCGGTAATTTTTATCTCTGCGCTTACCAAGCAAAGGATATACAAACTTGTAGAACTGGCGCTGAAAATAGAAGCCGAGAGGAAAAAAAGAATCCCCACAAGCGAGCTTAATGACATTCTGCTTCCGCTTATTGAAAAAACACCTCCCCCCACTACTCCCACAGGCCGGGAAGTAAAGATAAAATTCATAAACCAGGTCGGAAGCAAGTATCCCGTATTCCTGTTTTTCGTTAATTACCCAAAATCCGTTACGGATAATTATATAAAGTTTCTCGAGAGGTTAATTCGCGAGAACTTCGGATTCTACGGAGTTCCGTTTACGATAAGTTTTAAGGAAAAATAAAAAGATGAATCCCCGTAAAATAGTTGTGGTGGGAGGGAATGCGGCAGGTGCTGCGGCAGCGGCTAAGGCGGCACGAACTGATCCCTCTGCAACTGTTACACTGCTTGAAGCGGGGAATTTTATTTCCACGGGGACGTGTGAACTTCCCTACGTTCTATCAGGTGAGATCAGCGATTATAAGAAGATCGTTTTCTTCGATGAGGAGTCGTTCAGAATACAGAAGGGGGTTAAAGTCCTCACCAATTCACCTGTTATCTCCTTGAACCGAAGAAAAAAAGAAATAACTTTTGTCAGGGAGCAAAAGGAAGAAATACTCGGATACGACAAGTTGATATTATCCACAGGTGCAAAAAGCAGGATTCCTGATATTCCCGAAATAATTGCCGAAACCGATGAGGGGAGAGAATTGCAGAACTTCCTTCCTTTCAAGACTGTTTCCAATTTGCTCAGGGTGCAGGAAGAAGTTTATTCCGCAAAACATAAACGGGTATGCATAATAGGCTCAGGGTTTATCGGGCTTGAACTTTGTGAAGCGTTTAAGAAACTAAACTTCGAGATTATGCTGATTGAAAAAATGGATCAGATTTTTCCATCGGGGGAAACCGAAGCAGGCAAGATATTCAACGAACTTCTTAGGGAAATGAATATCCGGATCTTTACTAACGCTTCGAAATATAAATTCAGGATTAAGGATTCGAGGATCACGAATCTCATTATTGACGGTTACGATTTTGAAGTGGATTTTGTGGTGAACGCCACAGGTTTTATTCCCCAGAACAGAATTGCCCTGGAGGCAGGACTGGAGACAGGGGAAAGCGGCGCACTTAGAGTCAATTCGAAATTGCAGACATCCGACCCCAACATCTATGCAGCAGGGGATAATACGGAAAATATAAATTTAATAACCAGAAGACCTTTTTATTTTCCGCTTGCCACAATAGCACAAAAGGAGGGACATATAGCTGGGGAGAACGCTACGGGAGGGAATAATTTTATGAGACCGGTAATTCCGGCGATTACATTAAAATGCTTCGATCATTACCTTGGAACTGTCGGATTGAACACAGAAACCGCAAAAAAACATTTCAGGAATATTAAATCCGTTCAGACCACACATAGAAATCTTGTTCCGGTAATGCCCGGCAGCAGAGGACAGTGGGGAAAAATTATTTACGCGGAAAACGGTAATATCCTCGGGGCAAGTTTTATAGGGGGAAAAGAAGTTTCAGGATTAGCGGACATAGTGTCCACTGCGATAAGATTCAGCATCCCGGTCACGAAGCTGGACGAGACAGACTATAATTACACCCCTGCGCTCTCGCCGTTTATAAATATCCTTTCGATCTTAGGTAGAAAAGCAAAAAGCTAAAATCGTATCAGCTCGTTGTCAATCAAGCGAGTCACTCCCACTCTGCAGGCAATCAGAATATAATAGTCAGCACCGGTTTTCAACATTTCCACTTCGGAAAAATTTACCGCGTTCACGATCCTGATGTAATCAAGTTTATGATTCTCAATCCCTTTTATGATTTGGATCATTTCCTCAACAATCCGGTTTGTGTTTCTCACTCCCTCCGAGATAAGTTTTTGGGCATGCAGCAAAGACTCATAAAGCTTAACAGCTTGCTGCCTTTCTTTGGGAGCCAGGTAAACATTACGGGAACTCATTGCCAGCCCGTCATTTTCCCTGATAATCGGACAAACAACTACTTCCAAATCGAACTTCAGATCGGTGCACATTCTTTTTATCACCGCTGCCTGCTGTGCATCCTTCTGACCGAAAAAGGCAAAGTGAGGTTTCACAATATTGAACAACATTCCGACTATTGTGCATACGCCCCTGAAATGAATGGGTCTGAACTCTCCTTCGTGAATCCTTGAGAGGGAATCGGGATAGATATACGTATCAAAACCTTCCGGGTAAATCTCCTGCGCATCAGGAAAGAAAAGCACATCCACCCCGGCATTTTCGAGGAGTAAACAATCCTTTTTCAGATCTCTTGGGTACTTAGCAAGGTCCTCGTTCGGAGCGAACTGGGTGGGATTAACAAAAATCGAAACAACCGTACAAGAGGAACGGGCTTTGGATTCCTGTACCAGACTCATATGTCCCTGATGCAGATATCCCATCGTCGGGACAAATCCGATAGTTTTCTTTGAAAGTCGGAGTTCTCCTGCGAACTCCTGCATTTCCTTTACTTTTTTAATGATCCTGATAAATGCCTCAGCTCATGAAGTCAAGCAATTTTGAAAGAGTATCCCTCAACTCTTTTCTGTGTACTACTTTATCCAGGAAACCATGTTCGAGAATAAACTCTGCTGTCTGAAATCCAGGGGGCAAGTCTCGCCCGATAGTCTGCTTAATAACCCGCGGACCGGCGAAACCAATCAAAGCACCCGGTTCGGCAAGATTTATGTCACCAAGCATTGCGTAGCTGGCAGTAATCCCGCCGGTTGTGGGATCAGTCATAATGGATATGTAAGGAATATTCAAAGAAGAAAGTTTAGCCAGACGGGTGGAAGTTTTAGCCATTTGCATTAAAGAAAGGACTCCTTCCATCATTCTCGCACCGCCGCTTTGAGAAATAATAATCACAGGGATCTTATCCTTGATACCTTTGTCAACCAACCTGGAAATTTTTTCCCCTACAACGCTTCCCATACTGCCGCCGATGAACTTAAAATCCATACAAGCCAACGCAACGGGATGACCGTTAATTTTTCCGGTGCCGGTTCTGACCGCATCAAATAAGCCCGATTTTTTTATCGAGTCTTTGATTCTTGCGGGATATGGTTTCGAGTCCGTAAAGTCGAGTGGATCAGCCGAGCGCATTTTTTTATCCATTTCCCTGAAAGAATCCTTATCGAGCAGGACACTTATGTACTCTTCGCTGCCAATACGGAAATGGTGGGAACATTTTATACATGTCCAGCAGTTTGCTTCCAGCTGCCGCTTATGGATAATCTCCTCGCACTCCGGACACTTTTCCCACAATCCCTCGGGAAGGTCTTTTCGGGGAGTATCATCCATTATATTTTTCTTAGCTCTTTTGAACCACGCCATTCTTTTTTATATTATTAAATTAATTAATTCTTTTACAGGCTGACCGTTATTTACTCTGTTCAGTTTTACGTTCGATCTCTGCATAAATTGTGAGCGTAACGGCAGGATTTTCAGGATCATTACTCATTACAACAATTGTCTTGCTGGTTCTCCCTTCACGTCCCGTGCTGTCGAACCCGACCTTAATGCTTCCGGATTCAGAGGGCTTCAACACACTCCCCTCAACTACTGCCGCAGTACATCCGCAGGAAGTCCTGACATCGTTAATTATCAGACTTTCCTTACCAAGATTCTTGAACTTGAAAGTGAACTCACTTACGGTTCCTTCCTTAATCTTTCCAAAGTCATGTTGCGAAGATTCGAATTTTATTCTTGGAGGAGTAACAGTATCCTTCTTAGCATCAACAACATTTCCTTTGATTATCATTTGTACTTGCGGAGTAACAGGATCATTAGAAATTACAGTCACATATTTTATCTGGGGACCCAGTCGTCCTGCGGTGTTAAATTCTGCGGTTATAGTTGTGCTCTCAGAAGGTTTAAGTTCATTCTTTTCCGGTTGCACTGCGGTGCAGCCGCATGAGGAAGCTACCTGAGTTATTTTCAGCAGATCCGTGCCGTTATTCGTTACTGTGAATTTATGTTTTACGATTTCGCCGGTTTGGACATTACCAAAATCGAAAACAGACTGAGGGACAGAAATCTTTGGTTGTCCGATTTGCGCACAGGCATAAAACGCGAAAATCACAACAAGTAATAATAGTCTTTTCATTTTTCTAACTCCTTTTGACTTCAAAATCTTTAATATACATTGGCTCGAGATAATCATAATCCATGCTTTTACAATCTGTTCCAAAAATATTTGCCCATTTGGCTACATAATATGCCGGCAACTGACTCAGTTTGTTGCCAGTTTTATTCTGAGTACTTATATCAGAAACAAGATGATAATCATTTCTGTAATTATTTAGTTCATTTTGCTTAATAATCCTGATTTCCCCCGTAAAATTAAAACTATTTTGATTAATAGTAAAGGAATTAAAATAAACCTCATCATGGTTTGCCTTGATTGCAATTCCAATCGGTTTATTATCAGGCAGAAAATCACAGCACTGCAAAGCCAAAGCATCAAAAGAGGGGACCGGAATTACCGGCAGATTTGCCCCGTAAGCAATTCCCTTTGCCACAGCCAGTCCGATTCGCAATCCGGTAAAAGAACCCGGACCAATTGAAACAGCTGTGGAATCAAGATCTCCCGGAGCAATGCCGGAAAAATCAAGCAGGGTATTTATGCTTTTTACTAATGTTTTGGAGTGAGACATTTTATCAAAAGAATTAATCTGATGGTGCTTCACTTCCGAAAAAAAGAGGCAAACAGAACAGAGCGCTCCAGATGTTTCAATAGCTAAAATCGGCTTATTCATCGCGCCTGATGAATTTTATTTCCCTTGTATGATCTTTGTTCATCGTGATAATAATTTCCACTCTTTTACCCGGGAGAGCTTTCTTGAACAAATCCGCCCACTCGATAAAAACTATTGCCTCGGGGTCATTTATATAGTCATTATAACCGGTATTAATCAATTCGGATAGCGAATTTATACGGTAAAAATCGAAATGATAGATTTTGTTATTTCCCTTCGTGTATGTATTGACAATAGTAAAAGTAGGGGAAGTTACATAGCTAATCCCAAGGCATTGGCAAAAGGCTTTAATGAAATAAGTTTTACCCGAGCCGAGATCTCCTATCAGTGCTATAACATCGCCCGCTTCAATTTCCGGAATCAGCTCTTTCGCAAAGTTGAGTGTATCAAATTCTGTCAATACGGTTTTGCTAATCTCTTTTGTCATTTGGGTTCCATAGTGATTATTGGCAATATCATTTCTTCCAGGGATATTCCCCCATGCTGAAATGTGTCTTTATAATAACTCAGATACTTATGGTATTCGGTTGGATATACAAAATAATAATCTTCCTTTGCTATTATATAACTCGTGGTCACACCCCGTCTTGGCAGTTTGTAATCCAGGGGATCTCTCACGAACACAGCATTCTTATCATCGACCTTTAGGTTTCTTCCATATTTGAAACGGAGATTTGTCGAAGTTTCCTTATCCCCAAGAACTTTAGCGCCTCGGAGGCATCTAATCGCACCATGGTCCGTGGTAATAAAGATTTTAGCATTTTTCATACTGCTGATTGCCTTGAAAGTAGATAAAAGGGAGGAATGAGTAAACCAGCTGTTGGTAAGGGATCTGTACGCGCGTTCATCCGGCGCAATTTCTTTTAACAGGTCGGAATCCGAGCGACCGTGGGCAATCATATCAAGGAAATTCACCACAACTGCAGTGAGATGATTATTCCGGTAGGACATTATATTGTTTTCAAAGTTTCTGCCCACTTCCGGATCAATTATTTTAATATACTTTAATTCGTTTCTGAGTTTTATTCTGTTTCTTTCCAGAAGGTGTGCCAGCAAGTCCTTTTCATATTTGTTCATGCTTCTTTCGTCGTCATCATTTCCTTTCCAGAGTTCGGGATAATGCTTTTCAATTTCGGAAGGGAAAAGCCCGGCAAAAAGAGCATTCCTTGCGTATGAGGTGGCAGTCGGGAGTATTGAATAATAATACTCTTTCGAGATTCTGAAATATTCACTTAGCAGGGACTCCATTATCAGCCATTGATCCATGCGCAGACAGTCAATCACAAAAAAGAAAACGGGGGAGTCGCTGTTCCTTAAAATCGGGAAGAGATACTTTTCCACGATTTGCGTTGTAAGTGTTGGAACATCATCTGAAGGCTGGCTGTTTATCCAGGTTCGGTAATTCTTTTCTACGAACTTCGAGAATTCCTTGTTACAATCTTTTCTCTGTTCAGTCAGAGTCTGCAATAGGCTAAGATCCGAAAGATTTCCCAGTTCAATATCCCAGTTGGTCAGTTTTAGCTGAATATCAATCCATTCGGAGTGGTCGAGGTTATGCTGAAGCAATGTGGAAATCTGGTTAAGGTCCTGCAGATAATCCTTGGTGGTAAACTGATCGGAAATCTTCTTTTTTTCAAGAATCTTTTTACACACGAGGAAAATCTGACTTGGATTCACCGGCTTAGTCAGGTAGTCAGTTATTTTACTGCCGATAGCCTCCTCCATAAGGAACTCTTCCTCATTCTTTGTAACCATTACCACAGGGACCTGGGGGTTGATTTCCTTTATCCTCGATAAAACTTCCAGACCCCCTATTCCGGGCATCATCTCATCAAGGAAAATCAGATCAATTTCCTTCTTCCTTACAACATCAAGGGCATCTTCCCCATTAGTCTCGGTAAGCACATTAAAACCTTTTTCGGAAAGAAATATAACGTGGGAGCGAAGAAGATCAATCTCATCATCCACCCATAGAATTGTTTTTTGCTTCATAAACCCTAAAAAATATAATCTAATTAATAAAAATAACATTAAAACAAATAACGATACAAGGGAATTATTCATAATACCGTAGAAGATTCTGAACGTGTGACCCAATAGGGGGTGTGATGCCCATCAGCCGGAAAGCTTTATAAGGAAAGGGAGCCGGATAAATTTGTTGTAATTAAAATGATTTTTTGCTATTATTACTTATAAAGTATTTTTATGAAAACGAAAAATCCACTAAATAAACTTCCGCTTCTGAAGCTTTTGTACGCCTCGCTTCATTCCATTTTTCTTGTATTCATTACTTTTGCAATCCTCTACTTTGATTTTCCGTACGGGGATGACAAGCTCGTGATAAGTTTCACCTCGCTGTTCGAAAAATTCATTCTGAAAACCGAACAGAAACCTGACCGGAATTCCTTCCTCTTCGTAAACACCGCATATCAGAACGAACTAATTCCAAGATATGATGATGAGGGTTTTGAGATTGGAAATGTCAGCATTACGGACAGGAATTCAGTTGCTTTGTTTTTAAACCGGGTGAATGCAGTTGAGGGAGGATATAAGTTTATTCTCCTTAATATTGACCCCGGAATTCATTCTGCCGGGGATACACTGTTGCGTCCGCAGCTGGAAAAATCCAGTAATACTGTGATAACCTGCGAGTATGATCCGCAGCCGGGCAAAGTTGAACTCCCGGACAAGGGGTATTCGGGTTACGCATATTACCCACTTTACGGAGGGGAATACGTAAAGTACCGGCTTATGAAAAACGACACACTAAAAAGCATTCCGCTGATCCTTTATGAATTATCAAATGGGCGGGAAATGAAAATGGGTTTCCCGGTAAATCTGATCAATGACCGCTTTTCACTTAACAACATTATTATTGATTTCATTATACGGAAACACGATCTGGATTATAAACTCTCCGATGCCCCATATCCCATAGTCAACCTTGGGGAGATACTCGAACTCCCGGACGATATTTTCATCGAGATGATAGAAAACAGGATGATACTGATCGGGGACTTTACCGAAAGGGATTTTTATCCTACCACCTTCGGGGATATGCCGGGGACACTAATACTCCTTAACGTACTTCTTACTATGCAGGCAGGAAAGAATATTGTTAATTTTAATCTTGTTCTGCTTCTTTTTATATTCTTTGCGGTCATCTCTTATTTTATTTTCGACGTGACAAAAAAAGAAAAACTGAAAGAGAAAATCGTCAAATACCGGGTACTCCGGTTTTTAAGGAAGTACCTTGGATTTGTCTTTATTTTGTTAATATTTTCGGTATTTTTATACATGATGTTCAATATCCATTTAAATGTATTGATACTGGGACTCTATTTGAATATACTTGACACTATAATAATCCGTTTCAACCTAAAAAAATCAACTGAGGAAAGCGAGGCAGCTCAATGAAAATATGGACATTGATTTTCGTATTACTCATTGGAATCTCAATAAATGCACAGGATGCATGGCTTTACGTAATCAAGATTAAAGGAAAGGTGGTAAATTCGCAAAACAATAAAACCATCAAACCGGGAGATAAACTCAAACCCACAGACAAGTTAAAATTCAAAGATTCCACTGCCGTGGTAAGAGTGTTGAATCCCAGCGAAGGGATTTACAACCTGTCGCCGAATTATTCTAAAGAAGGAAAATCAAACGAACTGCAGTACCTGGTGAAAGCCATAATGTCCCCCATTTTAGGTTCTACAACTGCGGTAATTTATAAAAAGAGTGTTGATTTTGATCTCTCATTTACCGGAGACGAGTTGGGGGACTGCACAGTTTTCTTTGGTACACAGCAGCTATTTTTATATCCTCCGCTTAGGGAAGAGGACGATATTTTCATGGAGATTAACATAAAAGACAAAATCCAAACACTGCCAATCAAAGCGGACAATGAGATTCTGCTTCTTTTCGCGCAAATTGACAGTTTGATTTCTGCAGAGGATATCCCATGCGGCGAGTTACCCGTTAAGCTAATCAGGAAGAATACAGATACAACCCTGGTTATCCACAAATTTATATTGATCATTCCCGAGAAGGAAGCATTGGTAAAAGAAATCAACACAACCGTATCGGTTTTACAAAAGAATAAAAAAGATGAAGAGGATATAGGCTGGGTAATTGGTCAGGTAATTAAGGCTAATTATCCCGGATGTAAGTTCAGCTGGGAACCGTTGAACAAGTGGCTGAAAGCAAACACAATATACAAAGTGGGCGAATATTAGAAAGGTTATCAGAGTTAGCTAACGGACTAATTTACAGCGATAAACATTATTTATATTGCAGGGACATCCGTTAGCTGAATGATGTCCCCGCAACTCAAGATCAAAAAACAAACCTGATCCCCATCAACTGTTCACGGTTTACCCTTAACCGTTTAGTATTTTACCGAGCAACCATAAGGTTTGGTCAGTTTCGTTTCAGGTTCACGTCCGTCCATTGCAGCATTAAGAGCTTCCCGCACGTAGTTCCTTGAGCCTTCTATATCTTCCGTTTTGGAAGTCGGCTTATCGTCAATCGCACCGGCGTATATCAGTGTACCTTCGGGATTTATCACATACATATGGGGGGTGGTTTTTGCGCCGTACTCTTTTCCCACTTTTCCATCCTGATCAATCAGATATGCAGTTGCATTGCTTTTCAGACTTTCCATTCTTGAATTGATTTCCCCGCTGTTAAAGTTTCCCTGCTTTCCTTCGGCGGAGGAGCAGATTGAAAGCCACACAACTCCTTTTTCTGTGAACTCTTTCTGGAGTGCCTGCATATTGTCTGAGTTATAATGTTTTTTAACGAAAGGGCATTCGAAGTTTATCCATTCTAGCACGACGTATTTGCCGCTGAAATCGCTTAAGGAATGCTCTTTCCCGTTGCTGTCAGTAAGCGTAAAGCCGGGAGCGGTTTTGTCTATTCCGATCTGTGCGTAAGTTGTGAAAATAAAAGCTGCCGCTAAAATGAATGCGAGTTTTGGTCTCATTATGTTTTACTCCTGATTGGTTAATTTAATTGATTTTTTAATTGCTTTGTGATTGCCGGAGGTGCCCCAGCCGGTCTCATTGTAAAAGAGTGCATTAATAGTGTCCGGTATCTTTGTATGCATCGGGTCGAGGGCTAATTCCATTATTATTTTATTATCGTCCACTGAAATCCGGGGAGGGACAATGGTGCTGAAAACACCCTGTTCCATAGGGAAGAATTCTATTTTAGAGTAGTCCGTATCAGGAAGCTGTTTGCGTTCAATCCCGATTATAATGCTGTTCTCCAAAACAAGCCCGGTCATTCCGATGTTGTCTCCGTTTTGCGGAAATTTCTCATTCACCGGGTCAAAAGAATTTTCTTTTTTCAGAAGTTGGCGGATTTCCGGAGTTACTTCCAAAACTGCTTTACTTTCCCCAGGAACACAGATCTCCTTGCAGGCAAGCCAGTCCGTAGTTACTTTAATTTCCAGGGTTTCCTTTAATACTTTTCCGTCAGGAATTTTAAGGCGGAAAAGATAAAGCACTTCTTTCTCGTAGCCGTAACTGACCAAACCATCACTTTCGAATTTCGAGGGATATTGAAATTCGGGTTCACTCAATTCCCACCCATCCGGCAGTTCCCAGCTAAATGAGGTTTTTATCCCCGTGTCTCCCGGATTTTCCCAGTAGATATGCCACTCCGGTGCTATTTCCAGTTTCAGGGCTATAAAATTTCCTAGTGGAAAAAGCCGTGCGGTTATTTCTACTTTCTCCTGCTTTTGCGGGTGCAGAAAGTTCGTAAATACCATAATTATCAACGCTATTATTATTAATTTATTTTTCATGTTAAAATATCAATGCGTAAACGGGGTAAAAAGTTCACAACCTCCCCGGCACTTTATCCATATTTCTTATTTTCTTTAATCTGATTTGTTTCTTATTTTGCATATTAGTTTTTATCAAATAATAGGAGTATGGATATGAAAATCAGACCTTTCAGAAATGAACCGATAACAGACTTTTCCAAAGAGAGTAATGTTAAAATACAGAAAGCCGCCCTTGATGCAGTTAAGAAGAAACTTGGCGCAACCTACGAAATAATAATAAACGGAAAGAAAATAAAAACCGAAAAAACTTTTTCGTCGATAAATCCATCTGATGTCAGCCAGGTAATAGCAAACTTCTGCAAAGGGACAAAGGAACTTGCCTATTTAGCAGTTGAGTCAGCATACAAGACCTTCCAGACGTGGCGATATACTTCACCCGAAGAGAGAGCCGGTTATCTCCTTAAGGGGGCTGCGATAATGAAGAAAAGAAGATTTGAAATAAACGCATATATGATCTTGGAAGCAGGAAAGAATTATACCGAGGCGGATGCCGATACCGCAGAGGCAATAGACTTCCTTGAGTTTTATGCGCGCGAAATTTTAAGATACTCCGCAAAGCAGCCGCTGATTAAAACAAAAGGGGAGAAAAATGAACTGGTATATATTCCCCTTGGTGTTGGCGTGGTTATTCCACCATGGAATTTCCCGTTCGCAATACTTGCCGGCATGAGCTCCGCATCCATAGTCTCAGGAAACACGGTAGTTTTGAAACCATCGAGCGAAACCCCCATGATGGGAAAACTCTTTGTGGATATCATGAAGGAAGCCGGACTGCCAAACGGTGTGCTTAACTTCCTCCCGGGTTCCGGCGGCGAGGTTGGGGATACCCTGGTGGCTCATCCCAAAACCCGATATATCTCCTTCACCGGTTCAATGGAAGTGGGCATTCATATCAATGAACTGGCTGCAAAAGTACAACCAGGACAGATCTGGCTTAAGCGAGTTATCGCCGAAATGGGGGGCAAGGACAGTATTGTTGTGGATTCCGAAACGGATATCGATACTGCAGTTGCGGGAGTGGTTGCCGCAGCGTTCGGTTATCAGGGACAGAAATGCTCCGCCTGTTCCAGAGTAATTGTGGACAGAAAAATTTACAATGAATTTGTTAAGAAATTAAAAGCCAGAGTGGATACATTGAAAATCGGTCCGGCAGATGAGAACTTCCCCGTAGGTCCGGTTTCCAGTGCTTCTGCCGAGAAATCAATACTTGCATATATTTCGATTGGCAAAAAGGAAGGGAAACTCCTTAACGGCGGTTCCAAGGCTGAAGGAAACGGTTTTTATATTCAACCGACTGTTTTCGCCGATATTGATCCGATGGCAAGGATTTCCCAGGAAGAGATTTTCGGTCCTGTGCTGGCAGTGATCAAGGCAAAGGACTTTAATGACGCACTGAAAATCGCCAACAATACGAAGTTCGGACTTACCGGAGCAGTTTATACCAACAACCGGGAGAAATTAAACAAGGCAAGGAAGGAACTGCTTATCGGGAATCTCTATTTTAACAGGAAATGCACCGGAGCGCTGGTGGGTGTTCATCCCTTTGGCGGGTTTAATATGTCGGGCACGGATTCCAAAGCCGGCGGAAGGGATTATCTGGGTCTCTTCATGCAGGCAAAATTGATGAGTGAAAAAGTATAATTGCTAATCAGATAAATATTTTAAGGAAAATCTATGAAAATCCATGAGTATCAGGCAAAAGAAATACTGAGAAAATACAACGTTCCCACACCTAAAGGTTACGTGGCATTCACTGTTAAAGAGGCGCTGGATGCCGCCAAGACGCTTCAGGGTTCAGTATGGGTTGTCAAGGCGCAAATCCATGCGGGGGGGAGGGGAAAAGGGGGAGGTGTCAAAGTGGCAAAAAGCATGGCGGAAGTGGAGTCCCTGTCAAAACAGATCCTCGGAATGAACCTGGTTACACATCAAACCGGCCCGGAGGGGAGAGTTGTTAAGCGTTTGCTGATTGAGCAGGGAATTAATATCGGGAAAGAACTTTACGTCGGAATTACTCTGGACAGGGCAAGCTCACAGAATGTGGTTATGGTATCCACCGAGGGGGGAATGGAAATAGAAAAGGTTGCGGCTGAAACCCCTGAAAAGATAATTAAGGAAGCCATTGATCCGGCTGTCGGAATGCAGCAGTTCCAGGCACGCAAACTTGCCTTCGCACTCGGACTAAACGGCGAGCAGCACAAGAATGCGGTGAAATTCCTCCTTGCGCTTTACAAGGCTTACGAGGCTTCCGATGCTTCACTTGCTGAAATCAATCCACTGGTTGTAACCAGAGAGGGGGAAGTTCTTGCGCTTGATGCAAAAATGAATTTCGATGATAATGCTTTATTCAGACACCCGGAGATACTTTCCTACCGCGATCTCGATGAGGAAGATCCGCTCGAAATCGAGGCATCCAAATTCAATCTGAATTATATCAAACTGGATGGAAATGTTGGGTGCATGGTCAATGGTGCCGGACTTGCCATGGCAACGATGGATATTATCAAGCTCGCCGGCGGGGAACCTGCCAATTTTCTTGATGTAGGAGGCGGAGCCAACAAGGAGACGGTTTCCAACGGATTTAAGATAATTCTTTCGGACCCGAATGTAAAGGCAATACTTATCAACATATTTGGTGGGATTGTCCGGTGCGACCGGGTTGCCCAGGGGGTGATCGATGCCGCCTCGGAGATGGAGATAAAAGTACCTATTGTTGTAAGGCTGGAGGGAACGAATGCCAGGGAAGCGGGAGTACTTCTGGAGCAGTCGTCGCTGCACTTTGAAGTTGCGCGAACCTTTGAGGATGCCGCTAAACTGGTTACCCGGGTTCTGAAAAAGTAATTTTAGTGTTAGCGTAAGCCGTTAGCCAACGGAGGGGGATATATATTCCCCTCCGCTGCTGCGGATTAACTGAAGGGGGGTTAATCACCTTAACATATCGACACATCACCTGTCCCGCCTGCGGGAACAAAAATCCCTCTTTCCCTCTTACCCCTAAACTTTAACTCTTCGGCGATTGATATCCCTTAAACGCAAAGTAACGTAAAGTTTTCCGCAATATCACGCATAGAAGAACAATTGTTTTTAGTGATATTTTTCTGTGCAACACCCTGCGGAGCCGGATAATCCGCTTCATCCGAGTTCTATTCCTCTTACAACCTAATGACGGCGAAGCCAAATGACCACCTAATGACCATTACTGACAGCGCAGCTACCTCAACATATCAACAAATCAACAAAAATCCCCATTTAACTTTAAATCTTTTTACCTTTTTATCTCTTTATCTCTTTATCTTTTAACCTTTTGTCCAGTTCCATCCGGAGTATTTATTATCTTGATTTTGTTACCTTTTTTAGATAAATTTTGAATGATGATTCTAAAAAATGGAGCAAAATGTCATTATTCGATTCCGACAGTTATTATGACGAGGAAACAACCGGCAGAAGCGGGAATATAAAAGAGAAAATAAAAGAATGTAAAGAAATTATCAGTCAGGGACAGGTACTTCTAAATCAAAATCTTCTGGAGGATGTCCTTGAGGATTGTTTCGAACTTTTTCGCTTTCGTGATGCATACTCGATAATAACCGCACTTCTTAAGATAACCCCTTTTGACTCAGAACTTTGGGCAATGAAAGGAATTTGTCATGCCAGTTTTGGCGAACAGGAGAAGGCACTTAAGTGCTTCAATAAATCCCTTTCAATCAGTCCTGCCGATGCGGAGGTGCTAATGGAAAAAGCTGCCTCGGAAGTATTCCTGGGAAAACTGGAGGAGGCGAAAGTGACTTTCCAGAAATCCTTAAAGCTCGATGGGATGAAGGATGCCGCATATTTCCGGTTCGGACTAATACTCCAGAAAAAGGGACTGGATGAGGAATCTGTTTACTATTTTGAAAAGGCGCTTGAATACAATCCGGAACACGAGGATGCACAGTTCCATCTGGCAGCTTGTCATGAAAACCTCGGCAATCTGAACCTTGCACTGGATATGTACGATTCCTATCTCTGCCTGGAGCCGGATGACGAGAATGCCTGGTATAACCGGGCTATTGTGCTGGAGAAGATGAAACAGTACGAAAAAGCAATTGACAGTTATGAAATGGCGATCTCCCTCGATAGCCGGTTCGACGACGCCCTCTATAATCTGGGCAGACTCCTCTTCAATCTCCAGAGGTACGACAAAAGTATGGTTTACTTCAAGAAGGCAATCAGGCTGGATAAGGATGATGACGTCACCTGGTTCATGCTTGGTGCTGCAAACCTGGCTTTGGGAAAGTACCGCCATGCGCTGAAATATCTCGACAAATCACTTGCACTGAATCCATCCGCCGATGAGCCTTATCTTGACCGGGGCATGTGCTATTACAAGCTCGGACTATTCAACCGGGCTATAAAGGATCTCGGAGAAGCAATAAAAAAGAATAACTACAACGATGAAGTCTGGCTCGAGGAACCATCGCCGGTACTCGACGAAACCGACCTGCTTAAAATCAGAGAATTTGAAAAGCGGGTAGTGCTGGGCAGGAAGGAACTAACCGGAATGGTTGCGGTTTACCGGAGGACATTTCAGTACCGGAAGGCGCTGGACATCCTGAAACGCTTGTACCGCATAAGAAAAAAAGATCCCGGAATCCTGCAGCAGATATCACAAATTTACTATCTGATGGGGTGTCCCAAATCTGCCCTGCTGTTCCTCCTGAAAGCTATGGAACTGGACAATAAAGTATATGAAAGATTTTCGAACCTCCTCCCCTCGGTGGCAATTTCGGATTTGTTTTTAAGTCTTAGCACGGATACCTCAATTTTTAATCGTAATAAATGGAGAAAAAATGATTAAAATAAATTATTCTGAAACGAAGTTGCTCGGGATATTCGGTCATCCGCTAAAACAGACTTTTTCTCCGATGGTCCATAACAAGGCAATAGAACTGCTGGACCTGGATTACGTCTATCTCCCCTTTAATGTGGGGACAACCGCTCTCCCCGATGCAATCAAAGGGGTGCTGGCGCTTGGAATAAAGGGATTGAACGTGACTATCCCGCACAAGGAAACCATACTTAATCATCTTGCCGATTTCTCAGATGAGGCAGCCATGATAGGCTCGGTTAATACGGTCGTAAACGATATGGGTAAACTGATTGGCTATAACACGGACGTTCACGGCTTTCACGAAACATTACTTCCTTACAGCGACAAAATCTCGGGGGAAATGGTAACAATAATCGGCGCAGGCGGAGCCGCACGTGCTGCCATTTACTGCCTGATAAGGCATTTCAGACCATCTAAGATAGTTATTGTCAACCGTACAGAGCAGCGGGCACACACACTCAAAAGATATTTCAAACAGAAGATGAAATTCGACCACTTTCTGACTTACGAGTTGTTCCCCCCCGATATAGCCACGGTTATAAACGAGTCAGCCTTGATTGTTAATGCCACACCGGTGGGGATGTATCCGGAGATTGACGATACGGTTATCCCGATACCAGCTTCCTTCACCAAAAACCAGATTGTGTTTGACCTTATATACAATCCTTCGAAAACCCTGCTGCTGAAGCAGGCGCAGCAAGAAGGGGCAATCTGCATCAACGGATTGAAAATGCTCGTTTATCAGGCGGCAAAGTCATTCCAGCTCTGGACGAACCATGAAATGCCGGTTGACGAGATAACAAAGTTCCTTGCGAGGGAAATCGAGTTAAAGCGAATCTAAGGATTCCCTCAGAATCGTAACACCTTTCCGCAAATCCTCCATGGAGCAGGCGAAGGACATCCTTACGCAATTGTCATTCCCAAATGCAATACCGGGTACCAGCCCTATTTGTGCCTCTTCCAGCAGGAATCCGCAAAATGTTCCCGAGTCGTTTATCAGCGTATTCTTCCATTGTTTTCCATAGAAGCAGCTAACATCAAAGAAAGCATAAAATGCGCCGTCTATCGGCGGGCAGAATATTCCGTTTATTTTGTTAAGTTCACCGACTATAAAATCCCTTCGCTTCCGGAATTCCGCGACCATCTCCGGCAGTTCGGCAACTTCCTTAGTAAGCGCTGCAACCGAGGCAGCCTGGGCTATGGAATTAGGATTGGAAGTTGAATGGCTCTGCAGATTCCTTGCCAGACGTATAATTTCCTTCGGACCTGCCGCAAAACCGATACGCCAGCCGGTCATTGCAAATGCTTTGCTCACTCCGTTAACTGTAATTACATAGTTGTGCATCCACGGAATGGTTGCCATCGGGAAGTGAGTTCTTCCGTCGAAGAGTATCTTTTCATAAATCTCATCGCTTATTACATAAATTCCCTTGTCCTTCAGAACTTCGGCTAATGCATAAATCTCCTCCTTTGAATATACCGCTCCGGTTGGATTGGAGGGGGAGTTGAAAATGAACGCCTTGGTCTTCGGGGTAATAGCCCGCTCAAGCTGCAAAGGGGTAATTTTATAATGCGCCTTCGGACCGGCGTCAATCAGTACGCATTTAGCCCCGGCAAGTTTAATTATTTCCGGATAACTAACCCAGTAAGGGGACTGGATAATAACCTCATCCCCCGGGTTGCACACGGAGAGAATCACGTTATAAATTGAATGTTTTGCCCCGTTCGATATCAGAATATTTTCCGGAGCAAAGTCAAGCCCGTTGTCATTTTTGAATTTGCTTATTACCGCCCTGATCAGTTCCGGCGATCCCTCGCTGGCTGTATAGCGGGTGTAGTTATTGTTTATTGCCTCAATCCCTGCCTCTTTAATAAAAGCGGGAGTATTGAAATCCGGCTCCCCCGCACTGAAACTGAGTACTTTTTTCCCCTCGCTTTTAAGTTTTTTAATCAAAGCCGTAATAGCAAGTGTTCTGCTTTCCTCAACAGTTGAAACCAGGTGCGAAAGTTCTTTCATTTCTTCCCTTTCATTGTAGCTTGTTTTTTCATTATTTTTTTCTTGAGTGCATCAGCAACCACCTTTGGTACAAAGTCATTTATATCGGCATCAAACTCACTAAGACTTCTGATAATGGAAGAATTCAGGTAAGTATATTTCTCGTTGGGCATAAGGAAAACGGTATTGATTTCGGGTGCAAGTTTGCGGTTCATCAAAGCCATCTGAAACTCGTATTCAAAATCACTCACCGCTCTAAGCCCCCTTAAAACAGCCACCGCACCTACCGATTTCGCATGCTCCACAACCAGCCCTGCAAAAGAAACCACCTCAACGTTGGTCATTCCCGAAAGACTTTTCCTCAGCAGATCAAGCCGTTCAGCGGGTGAAAAAAGAGTGGTTTTGGTTGTGTTCCTGGCTACGGTTACGATTATCCTGTCGAATATCTCCATCCCCCGGCGAATGATGTCTATATGTCCGTTTGTTACGGGATCAAATGTTCCCGGATAAGTTGCTATTTTCATATTATTATTAATATTTTTCTTATACGGTAATATACAAAAAATTTATATCTCTTCCCCCTTTTTCAATTTTCGCTAATAATTTTTGGTTATTATATTCTCCGGTAAATTTATATTTTTGTAAAGCAGTCGTTGTAAAAATGTGTTTATAAAAATCAAACTTGGCAGACCTGAGAAATTCGGCATGGATAAAATACTCAAAGCACTTCTGATACCCGTTATTACTTTTTGCTTTATATCCTGCAGGGAGGAAGTCATCTCTCCGGGGACACTGATAGGCGTTAAAAACCTTGCGGTGCGGGATAATTACAGGAATTATTACAACTTCAAAATCGAAGCGGAGGAATTTACCGTAACTTATCTGGACAGCCTCAGATTACTCTCCACTGCAAGCCTGATAGATATCGGAGTGGAGAATTACCGGGGCGGGGAAGTGGATATTGTGATGATCTCCGAGGATGGGACTGCTATTGTCGAAAAGAAGGGGAGTGATAACTTCCGCATACAATTTTTTTATGAAGGGATTAGCAGGATAAAATTTGTATCGTGTAGAATGAACCAATTTTCCGCTAATTTAATTGTTAGTATAAGACGAACTAATTAACCGGAAAGGAAAAGTCAAATGCAAAAGTCTGTTTCCATTATAGTAATCTCCCTGTTTCTTGTGTCGGGATTATTTGCCCAGGCATCAAATTATTTTCCCCCGGCGCTCGGGAAAGTATGGACCTTTAAGCAGATACCCCTGGATACCCTGGATAACCCCGTGGACAGCCTGATCACTTACTCAATGGACTCCCTTGCTGCCGAAGGAGTGTACCATGGTCTTAACGCAAAACACATACTTTCAAAAACCGGCTTGCTTCAGACCATTCAGATGCAACCCTACACGGACACAAACTACGTAAATCTGAACGGTTCTGTAGGTAGCGTCTTTTTCAGAGTCCCCTCGATTGAAGCGCTGATCGGACAATTTGATACCACCGGATATGGGCAGTACATTGCTACATTACTTGAATTCTACTCCCTGCTGAAGCGGTTTGAAAACTGGTACGGCATGTACGACTTTCAAAGAACCGTCAACCAGGAATACCTGATATTCCAGTTCGATACCACCGTAACAATCAACAACAACACAATTCCGCTCAGATTTGATCTTAAAGAGAAGCGGCTGAACGACGAAATAATATTCACCGATTATGGCGCCTTCGACTGCAAAAAATTCCAGGAAAACATAACAATATCCTATACAACCCAGATATTTCCGCCGCCATTCCCGCCGCTGGTAATACCCATTTTCACGGAAGTGACCTATGTATGGTTCGCCCTGAACGAGTGGGAAATAAGAAGAGAAACTCCGGCTAACAGAATTGACCTCACGCTGCTTGGATACGGATCATTTGCCATTCCCGGGAGAATCAGGGAGATAGTACTTCCAATAAGTTCAGTAGAAGACGAGGAACTGCAGCCGCTTGCATTTGGACTGAAGCAGAACTACTCGAATCCCTTCAATCCTTCAACGGTTATCAGCTATCAGTTGCCGGTTGAAGCGAGAGTGACGCTTGAAGTATTCAACATTACGGGAGAAAAAGTATCCACGCTTATCAATGGGGAGATGAATGCGGCAGGTTATCACAGTCTGGAATTCAAAGCGACCGCATTGCCGAGCGGGGTATATTTCTGCGAATTACGGGCAGGAGATTTCAGAAGCATAAAGAAGTTGTTGCTGGTTAAATAAATCATAACCCAAAAAATTTAAAACCCCCTTTTCAATCCCTCCCGAAAGTTTTCGGGAGGGAAATTCATCCTCCGCCGCAGGCGGATTATCTTTTAATCTTTTGATCTTTTTTCCGACCTTCGACTTTTTTGTCACTTTAACAAATCAACAAATCGACAAATAACCCTTTACTGTTCCCTTGTTACCGCTTTCAGGTTCTCGTCTTTCCCGAATATATACAGGTTGTCCCCCTCGCTAACTACGTAATCCCCCGCAGGCTGTATGATCTTTTCCAACTCATCTGAATAAGGATCAACCGGCTTCTTTATCATCAGTACCTCCAGCCCGAACCGGTTGCGTATGTTCAACTCCGCCAGTGTACTCCCTAAAAATTCTGCCGGCGGATTGATCACCATTATCGAGTATCCGTCTGCAACTTTGGATCTCTCTTCCTTTTCGATGGTTTTCAATTCGGTTGCAAAGCTGTCCGCCAGATTTAGCTTTATCCGCTCCTTGTTGTATGCGGCTATTACATCCTTACGCCTGATAACTCCCAAAACGCGTTGAGCAGAGCCGGGCTCCTCTACCCCTGCAATCACAGGGAATTCATCGTAATCTTTCTTCTCAAACAATTTCATCACCGAATCGAGCGTGTCATCCCCGGTAACTAACACAATATCCTTCGAAGCGAGATCTTCCGCAATAAGCACATCCTTCAACTGGTTGAACTCGGTTAGTATAGGTCTCAGCATCTGTGAGGTGATAACTCCGTTGATCCTTCCCTGATTGTTTTTCAGGTAAAAAGTATCCGCCTGGCTGTTTACCATTTCTGTGAGCAACATAGGCAGGGGAGTGCTGCAGTCAATCAGCATGATACGCGGTTTCATGACCTCGGATATTTTAATCCGGTTAAGTATTGCATGATCTTCCGAGTTGTTCAGCCTGTACCCCTGCTGCCTCAAATGATGCGTGTGAATAGAGCCTTTGTAGGATATCTGGATTATCATAGTGCTGATTACCACCGCCAGCATAAGCGGCAGGATGAAGGAGTAGTCCCGCGTCATTTCGAATATTATCAGTATCGCTGAGATCGGGATTGAATTGATTCCTCCCAGCATTGCCCCCATACCCACAAGGATGAATGTGGTCGGATCCACCTGTATACCCCATACATGTATGAGAAACTGGGAAAATAAAAAGCCCGAACAAGCCCCCATGAATAATGCCGGGGCGAACATACCTCCGAATCCCCCGGAGTTGAGTATCAGCGGGACAAGTATGAATTTCATTACCAGCAGCACCGCAACTATCTGCAGACTGTTCCTGCCGGCTAGTATGTTGTTTATTCCTTCGTAACCAATTCCGAGTATATCCTTGTAGAAGAATCCCGTGGTTCCGACTATCAGTCCCACTATCACCATAAGCGCCCACTGTGGCACGCGCCCTAATAATTTCTTTTTTATGATCTTATCCGAAAAGAGGGAGTATCTAATGAACATCAGGGAAATAAGTCCGATTGCTACCCCCATGATTGCGAATAAATGGAGATAACGGTACCCACCAACGTCCGGTATGCCAAATTCAAAGACGGAGGTGTTCCGTATGAAGATGCGCGATATTGAACTTGCGGTTACGGAGGATAGTATGAGTGCGGAAAAGGTGGTGGATTGAAAATTGTTCAGCATTATAATTTCGAGCGCGAAGAAAATTCCTCCGAGCGGGGAGTTGAAAATAGCTGCTATTGCCGCCCCTGCCCCCGCCGCAGTGAATATCCTGCGCCGCTGATCCCCCATGCCGATTACACTGCTTAGTTTATTTGCTACTCCCCCCCCCAGCTGCGCAGCGGGTCCCTCAGGTCCAACCGTTCCCCCCGATCCGATACATATAACCGGTGCAAGGAAATGGAATATGGTGGTCCTAAGCGGAATTCTTCCCCCCTGGACTGAGACGGTCTTTATGATCTCCGGCACTCCACGGTGCTTCGAAATCTCCGGGAATAGCCGTATCATTAGCGCCTGTATCAGCATACCGATTGCCGGAATGGTGATCACTGCCGCAGCTCCGAGGAAATATAGTCCCCCGGCTGTCTGCTCAAAGAATAAACGGTTGAAAAATTCTATTGACCGGTGAAAAATAACCGCCGCAAATCCTACCGCCCCCCCTATAAACACTGAAATAATCAGGAATTTGGTGTAATCCGGGAGATTGATTATTCGGGCGATTTTGTTAATTTTTACAAACGGATTTTGAAATAGCTTCATTACGAAATTAACTGAATAAACATATACCAAAAATTACTACATACAAAGCTATTTTCCAACTGCCCCGCGGTAAAATAAAAGGAGTGAACAGTAAATAGTGAAGGGATTTCTGTTCCCGCTTGCGGGAACAAATCAACCCTTTTCCTGTCTTCTTCCGTTACAAACGTTACAAACGTTATAAACGACTTAATGCCGGCGCAGCTTGTAGCACATTCTTTCCTATATTTCCAGACTTATCCCGATTGACGGGAGGATTCCGATACTTGAGCTTTCTGCCACCTGCATCTTCTCATAGTCCCACCTGATGGTGGAGGAGTTGTTCCGGTTGTATATGTTCTGTATGTCTATGTACGTTATCAGTGTCCAGTTGTTAAAGTTCCATCTCCTGTCAATGCGTATGTCCAGCGAGTGGGTCTCGGGGAATTTCTTCGTGTTGAAGTTCGCAACTGATTGTGTTCCGTCAGGATTGTAAGGGGTGTAAGGTCGCCCGGTCGCAAATCTGAATTTCAGACTTGCTTCCCACTTTTCGTTGAATATATATCCCGCACTCAGATTCACTATCCAGTTCTGCTCGTAACTTCCTTTTCTTTCTACACCGTCCAGCGCCTTGAACCGGGACTCGCTGTAGGTTAGGGAAAGTATTCCGTAGTGGTTCGTTCCGGCTGACTTTTTCTGCATGGAGAGTTCGACTCCTCTTGCATATCCGCTCCCTTCACTCACAAGGGTTTCCAGTCCAAATGCGCTGAAATTGTCGTCCGAACCGGCAAAACCCGCTCCGGTGTTGGCAAGTACCAGATATGGTCTTAATACACTTGCCGGATAGTTGGAGTAGTCCTTGTAAAATCCTTCCACTTTCAGATTAATATCATTCCGGATTCTCTGATCAAGTCCCAGTATGTACTGGTTTACTTTTATTTGCTTAAGGTCTCTGTTTGAATTATCCGCAATTAACCATATATAAGAGGGATTCTGATAGTATATACCTGTGGAAAAACTCACTTCCGTTACATCGGATAACAGATATGAAGTTGAAAAGCGCGGACTTACCGTGAACTTATTGCTTATTGCATTAAAATAATCTCCGCGGATCCCCACATTAACCCGCCAGCGGTTGTAGTAAAACCCGGAGTAAAGGGCGAAGAGGTCAGACTTCCAGAAATCCGAGCGGTCTTTAAGCGAGGTGATATTCAGGATCTCCCCGAAGGAGGTTCTGAAAGAGGGGAGTAGTATGTCCGTATCAAATTGTATGAGGCGTATATTTCCTCCGAAATTGACTTCCGATTTTGGGGAAAGCTTAAAAATAATATCGGCACGTAAAGTATTTTCTTCTTCCTTGCTTTTATTCAGGAAGATAGGGTTTTGCAGGGTGTCCCTCTGGGCGGTATCGTAATCCACCAGATTCCTGCTAAGCGCCAGTGTGTAAAATCCGTTGTCAAACAGATGCCGGAAAGAGAATCCGGTTATGTACTGCATCTGATTGCTGCCGAGTATCCTTGCGTTGTCCTTTCTTTTTTCCTCGGTATCGTTGAAATATCTTACATTGTCAAACGCTCCTATCAGCAGGAATGAAAGGGAATTTTTCGGATCGAAATCATAACTGTACTTCCCTAAAACATCATAATACTCCGGCACGAATCCGAACCCGGCGGCTTTAAATATCAGGTCAAGGTAACTGCGTCTTGCCGAGAAGAGGAAAGTCGATTTTGAATCTACCGGACCTTCCAGATTCAATCCGAACTGTGATGCGGAAATGGTTAATTTTCCCCCGAGTTTGTCCTTTCTGCCGTCCCGCAGATTAACAGAAAGTACGGATGATAATTTATCCCCGTAGATTGCTGAAAAACCACCGGTTGCAAAGGAAGTTTCCCTCACAAAATCAAGGTTTATATAACTTAACGGTCCACCAGTAGCCCCCTGGGTTCCGAAGTGATTGATGTTCTGGACCACAAATCCGTCCACCAGGTAGAGGTTTTCCGAAGGAGCCCCTCCGCGCACTACCAGATCATTCCTCCCCGCATCTGCCTGCGCTACTCCTGGAAGTACGGAAAGAGCCCTTATTACATCCTCGAATCCACCCGGTGCTCGTCTTATCTCTTCATAGCTGAAACTGCGCACACTTGAGATCTCCGTAGGGGGCTTCCGGAAAAAGTCCGATGTCACCACCACGTTGTCAATTTCCAGAATGGTCTCCTGAAGGGAGAAATCTATCATCGCCGGCTTGGCTGAAATTACCGTAACGTCCGATTTTGTCTGGCTTTCAAAACCTATCGCACTGGCACGAAGCTGGTACGTCCCCACCGGAATATTGGATATTGTATATTCCCCGCTGATATTCGTGGCGCCCCCGAACGTAGTTCCGATAATCACTACGTTCACCCCTATCAACGGTTGTTTGGTTATTATGTCCGTCACTTTTCCCATGATACTCCCGGTTTGGGGAAGGATCTGCATGGTCAGTAAAAAAACGAAAACAGGTATTAAATATCTTTTTAACATATTATTTTTTATCATTTTTATTTTTTGTAATTCTATTTTAAGTTTGAACAAAAATAGACGTAAAAAGTTCACAAACCGTTTACTTGCTACATTTGAGGTTAAACTTTAAATCGCTATTTTGAGTTACAAATTATAATAATTTCAGGATTTTGCATGTCCAATAATACGGATAATTTCTTTTTGATTGATCATCCCCTTATTAAGCGGGATATCTCGATACTCAGGGATGAAAATACTCCTCAGGAGTTATTCAGGGCGGTGGTTAAAAGAATATCTATCATTCTTGCCAACGAAATCTCCAGGGAGTTTCAGGTTACCCGAATTGATGTCCGCACTCCGCTTGAACTGACGGTGGGGCACGTTTTAAGCCAGTCGGTTGTTCTCGTCCCTGTACTGCGTGCGGGTTTGGGAATGGTTGCAGGTTTTCTCGAAATCATTCCAGAATCCAAAGTGGGGCACATTGGTCTTCAGCGCGACGAGGTTACGCTTAAACCGGTGGAATACTATTTCAAAACCCCAAAGGAGATTATTGACTCGGTGGTGATTATTCTTGATCCCATGCTTGCAACCGGAGGCTCTGCTTCAGAGGCTGTGAAGTTCCTTAAGGAACGGGGAGCAAAGAAAATTATTTTCGCCTGTATTGTCGCTTGTCCGGAAGGGGTTACTAACCTCACCTCGAATCATCCTGACCTGAAGATTTTTTGCGCTGCATTTGACAGACAGTTGAATAACAAAGGTTATATTCTTCCGGGGCTTGGGGATGCTGGGGACAGGACTTTCGGGACGCTGTAAATGAAACTCTTCATCCTCGTATGTCTTCTTCTCGCTCCGGCTTTGTTCTCTCAGTCTCTGCCGGATAAATATCTCGACTCTCTGGTTAAAGCAGGTATTGTTCATCTGACTAACCAGGACTATTTCAGGGCAGAACTGGTTTTTGAAAAAATACGCAGCACTTATCCGGATAATCCGCTTGGCAATCTTTATCTTGCTGCCGGAACTATTCTGGAAAGCTCGGATTACGGGCTTCCCCTGGAGGAAAAGAAAATTGAAGACCTCCTCGATGCCGCCATGAAAAAAGCCAATGCGCTTTTATCCACTGACAGCGAGAGCCTCTGGAACAACTACTACGTTGCTCTGGTAAAAGGTTTTGAGGCTTACTATAACGGACTGAACGGTAGTATGCTCTCTGCTCTTTCTTCGGGATTGAAAGCCGTTAGTTACTTCGAGAAATGTATTGCAATTGATCCTGACTTCTCCGATGCTTATATTGCTCTGGGAACTTATAAATATTGGAAAAGCGATAAAACCGATTTCCTGAACTGGCTTCCGTTTGTTACTGACGAACGGCAGACAGGAATTGACTATCTCAGAAAAGGGATTTATGGTAATTCTAAAAACGCTCTGCTCGGTTTTAATTCCCTGGTCTGGATATATATAAGACAGAAGAATTTCCGGGAGGCATTGAAAATTGCCAACGATGCAATTATTCGTTTCCCATCGTCAAGAATGATTAAGATGAGTCTTGCGCGGGTGCACGAGAATTCGGACTTCGCAAAAGCAATTTCGTTGTACCGGGAAGTCCTTGCATCTTTTGAGAAGGAAAACAAACTGACTAATTACAGGCGTGTTATCCTTCTGCATAAAATTGCCCAGAACTATCAGCGGCTTGGTGATAATAAAAAAGCACTTGCTTTGTGTAATGAAATTCTGGCGATAAAAAATTTTTCCGCCTATGAATCGCAAAAGCTTCAGGGTCGTCTAAAGAGAGTAAACGAATTAAGAGATGAATTAAAATGAGCCTTTCACCACAGCAAAATAAAAAAATGCTTGAAGACCTTCTGGCACTGTCAAATAAATATCTGGTAAGATCAGATGCTAATTTGATAACCAAAGCCTTTGAGTTCGCATCCATGGCTCACGAAAATGATATCCGTGCCTCGGATGAACCCTATTTTTCTCATCCCTATGCTGTTTCCAGAATTCTCTGCGAAGAGATTCCTTTCGACGACGTTTCCGTTGCCTGCGGGCTTATGCACGATATCGTTGAGGATCATGAGGATTATTCTATCGAGGTGATCAAAAAGAATTTCGGTGATGAAATTGCCGTAATTATTGATGGACTTACAAAAATAAAGTATATCTTTAAAGGATCCGATATTTCACAGGCGGAAAACTACCGTAAGCTCCTTATGTCAATCTCCCGTGATATCAGGGTAATTATAGTTAAGTTTGCCGACCGACTTCACAATATGCGGACTATTGAGTTCCTCAATCCGGATAAGAAAAAACGAATCGCTAAGGAAACCCTCGAAATTTATGCCCCACTTGCTCACCGCTTCGGTCTTGGACAATTGAAATGGGAACTTGAAGACCTCGCTTTTAAGGAATTGAACAAGCAGGCTTACGAGGATATTAAAAAGAAGATAAGCAGTAAAAGGGGAGAGCGCGAAAAATATATTGAGAAATTCAGCGCCCCTATTATCGAGCGGCTTAATGAATATGGGTTCAAGTTTGAAATTAACGGTCGTCCAAAACACCTATATAGTATTTACGGAAAGATGATTAAGCGCAATAAACCCTTTGAGGAAATTTATGACCTCTTTGCGGTCAGGATTATTCTGGAGAGCGACAAGATTCACGATTGCTATACTACTTTCGGAATGGTCAACGAGGTTTATATTCCTGTTCCCGACCGGTTCAAAGATTACATAGCAATTCCGAAAAACAACAATTACCAGTCCATCCATACCACCGTCGTTGGTCCTAACGGTATGCTGGTTGAGGTGCAAATCCGGACAAGGAAAATGCACAATATTGCCGAGCAAGGCGTTGCAGCACACTGGAAATACAAGGAGGGGGGGAACCTTAACGATAAAACAATTGATAACTATGTAAACTGGATCCGCGAGATTATTGAGAATCCTTCCCCCGATGATCAGAAAAAGAACATCATCGAAAATTTCAAGATGAATCTCTTCGCCGATGAGATTTATGTCTTTACTCCCAAGGGCGATTTACGCAGACTCCCCCTGAATTCCACTCCGGTTGATTTTGCCTTCGATATTCACTCGAAGGTCGGGCATCACTGCATTGGTGCAAAAGTAAATCAGCGAATTGTTTCTCTCGATACAATACTGCAAAGCGGGGACCAGGTGGATATTATTACTTCCAAAAACCAGCACCCCAATAAAAACTGGCTCAAGTTCGTTGTTACACACAAGGCAAAGAATGAAATAAGACGCTGGCTGAATAAGGAAGAGGATAAAATTGTTGATACGGGTAAAGAGATCTGGGATAAGAAACTTAAGAAAATGAAACTCACCTTTACCCCCCAGGAAATTAAGAAGATTATAACCGCAAACAAATTCGAGAACCTACGGCAGTTTTATCTAACTATCGCCTCGGGTAAAGTGAATCTTGACGAGGTGATTACACATTCCGCAATGGAGGAGGAAAAGGAAAAAAAGGAAACCTCCTATCTGACCGAGGTTGATAAATTTACTTCTTACGCCCGCGCCACCGGCGGTCATATTGTGGTGGACGGCGAGACTACAAAAATGCTGATCTCTTATTCTAAATGCTGTAATCCTATCCCAGGAGACCCCGTGGTCGGTTTCGTTACTGTTGGGGAGGGGATTAAAATTCACCGGCGAAACTGTAAAAACCTCCTTCAGGCTATCACACGTGATCCTGAAAAAGTGGTTGACATTCAGTGGCCTGAAATTGAGAATAATTCGTTTATCGTTGGTCTGGTGCTTCGCGGTGAGGATTCCCCCGGTATTCTTAATACCATTTCGCATTCTGTGGTTTCTTATAAAAATACCAATATTAAATCGATTAATATTGATACGCATGACAACATGTTCGAAGGTACGGTTACTTTATATGTCAACAATCTTCAGCATCTCTCCGGCATTATTGAAAAGTTGAAGAAAATAAAGGGCGTCTATTCAGTGGCTAGGATGGAAGAATAGATTGGGCACGGATTCTGAAACTCGGTACCTTGGTATTGACTATGGGAGCAAGCGCATTGGGCTGGCATTGACTGACCCCTTTAAGATTTTCGCCTATCCGCACGATACAATCCTGAACAATAATAAAACCCTTGATGATTTGTCCCGCCTGATCCGGGAAAAGGGGATTGTGAAAATTATTATCGGTTTGCCTTATAAAGAAGACGGGAGCACCGGCGAACTGGATAAAACTATCAGGGCTTTCGCGGACTCGTTAAAAAAAATTACCGGTGCCGAGATTCTTTTCTGGGATGAAAGATACTCCTCCTCAATTGCGTCGCAGCGCATTCTGGCTTCGGGCATTAAGAAAAAAGCAAGGCAGAACAAGGCACTGATTGATAAGAATGCCGCTGCCGTTATCCTCCAGGAATTTCTCGACTCACAAAAAAAATGAAAATTTTGTCCGAAATTGTTTCATAAATCAAATATAATAGCTATATTTTCAAAGTAAAAATTTCAAATTGGCATATAATTAAGAGTTTTAAAAATAAACAACATTATAATGGAGAATGGTATGACACTTGACGCATTGGGAATGATTGAAACTAAAGGGCTGGTCGGTGCTATTGAAGCCGCTGATGCAATGGTTAAAGCAGCTAAGGTTGAATTGATTGGCAAGGAAACTATTGGCGGTGGTTATGTTACTGTGCTTGTCCGTGGAGATGTCGGAGCAGTGAAGGCAGCTACTGATGCCGGAGCAGCCGCAGCTCAGAGGGTTGGTGAACTGGTTTCCGTTCACGTCATTCCAAGACCACATTCGGAAGTGGAATTAATACTCCCTAAAAGGGCAAAATAATTCAAATGTCTAAAGCGCTTGGTCTTGTCGAGACAAAAGGATTAATAGGTGCTATTGAGGCAGCCGATGCTATGGCAAAGGCTGCCAATGTAACCATTGTGGGTAAGGAAATTACCAAACCTGCAATGGTGACTATTAAAGTAGTGGGTGAAACCGCTGCAGTTAAACACGCTGTGGAAGCCGGAGCATATGCTGCTCAGGCTGTCGGTCAGTTAGTAGCTTTACACGTGATCCCTCAGCCCGATGACCAGCTTTCTTCCATAATACCTGAAATATCTGAACCCGAAGAAACTCCTCCTCCTGCTGATCCGGTAACTAAATCTCCCCGAAAGAAAAAACCTGAATCAGTAAAATCAGTTGATGAGGCTGAAAAAGTTACTCCGCTTGCAGACAGTGGTCCTCCCTCTGCGGTTTTAAGTGTTGTGGAAGAAAATCAGGTGACTCAGCCTGATGTTCCCGATGTTCCTGCTAAGCCCATACCTGAAAAACCTAAAAAGCGAAAGGTTGTTAAGGAGATTCCCAAAACCGAAACTTATAACACCCTGTTCGAGCAGATTGAGGAAGTTCCTGAGAAGATAGAACTACCGGAGGGAAAATTCCCTGAACCTGCTCCTCAGAAAGAAGAGGAACAGGATATTGTTTATTACGAAGAACCGCTGGTGATTGATTCTTCCGAAGGTATTGAAGAGACTGTTATGCCCGAAGTCCATTATCTTGAAGAAGACGTTTCGGAGACTGACCTCACCCAGGATATTCTTTCCATGAACGTGCACCAGTTGCGAAGACTGGCACGCTCCATTCCCGATTTCCCAATTAAAGGCAGGGAAATTTCAAAAGCCAACAGGACAGTTTTACTTGACTTCCTTAAGGGAATTAAGTAAAAATTCAAACCCCTTCCATCTCTTTGATTTTCCTTTCATTATTCATATATTTGAAATATGAAAAAGAAAATTCCCATAGTCATTCTTTCATTTGTTTTTGCGATAATTATCTGGAGTTCTGTGAACATTTCGGGTAGTTTTTATACTACTCTTCGTTTACCTCTGAAAATTTCGAATGTACGCGATGGTTATGGACTGGCATCCACTTACCCCGAAACACTAACTGTGAAACTCAAAGCGGTGGGATGGAAAATCCTTGGATTGCATCTTGGCCGGAATATCGAGTATGTTGCTTCAGCAGGTCTTGAGGTCGGAAATATTCATATTAAACTGATGAACTCGCTGACTGATAATGACTGGGTAACTTCAGATGTTCAGGTACTTGATGTCTGGCCTTCAGCTATTAACATGAAGATTGATAAGCTCGAAACCCGTATGCTTCCTGTATCGCCTGATGTAACCATTGATTTTAAGGAGGAATTTGGTTTGGCGGTCCCTGTATCAAGTATTCCTGATAGTGTGATGGTCTCCGGAACTCATCGTTTCCTGGATACAATGAAAAACGTTAAAACCGCACTGTTATATTACTCGAAACTGGATCAGTCCTTCTCCACTGAGGTTGAACTTGTAAAAAGCCCGCTGCTTAACATTAAGCCAGGTAAGGTTAATTTGCATTTTGATGTTCAGAAAATCGTCGAGCGGGAAGTGGGGGAAGTTCCAATCAGAATTGTGAATCTTCCGCCGGGAAGAAATATTGTTATTTTGCCTGACAGGATTTCCATTCTCCTGAGAGGCGGAATTAATATTCTGGGGAAATTAAATACCCAGGAGATTTACGCAGAGGTTAACTATCACGATATTGTTGCGGATACGGTGGGCAGCATCAGGACGTATGTCAAAACACCACCAAACATCAAACTGGTTTATAAAGAACCGGACAGGGTTAAATATATAATTAAAGAATTCTGATTATGTTCATTTCTTTTGAGGGTATTGATTTTAGCGGCAAAACGACTCAGGTTAAATTACTTGAACACTACTTTATTGGTAAGGGTAAAAAAGTAAAGTTAATAAGAGAACCGGGGGGTACTCTGATATCAGAAAAAGTAAGATCAATTCTTCTTGATAAGGAGAACCATCAAATGTCCATCGAGACCGAGATACTTCTCTTCTCGGCTGCCAGGTCTCAGCTTGTTCGTGAAGTTATCCTCCCCTACATTCAGGATGGAACTGTGGTAATAACTGATCGTTTTTTTGATTCGACCACTGCGTATCAGGGATATGGAAGGGGAGTCTCTTTGGATGCCGTTCAGCAAATAAATAAATTTGCTGTCGGTGAGTGCATTCCTGATATTACCGTCTTTATAGATATCCCGATTGAAGAAATGGAAAAAAGAAAATACGGGAAAAATTCCCGTGCGCTGGATCGAATGGAACTGGCATCCTTAGATTTCTTTCATAAAGTCAGGGAAGGCTTTTTATCACTTTCCAAAACAGAAAACAGGATTAAATTAATAAATGGCATTCTTCCGGTTGAGGAAATTCACGAAATTATTATTGAGGAAATAAAAAAGATTGAAAACAGGCAACAATAAAACGAGGTTAATCTGGGTATTTGTTTTAGTCCCTGCGCTTATGGGGATTTTGGCATTTAATTTAGTAAGGAAAGATATATATTTTGATGTCGCAAAGAATATAGATATATTCACACGGGTCTTTAAGGAAATTGCTTTTAATTATGTGGATGACATCAGTCCTGAAGAATTTCTCAGGGCAGGGATCAGGGGAATGCTGAGTACACTTGACCCTTATACTGTGTTTGTGGACGAAAAAAGAAAGGATGATGTCGACCTGCTTACTACCGGCAAATACGGGGGGGTGGGGATAAGTATTGGCATACGGGATGAGCATGTTACTATTGTGGAATTGCTTAGCGGGTATGCCGCTCAGAAGCAGGGGATAATTATCGGGGATGTTATTCTCAAAGTTGATTCGGTTCTGATTTCCCAAGCGGTGTTTGAGGAAATCTCATCACACGTCAAGGGCAAACCCGGGACTTTTGTTTCCATCACTATACTCCGGAATTCCAGAGATACTTTGATTTTCAATCTGCTGAGGGAAGAGATAATTGTTAAAAATGTTGAGTATGCAGGGTTTTATCCGGAATCAAGTAAAAATGCATACGTCCGTCTTTCGGGTTTCGGCAGAACCAGCGGGGAAGAATTAAAAAAGGCAATAACAGAACTTAGAAAAAAAAGTGAAATCGAAACACTTGTGCTTGACCTTAGGGGAAATCCCGGGGGATTGCTCGATGCAGCCGTTGATATTGCAGGCAAATTCCTTGATAAGAATCTGCTGGTTGTATCCACAAAAGGCAGGGACACGACCAACGTAAAACAATATTTCAATACTCAGGAACCCCTGCTTAAAGATATAAAAATTGCACTGCTGGTTGATGGGAGTTCTGCCTCTGCATCTGAGATAGTTGCCGGTGCAGTACAAGATCATGACCGGGGAATTATTCTGGGCACGGCAACTTTTGGAAAAGGACTTGTCCAGACTATTACTCCCCTTTCTTATAACACATCCCTGAAAATAACCACTTCAAAGTACTATACCCCGAGCGGTAGATGTATTCAGAAAATTGATTACTCCGGAAAGAATCCGGTTTTTAAATCAGTCGAGGAAAACAAGAAAGCAGAGTTTCTGACCGACAACAAGCGAATAGTGTTTAGTTCCGGCGGAATAACTCCCGACTCGATAATGGACTTTACTGAAAAGTCAGAGATCCTTCTTGAACTTTATGCAAAGGGACTTATATTTCAGTTTGCGAATGAGTTCTACGAAAAAAATAACAAAACCGACTTTTCAAAAATTACTGATGAGGTGCTTTATAACGAGTTCTCCGCATTCCTTCACAAGCAAAATTTCGAGTTGAAGGGAGAAGCCTTTAGGATCATAAGCAATCTTGAGGACGAGATAGCTACTCTGAATGGAAAAAACGCCTTGAAAAAAGAAATTTCTGTTATCAGAGATGAGCTGACTCGCCTCTATTCAGAGGAACTTGGCAAACAGAAATCCGGATTACTGCGGGAAATTAAAAATGAACTTGCAAAAAGATACTTTTCTCCGGATAAGTCCTTCGAAATGGCACTGGGAAATGATATTTTAATTAACAAAGCTTTGGAATTTTTAAGAAATTCCGAGACTTACAACAAATTACTAAAGTCAAATTAGAAATATGAGTAAACTGCTTCATAAAGTTGATCCTGCCTTCGCACGATGTCCATCTTGTAAAAGCATTGGTGCACTGAACAGATCAAGAGCACGCACAATCTGGGAAAAAATTCTTAAAAGTTTAAGGATTTTCAGAATATACAGATGCAGCGAATGCGGCTGGAGGGGTGTGAAGTTTTCATTCGGTACGACAAAGAATTTTTTGAAGAAACTACTTTATTTGGCATTAGGTGTCGTGGTGACGGCATATATAGTCAGTTATTTTTTATCAAGATATTTTAATTAATCATATGAATTCCGCATTACTTGAAAAAGTCAAACATATTGTTGGAGAGAAAAACTATTCCGATAAAATTGAGGACAAGATTTGTTACTCATATGACGGTACCCCATTAATCTCTCAACAGCCTGACGCAATTGTTTTTCCCGAAAATGAAACTCAGATTGCAGAAATTATAAAGCTGTCCAATGAAGAAAAATTTGCTGTTGTACCAAGGGGAGCGGGTACAGGCTTAAGCGGCGGGTCGATTCCGGTTGAAAATTCTATTGTAATGGTGCTAACCAAATGGAATAAAATCCTGGAAATAGACCAGGCAAATTTAACCGCTACAGTACAACCGGGAGTAATCACCGGAAAGTTTCAGAAGGATGTTGAATCCCTCGGACTTTTTTATCCGCCTGATCCCGGAAGCTTGAATGTTTGCACGATAGGCGGGAATGTTGCTGAGAATGCCGGGGGTCTGAGGGGGCTGAAATACGGAGTTACTAAAAATTATGTCCTTGGATTTGAAATGATAACCCCTACAGGGGAATTTCTCAAAATCGGGGGTAAGAACGTAAAAGATGTTGCCGGTTATAATCTGAGGGATATAATTGTTGGCAGTGAGGGAACCCTGGGAATTATCACTAAGGTTCTTTTAAAGTTGCTCCCCAAACCCCAGAAATCAATAACTTTACTTGCTTTTTTTGACAAGATGCTTGATGCCGGTAAATCAATATCCCACATTATTGAAGCCCGATTAACACCGTGTATGATGGAGTTTCTGGATCATACCACAATAAATTGCGTGGAGGATTATACACATATCGGTCTTCCAAGAAACAGCGAAGCGGTTTTATTGATTGAATTAGACGGCAGGGGGGATGAGGTGGATATTGATGCTGCCACAGTGACAAATATTCTTAAAATGAATAATTGTACTTACGTCCGCTCCGCAACTCTCGAAGCAGAAGCATTGGAATTAAAAACAGCCCGGAGAAGTGCTTTTAGCGCCCTGGCAAGAAAAAAGCCAACAACAATTCTTGAAGATGCCACAGTTCCCAGAAGTGAACTGCCTGTGATGATAGAGAAGGTGAGGTATGCTTCAGGCAATTTTAACGTTGAAATTGGTAATTTCGGGCACTTTGGTGATGGTAATCTGCATCCTACCTGTTTAGCCGATGAACGTGATAAGGAGGGTATTCTCAATGCTCACAGAGCGTTTGACTATATTTTCAACGAGGCAATTAAACTTGGTGGAACAATTACGGGTGAGCATGGAACAGGTCTTGCGAAAAAGCATTTCCTTGAACAGCTTGTGGGTAGTCCCGGTATTGAGTTCATGAAAAAGATTAAATGTGTAATGGACCCGAATAATATTCTAAACCCGACTAAAATATTGTCAATCGGTCCAAAATGCGAGGGAAAATTACCATCCTCAAGAGAAGAAATTCCGGAATTTCATAAATGAGAACTTTTCTCGTACTTATGTACTTTGTCTGGACTGTTGCCCATTTATTTTCTCAATCGCTGAATCCGTATATGTCCGTAAAGGTTGATTCCATTCTAAAGAGCTGCGAAATTGATACAAGTAAAATAACCGGAAGATATCTGAGCGGGGATATCAAAGAAAGAAGGGAAGTGCCCAAGCTTCTCGAGAACTCAACCGGATGCTCTGACTATCTTATTTTTTCACCCGACATATTCAGTCGGATTCCTGAAATTGAATACACTCTGATGATGATGCGGAGTGAGAAGACATATGATGATTACTATGGATTTTTATTTGATCACGATATTTTTACAGCGTTATACCGGGTTCACACTGATCGTGTGAAACAAGTAGTGAAGATAGAACACATAAGTATTGATATTAATGTGGATTTCGGGGAGCTTGTTTCGACTTCTTATTATAAGGATGGCAAATTGATTTTATATATTAATAATCATTGTTTCAGGCATAAAGGGGAGCTGCTTCTCAGGAAATACGAATATAAAGGATGGCCTCTGCTCTCAGAAGAAATGATTATTTTATCAGATAATAATTCCACAATATTCCGAAAAGAATTCTAATGTCTCAAGATATAAACATAAAAAAACTTTTAAGTATATTGCCCGGTGATGATGTAATCGTTCAGTGCATGCATTGCGGAATGTGCTTATCCACCTGTCCAACTTATAACGTTGACTTTCTGGAAAGATCTTCACCACGTGGTAGAATCCGGTTGATTAAATCACTTGCAGAAGGTAAACTCGATATAACCCAAACATTCATTGATGAAATGAATTATTGTCTTGACTGTCAGGCATGTGAAACCGTGTGCCCTGCCGGTGTTAAGTATGGTTCCCTGGTAGAAGCCGCAAGAGACATAATCACTAAATCGGGCAAGGACTCTTTTGGAGCCAGATATATTAAGAGATTTGCCCTGCATTATGTGGTCGGTTCAAAGCTGAATATAAAAATAGTCGGGAAACTTTTGTATTTCTATCAGAATTTTGGTATTGAATGGCTGGCAAATAAGTTTTTCGGGCTGTTCAAATCCCTTAAAATTATGGTCGAAATGAATAAGATGACTCCTCGTATTTCAAAGGTGTTCAGTGACTCGCAGATAAAGGAAATTACCGAACCGGTTGGCGAGGCCAGATATAATGTTATTGTTCCTACCGGCTGCATAATGAATGTGGCTTTCGCGGATATAAATCTGGATACCGTTGAAGTGCTGAAAAGAAATAACTGCAGAATAATCTGTCCGCCTGATCAGGGATGTTGTGGTTCTTTAATGGCACATTATGGTGAGTTGGATCTCGCAAAGGATCTTGCGAAAAAGACAATTGACCAATTCTCAAAATACAAGTTTGACTATATAGTATCGAACTCTGCCGGCTGTGCTGCGTACATGAAAGAGTATGCCCATATTTTTGAAGATGATCCTGACTACTCTGAAAGAGCGAAAGTACTGTCTGCTAGAGTTAAGGAAGTAACTGAGTTCATTGACATGGCAGGAATCACAGCCCCGCTAAATTCTGTGAAAGAAACGGTTACATATCATGACGCATGTCATTTGTGCCATACTCAAAAAATAACAAAGGAGCCACGGGCTCTGTTAAATCAGATCCCGGGTTTGGATCTCAAGCCGCTGGATGAGTCAATGTGGTGCTGTGGCAGTGCAGGAATCTATAATGTAGTAAGGTATGAAGACTCGATGAAGTTTCTGAAACGAAAAATGGAAAATATTAAAAATACAGGAGCAGATACTGTGGTTACCGGAAATCCGGGATGTATGGGACAAATCCAGTATGGAGCTGAAAAATTTAATGTCCCCGTAAAAGTGATACACCCCGTCAGTTTATTGCGTAAATCTCTGAAAGAAAATCAATCTAATCATTAGAGATAGCGATCCATTTACCACGGATTGCAAAAATTCGTGTATCCTGCCATGTCTTTATCTTTAACAGGAAACTTTCCCGGGTGACCAAAGAACTCTCAACAGAATACCTGACATTGCCGTCAATTGAACAGTCGAGTTGCTCTATCGAAAAAACTATTTCCGGTTTTGAGTTAAAGGTTTTTGTAAACCTTATTTCCAGTTGGACAAATCTATCCCCCTCTCCATTATTAAGCGTGTAACCCGGAGTTCCTTCATTAAATGAAAAATAGCCCACCTCCATAGTTGACTGGGCAAATGAGGTTGATGTCCCTATATAAACTATAGCAATCCAAGCAAAAAATAAAAATCTGAGTTTCATCAGTAAACCTTAGAATTGTTTTTAGAAATTTATGACAAATGATTGTTTTTTCAAAATAAATTAATACGCAGTAACTATTTTTCGGTTAGTTCGAGGGAACCATCCCAGGAATCATCAATTTTGGAGGTATCTATTTTTGCGATACGATCAATCAAGAGACTGGTTGGAATATCATCGGGATGAGCTAATGCCAGGTTATTAAGTATCCTGGTTGCATTCTCAAAATCACGATTCAGGAATTTCTCAAAGGCTATAGAATAGTTTTCAAACAATTCAAGTTTGTAATTGCCCGAAAAATCTGTTAAGAATCCTGCAACTTCAAATATTTTCACCGGTTTTGTTTTACCCTTGACTACTATAACATCCACGGGTCGTATGAGATAAGTGTTCATTTTTAGCGCATCATAAGTAGACTCGGAAATCAGAATGGAGGTTGAATATTTTTTGTTGACGCTTTCAAGCCGGGCAGCCAGATTCACAGAATCACCTATAACCGTATAATCAAACATTTGACGACTGCCCATATTACCAATGATTACCTTACCCGTATTAATCCCAACTCTTGCTTTTATAGAAGTTCCATAAAGATTTTTCCAGTCATTATTTAATCTTAGAAGTTCCTTTTGCATAGATATAGCAGTGGAAACAGCCAGGTCCGGATGTTTCTCATTAAATACAGGTGCTCCAAATTCTGCTAGTATGGCATCCCCGATATATTTGTCAATAATTCCGGAATTTTCAAAAACGATGTCCGTCATTCGCGTCAGATACTCGTTTAGTAGTTGAACAAGGATTTTTGGTTGAAGAGATTCGGAAATAGTCGTGAAGCCTACAATATCGGAAAAGAGTAAAGAGAGTGTTCTTTCCTCACCACCAAGCTGGAGTAATTGAGGATTATCAACAAGTTTATCCACCACTTTTGCCGGCAAGTATTTTGAGAAAGCATTTTTAATAAATTTTTCTTCTTTTGTACTAATTATCTGAAGGGAAAGAATACTGACAAAACTTAAAATTGAAATTACCAGGAATATGGAGAATATTGGAATAAGCAAGTGAACTTTAATAAATAAGTATGTGGTAATTACAAGTATAAGAAGTGCGGCCACTTCGAAAGTATAGATAAAATTATTTGATTTCAGAAGTAAAGCCAGCGAGAGCAATAATAAAAATACTGCAATAATGTAAAAGATTATCTCAGAGTGTATTTCACGATAGAAGGAGTTTGTTAAAAAAGCATTCATTAAAGCGGAGTGAACGGCAACCAGGGGAACATCATGCTGTAAGGGAGTATGTCCAAGGTCCGCTATACCCGTGGAGATATCACCGACAAAAACAAAATTGCCTTCAAAAATCTCAGTCATTTCATCAAATTCTTCCTCATTTCCGTATCGCTCTACAAAGTTCTGCATCTCAATCCGTTTCAGACTATCCTGCCATCTGTCGGGATAGGGGATGTAGCAGCGTCCTTTATAGTCAATAGGTATAATCACTTCTTTGTCCAGATAGCTGTCCGCAGTTTTAGGAATTATTATTTTATCCCCCCAGAAAATGCGGAGACTTTCTGCAGGGATATTATTATAATTAAGAAAAATTGATAATGTGGCAGTTGGAAGAAATAAGGAATCAACTTTTATCAGCAGCGGGTAATGCCGGTAAACCCCATCATTGTCGGGGACCGATGAAATATGGCCTGAGTTTTCAATCACTTCAGCGAACATTGGATTTTGGCTTTGCCCATAGAGGGAGTAATACGGTTTGCCTTCACCTATTTCCTGGATTTTCATCAAGAAGTTATCTCTGAGCTTATCAAAATAAGGTCCTTCTTCCCACTTAAAAGAATGTGTGGTTTCAGAAAGTTTCATACCAACCGGAAGATAGAAATGGGGAGCATTTTCAAGTGATTTTTGAAACAGGCTGTCGTCGTGAGGATTACTTGGATGGACAAAAATCAGATCAAACATGCATGCCTGGGGGGATAGTTCTGTCAGAATATTGTTAGCATTGGCTAAAAAGCCTCTATCAAGATAGTTTTTCCCAAAATACTCATATGTCTTGTTGGATATATTCAAGTGGACAATGCGAGGACTGATTTGGGGACCATAGCCTTTTTCAAGCGCAAGTGAGTAATACAAGTCAAGGATTTTGTAATCTGTGGTATTCCAGGTTATATTGAAAATAAAAAAGGCAAGCGCTAGGATTGCGCCTGCCGCCAAATTTATAGATAAAAGTGGATAGAGGAGTTTTTTACTTCTTAATTTCAATTTGATATTTTTTGAAAATCATTTTTTTATCAGAAAAAGTCTGAAGGAGTTTATCAAGTTTATCATCTTCAAGACTGCGAACATTCCCAGCAATTGAAATAGGCTGATCCGAATTATCATTTAAATCCGACTTTATGGATTTAATAATTTTATCTTCAACGGCTTTCCATTTTGTGCTACTTACTGAGTTACCTGAAGCAAAAAGATTATCAATTTCTTTTACCGGTTTTTTTGAATTTATGACATACAGAAATGCCTTGGAATTCTGATCATCGAATTCATAGTAATCACTTTTACCGGGAAGTATTAATCTGTCATTTGTTTTCAACTTTGACTGTTTTTTAGAATTAAGGAGTAATGTTTCCGTACCGTCAGAATAAAGGACGTAATTATAAGAATCGTTCAGTGCCTGAATCACAATCTTAAATTTGTCGTTAACTTTTGCGCGATCATTAGATTTGATGCGAGTGTGCTGATCGCCATTTTTCAGCAAGATTCCAAATCTGGCTTTAGTTGACTGACCACTCGTTAATCCGCTTGAGAGAAAAAAAACGGTGATCAAAAATATTATATATTTCATTTTATTGCTCCTATAAATTATCTTTTCAGGATAAAAATAAAGTCTCCTCCCTCGTCGCCGGCGTCCTGTATTTCGCCATATTGGGGGACCTGTTTGCTATTATTAATTACTGCGGTTTTAAGTGAAGTGAACAAGATTTCCGCAGGCAGATATTTTTGATTATTCTCATTTAATCTTTTTACAAGATACTTTAAGAAAGGGGATTCATCCGGCACTTCTGTTAAAGTACCGCTGGTCATTCCTTTTCTGCTGGTCATCTTATATACTTCCGCTACTGATGGGGGGGCATCATCGAGAATGGCTCTTGTTTTAAATATTCCACCGCTGAAACAAGCGTCAGAGATAAGCAGAGTATGTTTTGATTTAATACCACGGATATTATCTCTGAGGTCACCATTTGAGATCCAATTTGCCCGGTTGTCTTTTTCAGCATCACTTGGCAGCCAATAACCCTGACTTATCTCTTTGTCCCAGAAACCATGTCCGGCATAAAAGATCAAGAAATTATCCTCTTCCGAAATCTTTTTCCGCAAATCGCCTAAAGCGGCAAGCAATTCAGCCCTGGAGGGATTCTTTAAGAGAACAACGTTATCCTTGTCAAAAGTATATCGTTTAGTAAGGATATCCTTGAGTTTAGAAGCATCCTTGCTTGGATTACTTAAAGTCGGGATTTTTTTATCTTTATACTGGTCGACACCGATTAAAATTGCGTAAAACTTACTTCCGGCTGCAACCTGGGAGAGATCGGTATTAGAATTATTGAGGGTTATATCTCCAGCAATATCGATTTCCTTTTCATTATAGTTGTTGTTAATATCTATTGCCCGTACAAGTAATTTCCCGTGACCAAGTGATAAATTAACCTGACAACTAAATGTGTTATCGGTATTGAAGTCGAAATCCGTTTCATTGATGCTAAGAGAATTTATTGGAGCAGGACTAATAATTCTTCCGGAGACAGTTATGGTATTAGACGCACCGCTAATCTTTAATCCTCGTGATGATTTAGGTTCAGTAATTTCAATTATTATTTTATCGCTAAGCGTAAGATTGGAACGTTTGAGCGTGCTGAGATTGCCAGCTAACATTGTTGAGCCATTTGAAACTTCAAATACCTTGATAATATTTGGAGAAATAGTTGCTACGAGGAATTTATCGTCCTGTGAAAGAACAGCGTTGGTTAGAGGTCCCTCCTTTAAGCCAGTGGATTTGAGCAGATTATAACTATATGCACTCCATATGTGCATTATTTTATCTTCGCCGCCGGAGAGAAAGAAGCTGTTGTCGTGACTAAACAAGATTTTGTAAACCGGTAAATTATGTTCATTAATATTCTTTATTTGGCGGGTTTCATTCATGCTCCAGATTTTAATCATATTATCGTCATGTGCCGAAATGAGAGTTGAACCATCTGAAGAAAGGATTAAGGAATTAGCTTTTGAATTACTTGTCCCCATCATCTTTCCTATCTCATTTCTCTGAGTGAGGTCATAAAGTTTGATATTATTATCCGTACCGGCACTGATCAAATAATTTCTGTTGACATCCTTGACCATTGCTGTGACAGGAGAGATATGGGTTAAAAACAGGGAGTCAGAGATTCCAGTCGTAAGGTCATATCGTTTAATAGAACCATCATTCATACCAATAAATATTTCATCAGTTCCCGGAGCAATGCAGCCTGGGGAATTATATAATTAAATAGATCGAAGCAGGGTAACGGGGGCAATGGAAATGAAAAGGAGTTTATTATCTTTAGTGATTGCATAAAGAGTTGAGTCCATCAAGACGCCAGAAACAATTCCTGCCGGAGAAATATTCATACTAAAGAGTTCTTTGCCATTTGTTAAACTAAATTGACGAATATAACCATCATCCCCGGTTAATATAAATTCAGTATTTCCAGGAAGGACATGAGCGGAAGTTATTTTCCCGGTGCTTACGTCCATTGAAAAAATCTCACTCAATCCAAAATCATTTTGAGGCAAAAGAGATATGCTTAAGAGAAGGAAGATTACAAAAAATAAACTATTTTTTTTCATAACACACTCGCAATTTATTTACTATTAAATATACACATAATTAATCCAGAGTGATGTGACCGTCATCAATCATGTGATTTTTTACAGGAAAGGAAAAAACAATACTAGTCAGGTCTTCAGCCAGAGTAAATTTCATTCCGAAATGCTTTTCTAAGATGTTCAAACCGGAAACAAAAAAAGAAGAAAAAAGGGATTTATCCGAGTTGTCCATTATAATCAGCTTTTTGGTATTTAAAAGACTTATGATATGCTCGTTCAGTTTAAGCGGAAAATGGAATGAGAATAGCAGGTTTTCCTTAATGACTGAAGAAGAAAATGCAATAGAAAAATGATTCGAATCAACAGTTTCCATTAGCTTAAGAAAACCTACAAAAAAAATTCTCAGCAGATCCTCATCTATCTTAAAAAGAAAGTTCCTTGCATCCTTTATTGCGAAAACCACTCTGTTATCCGGATAGACAGATTTCATATCGTCATGAATGAGTTTCAGAAGAGAGGTATTACTACAAAGGGTAATAGAGAGGGGAGGTTCCTGATTCAGAGAGCCGGAAGCCATAAAAGTTGTAAAGAAATCCTTTGACAGTCTTTCTGATTTGAGCATTTTAATTTATTTTAGAAAAAACCTATAAATTTCGAACAAAGAACCAAAATCCAGGAATTAAAATATAAAAAAGGAATTAAAAAAGAAATAAAAAAATTCGAAAAAGAATTTGACAGAAAAGAGAAAAAGTATTATCTTTGTAGGCTAAATTTATGAAATTAACTTTTTAGAGTAGTATTTAATTCTAGTTTGAAAGTCCCGACAATTTCGAGAAAATCAAGAGTTAATTTAGTATTTTATACGGGGTCGTAGTTCAGTTTGGTTAGAACGCCTGCCTGTCACGCAGGAGGTCGCGAGTTCGAGTCTCGTCGGCCCCGCTAGTAAAAAGAAAGCCTTGAAGATTTTCGAGGCTTTTTTCGTTTAGTAAGGCTTAGTGCTAGAATAGGGAGCAGGAGGTCGTCCCGAGGATCGGGAAGTCTCGTCGGCCCCGCAGAAAATTAAGAGCCTTGAGAGATCAGGGCTTTTTTCGTTATTACATGAGAAAGTTCGAATAATGTTCTATACATATGTCATTTACTCAATATCTGTGGACAAGTATTATGTGGGGCACACAGAAAACCTGGAAATGAGGATTTTTCGACATAACAGTGGTACGACACGATTTACGTCGCAAGCCAATGATTGGGAAATAGTGTACTTTGAAGAATTTTCTTCAAAAAGTGATGCAATGAAAAGAGAAAATGAGATTAAGAGGAAAAAAAGTAGATCCTACATAGAGTCACTGAAAAAATAGGAGGTCGTCCCGAGGATCGGGAAGTCTCGTCTGCCCCGCAGAAAATTAAGAGCCTTGAGAGATCAGGGCTTTTTTCGTTTAGTAAGGCTTAGTGCTAGAATAGGGAGCAGGAGGTCGTCCCGAGGATCGGGAAGTCTTGTCGGCCCCGCTAGTAAAATTAAGAGCCTTGAGAGATCAGGGCTTTTTTCGTTAATTGTATAAGGGGTGAGAGGGGAGTAAAAAGATATTCTGATCGAATTTAGTACGTATTCACCACGGCTTTAGTACGTATTCAGTACGTATTCACTACGTATTCATATCGAAGGGAGAGGGGGATGAAGGGGCTGGAATTAGGAAAAAGTTGAAAAATCTGGAGTAAAGGAAAATGTTATTAAAAGAACCGTTTTTTTTTTGCATAATTTGATATTTTCTTTCATAGCAAGTAAGGCTATACCCTAACCGATTTAAGGATATTATATTCAGGTATTTTTTAATTAACTTATTTATTAGTGCTTCAAATCACATGTATCCGGGATAAAATTGGTTTCAAATTTTTTAAACGTGGGAAAATCAATGTTTTTCTAATATTTTTTAATTTCTGAAATAAGAAGCAGGGGTTTGAGAAACTATATTGTTTTTTGTTTTGTTTTTTATTCGTAATTTAAAACCTGTGTTCACATAAATTTTTGAAGGAAAAAATTATGACAAGAAAAACCTTGCTCCTTGTGCCCTTATTAGTTCTCATAATGTCTTTCAGGGCAACACCTCAGATTTCCAATTTTTCGCTAAAGCTTTTTGATAATATTACAACAATTGATTTTGGAAATCTTGCATTTATTAACGGATTAGCTTCGACTCAACAGATTTTTTATGTTGAGATGATACCAGCCGGTGTTCCGGTTCGATTGCAGGGAAAGATTGAGTGGCAAAGAACCATTGATGCCAGGAACCGTGAAATGTTTGTCAACTTTAGAACAAATCAATTTACTTCGCAAAACTTTTACAACACGGATCTGGGCTCTACAGATATACAAATGGACTATTATAACGTTACTCAGTCTATTATTAATGATCTTATGGCGCTAGGCAGACCCAGTGGAATTTTCTGGTTTACACTTGAGATTATAGGACCGAATTCAACTAATGTGATAGCAGGACCTGTGGTTGAAAAAATTGTGTTCTTGAATCCTTCACAGTCATTAATGGTGCTGACACCACTGGAGGGGGGTAGCGAAAATGTTGACAATGTTCTGGTTCAATGGACTCCGGTTAACGGGGTTACTGAGTATAAGGTTAAGGCAAATATCAGGAAAGGTCAGGAACAATCACCTGAAGAGGCGCTTAATCAAGGGAATCCAGTGCTGGATAACTATTCAGCGGGTGTTCAAACCTCAGTGCTTCTAAATTCGGCGGTTCTAAACAGGCAATGGAATGCGGGAGATGAGATAGTTCTTCAGGTTTCAGCATACGTAGCAGGACCAGGAGGAGGTCAGACGCTTTATTCTAATATTGTAACTTTTAATATTTCCGGAGAAGAGACGGCAACGTTAAATACGGTTCAGAATAATTTTGTTGTTTTATTGAATTCTCTTGAATCTGATGCACTAGCGGCAGATCTGGCTAAGAAAATTTTAAGCGGTGAGCTTCAGCTTACGGGTCAAATTCTGCTGGATGGTCAACCAATCACGATGGAACAGTTGATGGAACTGCTGAGAAAATTATTGGCGGACAACGGGACTATTATAGGTATAACCCCACCAAATGGAAACTGAGAGGTGTATAATGAAAACAAATAAAATTATTTTTTCTTTAGTTATTTTTATTTCCATGGCTCTGTTTTTTGGGAGTTCTGAAGGAAATAAAACCGCCAGCGTGGCTGTGATATCAAAGATAGTAAAGGATGTTGATATTCAAAAAAATAATAAATGGGGTAAAGCAAAACTTGGTCAGACTTTGGATTCAGGGGATGAGTTAAAAACGGGTAAAAAATCGCTTGTTGTTGTAAGATTTCTGGATAATTCCTTATTAAGAGTGCAAGAAAACAGCAGTCTGAAGATCTATGCAGAGAAAATGAAAAAAGATATGTCAAAGAACACTCATCTTGAAAGTGTGCAACTTGGGTTCAAGGTGACTAAGCAGGAAGATGAGGATTTCAAGTTTACTACTCCCACCATGGTTGCATCAATACGCGGAACGGAGGGAGTTCTTGAAGTTATGAATGACGGAAGCAGTCTTTTGGCAGTAGAAACCGGTCTGGTGGAGATAGAAGCTTCGGTAGGGAATAAGCAAACAGGCAGTATTTCTGGAGGGAATTATGTGCTGGTTACCGAAACCGGGACTATCGAAGTGAAGGAGAATACTCCTGAGATTAAGAAAAGACTGGAGAATAACAAAAAGACAAATACGAGGAGTTTAATCCTCAAGACGAATAAAGGTGATGTTAAGATAGATTTCCGTGATGAATAAAAGTTCATGTTTTTGGACGAAATTAATAATAAAAAAGTAGTTTACGTAATTTAAATTATAATGGATTTTATATGAAATACTTTGCTTTATCATTATTTCTCTTTTTTATTTTATCGTTTTCGATAAACGAATCACTTGCACAGCAAGGTGTAGTAATCTCGGATGTAGTTGCTCCGGATGTAAGGGAGGGGGAACCTGTTCAATTCGAAATCAGGTTTCTGCAAGCATCGAATATTGCAAAAGCTGTAATAGCATACAGAAGTTTCGGGGAAAACGAATATGCAGAGAATGAATTGACGGTGTTAGGAAACAGCGCTACTTTTGTACTAGAAGCTTCCAAGGTTAAGCCCCCATTTGTAGAATTCTTTGTCTATGCAACGTTAAATAACGGAGTAACGGAGTACTATCCATTAGACTACGCGACTTCATTAGCTCCGTTAAAAGTGCTAGTAACAGGGGCAAGTCCAAAGGATCAGGAAATATTGCTGCTGACGCCTGAAGCAAACTCAAAGGTACCATCCGGGGAGTTGTTTGTTTCTGTTTCACTACTTAAAGTACCAGATGAAGTAAACAAGCAGCTGACGAGGATATATCTGGATAATTATGATGTAACAGAGATGGCAGTAATATCAGACGATCTGGTTCTTTTCTCACCGGAGAATTTTGATTACAAACTGAATCCGGGAATGCACAGAGTCAGTGTTGATTTATTTACGGAGGAAAACAAACTGTATCATTCAGTTTCTTATATGTTTGAACTTCTCCCAGCATATTCACCCGAGTATGGTGCAAGTGCGTTTTTATATGGGGTTAATGTAAGGGGAGAATCGAGGAATGAAACGATGAGGGGAGAAAGTCTTTGGTATAACAATCTAGGGATTGATTTCAACGGGAGTTATTCTGATTGGAACGTGGATGCAAGAGTTTACGTGACTTCAGAGGAAAAGAAGTATTTGCAACCTAACAACCGATACAGTCTGACCGTAAGTTCAGATTGGCTTTCATTAGGTGTTGGAGATTTATTTCCGCAGTATCCACAGTTAATCATGAGCGGAAAAAGAGTGAGAGGATTCAGTGGTAATCTGCGAGCCGGATTTTTTGGATTGACTGTTGCGACAGGAGAGATTACCAGATCAGTTGACGGGGCTTATTTAAAAGATGCGACACCCTCAGACTTTGCGAGCAATATAGTAACAGTAGATAACAAAAGGGTGTTTGCAGATCTTGGAACGTATAAGAGAGATCTTTTATCAGTACGACCCTCATTTTTTATCGGGCGATATTTCGAATGGGGTTTTTCATTTCTGCATGGAAAGGATGATGCCGGTTCAATTAAATACGGAGCAAAACCGAAAGAAAATTTATTGCTGGGAACTGATATGAAGTTTGCTTTTGATAATAACAGGATTGTTCTTACGGGGCAGACTGCGGTAAGTATTAATAACAATGATATTTCTTCAGGAACACTTTCTGACGGGATGATTGATACACTTGGCGATAAGTTAGGATTCGACAGTGAAGTTGTTAAAACCATAAAAAATGTGTTTGGAAATTTCATGACGGTAAATCAGTATATTTCGCCGTTCAATCCACAGGAACTTGCATCACTTGCAGCAGAAGCTTCTTTGAGTTTAAATTATTTCAATAATGCTTTCAAATCATCCTATATATACAGAGGGAACGATTTCCAGTCTTTCGGGCAATCATTCATAAGGACAGATGTAGCGGGCTTTAATATATCGGATGTGTTAAGGCTTATGGAGAACAAGATTTTCCTTTCAGTAGCATATGAAAATCTGAGTGATAATTTGCAAAAGACCAGGCTTTCCACGACTACGTTTCAGACTGTAAATACTTCGGTTGCTTATTATCCACGAACTGATTTCCCCAATATAGTTTTTGGATATTCGAATTTCTCAAATGCTAATACAATCCAGAAAAATTCGGCAGACAGTTTGTACGCAATTGATGACGCGACCAACCGAGTGTCACTGCAATTGAGTTATTCTTACGATTTTGAAGTTAAACAAAGGACTGCATTGTCTTTCACATTTACAGACAGAACTGACAATACGATATCCAAGAATGATGCTGAGAATTCCTCGGTAAATTTGAATAACACATCATTCTGGACTCCAAAACTTAACAGCACGGTTGGGATTTCTTTTAATAACAGCAAAACGAAATTCAGTGAATACAGTTATGTTTCGCTAACACTCGGAGCAACTTATCTGATGCTGCAGGACAAGCTACGAATGAATGCAGTGGTAAACCCGATATTCGGAGATTTAAAGAGAACTCAATTTGAAATATCGGGGTTATATGAGGTTATCAGAAATCTGAATGTCGGATTGCAAGGACGTTATTTCATAAATGATCAGATGGATAACGATTCAATTTTCGGACTTTATTTTACGTATAATTTTAATCAACAATAGTTGAAAAAAGAGACATTTATAAAACTCCTGATTGCATCAGGAGTTTCTTTATTAATACTCATTCTTACTCAAAATATATTCTTCCGGATTACTCCTTTTGAAGAATTCGAGTTGAAGCAAATTGACGAGAGATTTAAGAACCGGGGTCCCATTGATATAAAGGATTCTGCAGATGTAATTATAGTTGAGATTACCGAGCAGACTTTCAAGGGAATACCTTCCCCATATAATAGCTGGCCCTTTCCAAGAAATCTATTTGCCAAAGTAGTCCGCAATCTAACGGACGCGGGAGCAAAGGCGATTGGTATTGATATTGTGATGTCTACACCTGATAAATTTGAAGAGAAAAACGATTCAATATTCATCAGTACTATAAAATCAACCGGGAATGTTGTCCTGGGAGGGAAAATTGATTTTACTACGAACCGTTTAACTCCGGGGACATCATTTGAGGTTACTTCCGAGGAAGTTGATTTCGGGAATTTGTTTTATCGTGCAGACAGTTCCATAGGGATTGTTAATGTACTTTCCGATAATGATGGGGTTGTAAGAAGATATTTACCATTCCGGCTGGATCAAAAGGGGAGAAGAATTCCGACATTCAGCTTTGCCCTATTGAATAAGTATTTTAACTTACCGACAGACAATACAGCGAAAATAAATAAATCCACATTTCGACTTGCGGAAATTGAGATTCCAAAGTATGATAACATTTCGATGTTAATTAATTTCTACGGAGGAGATAAATCATTTCCAAGATACAATTTTCTTGATATTATTGATGATTCTGAATTTAAGACCACAGAAGAACTGGATTATGAGGAGGATATAAATACGTGGGATGATCCGGAATTTGGACTTCTTTATTCTAATGCATTCAAAGATAAGATTGTGCTAATTGGCTCCACAATGCCTGAAGACAAGGATATTGTTCCAATTTCTTTTTCGACAGGGGACAGACAGGGAGAGAACCTGATTTATGGAGTTGAGGTTCATGCGCATCAAATTCAGTGTGTAATAAACAGAGATTTCATCACCAGACTATCAAAAATAAACGAAGTACTAGTTGTATTTCTTCTTGTTTTTTTTGTTTTCTTTTTGTCATCCCGGATAAAATCGGTTAAGACCAAACATGGCTATCTTTTTGAAATAATCAATGTTCTAATTATAGTTGCGTTATTTGTAGCGGTTCGTTTTTCCACATTCTATTTTTTTGAAAATCACAAACTTATCTTTACTACTTTAGGGTCTTATTCTGCAATACTTCTGGGATACTTTTCGAGTACAGCATATCATTTCATTGTTGAGAGGAAACAAAAGACCCAAATCAAAGGGATGTTTAGTCAGTATTTAAACAGTGATGTAGTGAACGAACTAATTTCAGATCCAGCTAAATTAAAGCTTGGGGGACAGCAACAACATTTGACAGTCTTGTTTAGTGATATTGCCGGATTTTCATCATTTTCTGAAAAGCAATCACCAGAAAATCTCATTCTCTTTTTAAATTCTTATCTAAGCGAAATGACTGAATCAGTTTTTGTTAATCGTGGTACTCTGGATAAATATCTTGGAGATTCCGTGATGGCATTCTGGGGTGCACCTGTTGCACTTGAGAATCACGCTGAATATGCATGCAAATCCGCACTTGAGATGCAGAAGCGGCTTTTAACTCTTCAGCAAAACTGGGATCTTGCAGATAAGAAATTATTCTTTACGCGAATTGGTATAAATACAGGGGACGTAATTGTAGGCAACATAGGGGGGAAGCAGAGATTTGATTATACGGTGATTGGGGACAATGTAAATCTTGCGTCACGACTTGAAGGAGTAAACAAAGAATACGGCACGAGGATAATAGTAAGCGATTCGACATATTCTTTGGTCAAGGATAAATTTCTTTTCAGGGAAATTGATTCAATTATTGTAAAAGGAAGAGTGACTCCACTAAGTATTTATGAACTTTATTCAGAAAGCAAAGACAATATCAGTGAAAACATCCTGTTGTCCCTAGACAAATTTCAATCGGGGCTTAAACTTTACAGAGAAATGAACTTCAACGAAGCTATAGAAATATTCAAAGCGGCACTTGAACTAAATCCTGATGACCAGCCTTCATCTGTTTTTCTAAGCAGATCTCAAATGTATGCAGTAAATCCTCCCCCAGCTGACTGGGACGGGGTATTTGTGATGACGCGCAAATAGACTTTAACGTTATTGTGCGGGACGGAACAAATACACTCAGATAAAGTATAAGAATCAGAAAGTAATAATAATAATCTTTTAGAGAGGTCGCTATGAAAACCCTGGCTTTATCAGTCTTACTTGTATTTATGATAGTACAAATTCCGGTTAATGCTCAAAAATTTTCCCCAAAGAAACTCTCGGTTACTATATACAATGATAACCTGGGTGTTGTAAAAGACCTCAGGGAATATGAACTTCCCAAGGGACAGACAAAAATTGAAATACAGGATGTTGCCCAATTAATTGATCCAACTACAGTTCATATAAATTTCAAAGGAGAAGTAATAGAGCAAAATTATCAATATGACCTGGTCAGTTTAGAGAAAATTCTTTCCAGATATATTGACCGTGAAATCGAATTAATAGGGGAAAAGGATGATTTGATTTCGGGCAAATTATTATCTGCCGGGGGCAACTCGATTGTTCTTCAGAAAAAGAGTGGCGGACTGGAAATGCTAACCAATCTGGAAAAATACAGGATTACAGTTAATTCATTACCAGAAGGACTTATTACGAAACCGACACTAGTTTGTCTAGCAAATTCTGACATAGCCGGTAAACAAGATGTTGAACTTACATATCAAACCAAAGGAATGAACTGGCACACAGAGTATGTTGCGGTGCTAGATAAGGATGATAAAAGCATAGATATGAATGCATGGGTAAGTATAGAGAACAATTCTGGTACGTCATACAAAGACGCTTTTTTAAAGCTTATAGCCGGAGATATAAACAGAGTACAAGATGAGATGTACCTAGATGCCGCACCAACAATGGTTGAGGGAATGACTAAAGGAAGACAGTTTGAAGAAAAAGCGTTCTTTGAATATCATATTTACACGTTAGAAAGACCTACTACGGTTGCTCAGAACGAAACAAAAGCAATCTCGCTTTTTGAATCGAAAAATATCGGAATAGTAAAAAAATATCTGTATAGAAGCGGTGGATATTCCGGATCATCAGGGAAGGTAGCGGTTGTTATTGAGTTTGAAAATTCAGAGAAAAACAATCTGGGTGTTCCCATGCCGAAGGGAAAAGTCAGAATGTATAAATCCGATGGGCAGGCCCTTGAGTTTGTAGGGGAGGATTTAATAGACCATACTGCAAAGAATGAGAAATTGAAGTTAAAAGTAGGAGATGCTTTTGATATAGTGGTAGAGGAAAACCAGACAGAGTACAAGCAGATTACAGAAAAAGTAAGTGAGTCCACATTCGAAATAAAGATAAGGAACCAGAAGGACGAAGATATTACAGTTGATATTTCCCGATATTTGGGATTGAGGTGGGAAATAAGAGATAACAACTTTGATTTTGAGAAAGTAAATGCCCAAAATATTCTTTTCAAGATACCCGTGAAAGCAGGGAAAGAATCAATTTTGAAATATACAGTCAGATACACTTACTAAAAATCCGTTTTTATTTTTCAAAAAAAAAGAGACATGCTAAAGTATGTCTCTTTTTTTTATGAAGATCTTCCTATAAACGTGAGTCAATTAAAAAAATCCGCACAATTTCAGATATTAATCAGATGATCAGAATGGACAAAAAAGTGGATAAAATTAATATTTTTCTTGATTTTTTAGGGATTTTGTCCCATATTTAAAAATATGAAAAATAGTTTTTGCCTCAGAACGGTCGAAAATAACGAAATCAGCTGTTCAGCATTTGGAAAACCTGATGAATCTGATGATATCGTTATTTTGGTACATGGGTTCAAGGGATTTAAAGACTGGGGATTTTTTCCATATCTTGGAGAGAGAATTGCACAAAGAAGAGGTTTCTCTGCTATTTCTTTAAATTTTTCGCATAATGGAATTGGAAATGATCCACTTACATTTTCAGAACCGGAGAAATTTGCCAAAAACACGATATCGCTTGAGTTATCGGAGTTAAGACAGTTAATAAATTATTGTTCTGAGACTTATAGTACTAATAAGGGGAAACGGATACATCTACTTGGGCACAGCCGGGGAGCTGGAGTAGCCATATTAGCTGCAAATAGAGAAAGAGTAATTACCTCCGCGGTTCTTTGGGCTCCGGTCATGACCTTTATGCGGTGGACAAGGAGACAGACGACAAGCTGGCGAAAAGAGGGGTATATGGAAGTCGTTAATTCCCGTACAGGGCAGGTGATGCAAATGGATATTCCGTTTTTAGAGGATGTTGAGAAAAACAGAGAATCGTTCGATATTCTGAAGGCGGCGAAAGAGTTCAGTCGTCCATTAGCAATAATACATGGTGAGAATGATTTAGCAGTTAAACCGTCGGAGGGATTAGAAATTTTCAAGTCTGCCAATCCGGATATGACAGAAATTCACCTGATAGAAAGAACAGGACATACTTTTGATGTTGTACATCCAATGACGGAGACTAATGGAAAATTAGAAAAAATTATTAAATTAACAGTTGATTTTTTTGAAAAAATAGCGAAAGGCACGAAAAATGACAATTGAGGCAATAAAAAAGAGTACGGTATATAATAAATTAAGTTTAATTATTTCGAACAAATTGTTTCAGGTTTTGATGTTTACTGTTATGACTGCAGTTGCATCAAAAATCGCGATCCCAATAAAACCTGTTCCATTCACGTTGCAAACACTTGTAGTACTCCTTTCCGGAGCATGGCTAGGTAAAAAGGGAGGTTTTTACTCACAAATTACATATCTATTCTTAGGAGCAGCCGGTATTCCGGTTTTTGCATTTATTCCCGATGGTACTTTCGGAATTGCTAGCTTATTCGGGCCAACAGGTGGATATTTGTTAGCTTTCCCGCTTGCTGCATATCTTACAGGAGCAATTCTCGAAAGATCAAAATCTTATTTTGCGATTATCTCAGCTTTTGTACTTGGGGAAGTTTTGATAAACCTAAGCGGTGTGCTTTATCTGAATGCGATATACGTACAAAACATAAATGTTGCATTTACAGTCGGTAGTTTAGTATTTCTTTTCTGGACGGTGATTAAAGTATTTATTGGTACGACAATAGTAACCAAGTTCAGAAAGTAGCAGACCTACTGCACTGAGAAACAAAGATGGAATTAAAAAACTATATTTTCATTGTAATTTTTCTTGGTGCTGTGCTCTATTTTTACAAGAGCATAAAGAGTATTATCTCTTTAATAAAGACGGGTCAAAATGAAAACAGATTTTACAAGATACCGGAAAGAATAAAAAATGTTTGTGTATATGCGCTAGGGCAGAAAAAACTATTTCGAGACGGGATAGCGGGATGGATTCACTTTTTTATTTTCTGGGGTTTTATACTCTTTGGTTTTGCAGTGATTGAATCAATGATACAAGGATTCTACACACCATTTTCTTTAGGTTTTCTTGGGTATTTTTATAGCCTGATAACGCTAACACAGGACATCTTCGGCATGCTAGTAATCATCGCTATTTTAACAGCTCTGTACCGAAGATACGTGTTGAAAATTAAAAGGCTGGTTGTGGATAAGCAAGCCAACAAAGATGCGGCTTTAATTCTTTTACTTATTCTGCTTGTAGTTCTTTCGATGTTTGGCCAGAATATTACTCATATTGCAAAAAATGACTTCATCCTTGCACCATATGAATACAGACCGGTATCTTATTTTCTGGGAAGTCTTTTAATCAGTAATTCAACCCCGGGAACAGGTGTAAGTTATGAAGTTTTCTGGTGGGCACATGTACTGTTAATTTTGGGCTTTCTTAATTATCTCCCATACTCAAAGCACTTGCACATAATCAGCGCAATACCGAACGTGTATTTGGGAAAACTGGGGGGTGAAAAAAATGTACTCAGCAAGATTGATCTTGAGGATGAATCATTGGAGGTTTATGGAGCCGGGGATACTAATCAGTTTAAATGGAAACAGATTCTTGATGGGTTTTCGTGTACTGAATGCGGCAGATGTACAGAAGCTTGTCCAGCTGCAAATTCGGGGAAAATACTTTCACCCAAGAGCATAATGGTTGATATAAGAAAAAGGACATTAGAAAGATCGAAGA